>CAXTTL010000025.1:0-32325 GCA_964247135.1 uncultured Deinococcales bacterium | reverse complement strand
CCCTTACCTCAGCGACCTCGAGCGCGGACGCACCAACCCCAGCCTCGAGACCCTGCAAACCCTGGCTGGCGCTTACGACCTCAGCGTGAATGACTTGCTTGCCCCCGTCGAATTTTACGGCGATGCCAGCGACAGCGCCCTGCCGAAAGGCTTGGCAGATTTGCTCGCCGACCCCGTTCTGGGCGGACACATCACCCCCGATTGGGTCTCGAGCCTTTCTCGCATCGAGTTGCGCGGCAAGCGTCCGCAAACCAAAGAAGACTGGTACGACATTTACCGAAATCTCAAACGCATCCTCGAGTAAACCAAAATTAGGGTAACGTGTGGGAACGGGTTTCAAATCCGTTCCCATTTTTATTTCGAGGTACACGTGGTCTTACAGGAACACAAAACCCGAGTGCGCGAACTCGCCGCCGAGTTCAACCTTTCGCACCCTGCTCGAGAACCCCTCGACCTTGCCGCCGCCATCGGCGCAAAACTCGAGTACGGCGATCTGGGCGACAAAGACGGCGCGTTCGACCCAAACCGCAACGTGATTTTTATTTCCAAAACCGTGACCCTCGAGCGTCAACGCTTCACGATGGCACACGAAGTCACCCATGCTTTGATTCTCGCAGACGACGACCTGCTCTCGGACTTGCACGACGCTTACCAAGGCGATGATCTCGAGGAAGCCATCGAGATATTGTGCAACGTCGGGGCAAGTGCGATACTTGTGCCAGAAATCGAACTCGAGGCACTGCTGCAAAAATACGGACGCGGCGCTCGAGCGATCCCACGCATCGTTAAAAGCTTTACGATTTCACGACCTGCCGCCTGCGTGGTTTTGGCGCAAAGTCTGGAGGGTAAAGCGATTGTTGGTGTACTTCGCGCCAAAGCCAAGATGCTCGAGGTGGAATTTAGCACCCGCACCAGTGAAATGCGTTACCCACTCAGCAACGGCACGATCATTCCCCAAGATCATCCAGCCCATGTTGCGCTCGAGACTGGATTGCCGCTGACGGATGAAAGTTATATTCCATTCAGAAGCGGCAAAAAAATGAAAGCCGTGGTGGATGTTCACCCCGAAGGGAATGTGGTTTTTGTGGTCTTCACGGTGATTGAAAAGGAAACTCGAATGGTTAAAGGTTCGAGCTAAAATTGATTGTTTTTTATTCAACAACAGCCAAAAGCGCGAATTCACGGTTACAATCGTATAATTCTTTGAGTTTATGGACGAAATCAGTCAACAACTTTTTGGTCAACCTCGAACGATTGATTTTTTCGATCAAAACGACGCCAAGGAACTCGAAGCCTCATTGCTCGAGCATCACCATGCGCTAAAATTGATGCAATTGCTTGATGTAGCAGCCATCCCAAATCAAAGTGTGGTTAGCGAACTTGATTACGCTTGGCATCCAGACGAACTCGTCGTGCGCATTGCAGCGCACTGTCCTAAATGGGGCATCCAAACCCAACACGAGTATATTTTTGCCAACACAGACCCCTACATCATGGTTGATAACCTCTTTCTCGACCCAACGGGCAACCAAATCGGAACGCGATTATTGGCGCACCAAGTTGCCAAAGCAATACAACTCGGGTTTCAAAGTATTGAACTGCTGGCGGTCCGAGGACGAGAAGCCAACGGTTATTATACTTGGGCAAGGTTGGGATTCAATACCAGTTTTACGAACACTGAACTCGAGCAATTGCGTTTGGCATTTAGTAATGACACAGGTTTCGAGTTACCCGAAGCCACCTTGACCTTGCATGATTTGATGTTTGGCATTGAAGACGGAATCGGGCTTGATTTCTGGCGTAAACACGGTTACTCCAAAGACATGCAGTTTGACTTACAACCCAATTCGAGTTCTAACATCATTTTAGACGCGTATCTCGAGCAAAAATCGATTGAATTGGCTTCCAAGTGGTAGAATGCAGCCTATGAACGACCAAACGCTTCCCACAGGAAAACAATTCAGGAAACGCGAACCGATAGCAACACGGCAAGCGCAGGGGCGTTATGCTGACGCTCCAGAACTAGATGGCGATGCTGCTCGAGTTTTACCGAAAGCCTTGGTGAAGTTTCGGGTTAAAGATTTAAAACGCGTTAAAACAAAAGTGTAGGTTATCCTTCAACAACTCAAAGGTTTCACGCTATCGAGTTCATCTTCCCAATCTGTCGTGTCAAATTCTGGGAATGGATAACCTTGGCTCGAGTACCATTTTATGGCTTCGGCACGGGTCAAACCAAGAATTTCACCCGCTCGAGCGACACTGATTTTTTCCAAACGAACAAGCCGCAACAATACCGACTCGAGAACGTTGCGTTCTGGGTTTGGGTTGAGCAGTGCTTCTAACTCTTGTGGTAACTCGAGTTGCACGTTCATGGGTTTAGTCTAGCAGATTTGGTCAGAAATTCAGGACAGGGAAGGAGATTTAAACAACTCAAAATCATCACTCGAAAAATCGAGCGGTGACAAACAAAACTCGCAACATGATTTGGCTCGAGCCACCACAGCGTCACGAAATCTTGCCGAAAGCAGTTAAGTTATACAAATACATTTGTATTATACTTATTTTATGAGTAAAACCTTTGCTCCAAAGTTAAGCCAAACCGTAACTGTTGGACCAAAAGGACAGGCTGTTATTCCAGTCGAATACCGTCGCGCTCTGGGCATTCAATCTGGTGATGAATTGATTGCGACCCTCGAAGGCGACCACGTTGTACTCGTCACCCGTCAAGCTTTGGCGAAACGCTTGCGCGGAATTCTAAAAACAGACGACAGTAAAGATTTGACTTCAGAATTGCTCGAGAATCGTCGTTTGGAAGCCAAAAAGAAGGGTTTTTAAGTTGTACGTGATTGATTCGAGTGCCTTGATCGCCTTCATTCGAGACGAAAACGGTGCGGCTGTGGTTGAAGAACAACTTCAACACGGCTTTTTGATGTCGGTAATCAATTACGCCGAAACCAAAGGAAAATTGGTTGGAAGCGGCACTCACACATCAAAGCAAGTGGATGCAGCGCTAGAAGCTTTTGGAGCATTGCTCGAGTTGGCTGATTTAGACCGCCAACAAGCCGAAGGCGTGGCATTTTTTTATGCGAGACGTAACCCTTACGAACTTTCATTGGGGGACTGTGCGTGTCTGGCTCTGGCAGAGGCAAAAGGTTTGCACGTTTTAACAGCGGAACAAAGTTGGAATAAAATTCCAAACTTAAAAGTTAAAATCCGCTTAATAAGGTAAATGTCTAGCGTTCTCGAGGGTCAAAACGAACTTGAAAAATGTCCTCAAGTTACGCAGAAATTTCCGTACCAGTTGCAAAACCCGTAAATTTTCTTTTATACGGCGCATGAAAACCAAGCACAATCCGATTTTGAGGCACACCTTGCTCGAGAAGCGCATCCACAATGCCGTGGGTGGTGTTATCGGCTTGCACCCAAACAAAATCGTTTTTAAGGTCAATATGCACCATGATGTCTTGCACAGGTTTTTGGTCTATCCAACCGACATCCAGAATCTGGTAATGCCCGTTTTGGTCATCCAGAATAAATTCACGTTCTAAACCGTCAGGCATAGGCGTTTGATAATCTTGTAATTTCTTAAAAACAGCGTGAATTGCGTGTTGCCATTTTTTTAATGCCATGATTCAATCACCTCTACCTTGAAAAATAAGAAATTAAGAAATAGGATGGGAATTAATCAAATTTATCGAAGGTAAAATAAGATATTTTCTACAAGCTCTATTTGTTTCCATAATTCACAACATGAATCCAAATCTAATATTATAGATTTTATTGGGTGAGCAGCAGTATTTCGCGTTTTATTCAAATCTTTAAGAATTTTTTTAGATTCTTCATCATCTTGAAGACCAATATCTCTATAAAATTTCTTTGTTTCTATCAGATTTATTAAATCTGATAGATATAGATATTCAACTACCGGGATTTCTACTCCGTTTTCTTTATCTTCTTTATAGCGATTTTTAATACCTCGGTGTTTAGGATAATTACTATTTTCAAAAGTTAAATTTTTTATCTCATCTTCTTTACAGTTTTTCATCAATAAATTGCCTATTTTAACCTCTAATTCCGTAAATAAGCTAAACAAATAAATCGATACTTGTCGGCAGTTTAAATTTGATAGTGTGATCAAACCAACAATGCGTCGCTCGTTCACCAGAAAGAGAAAAGTTCTTTTATCTATAGAAAATCGCTCAACAATGGTTCGTATTGGCGTGGAAAAGGGAACAACATCACGATGACCAATAGCGTGACGAGAAATTGCTGAATATTGGTTATAGATGTCTGTTTTAAAATACTCACGCACGCCCTTAGGATTTTCGATTGGAAGAATGTCAAAGCGATTGGGTTCCATAATACTACGCGCCGATTCCTCGGTAGATTCCGCTGATGCAGATACCCAACTTGATGAACTGATACCAACCACAGCGGCATCGATATTGACGACTGTTTCTCGAAGAAAATGAATATCATCATTCATAACTACACACTCCCTGTATCGAAAATGTCTTGGCTACTTTGGTCAATTCTACGTTAATTTTTAGGGGGTTGAAAGCACCTTTCAAAGTAAACAAGCCTTTTGAGCAAGTGAATTTTCTGCACCTCGAGTGTCAAAAGAAGGCGACCCTTTCGGATCGCCTTCTTCTTTCAAACCTATATCTCGAGTTTTAGCTTTCGCTGGTTTCGCTCGAGCTTTCTGCTGCCACTTCTGGTGCTGCCTCAACCACTGGGGCTGGTGCTGCTGGTGCGCTGGCAACAACTTTCTCTTCGGTTTTGAGTTCGTCTTTCTTACCGCCACCGATTCCAAATTGGGCGAACAAGTCCGCGTACACGTCACCAAGTTTGGTGGTGACTTTACCGCCGCCAGCGTCAGCGTTGGCGCTGTTGTTGTTGCTGCTCGAGTAGTCGTAGTCGTATCCGCCACGTCCACCTTTGCCGCCGCCTTGTTGGTTGCCTCGGTTGCCGCCGCCGCCGTAACGGTTTGCGCCGCCCTCGCGTGTGCCAAAGCGCTCTGCGCGGCTCGGTCCACTTGGGATGTTCGCGCCGGTGCTGCCTGATGCGCCCTCTTCGCGGACGGGTGGTCCACCTGGAAGGGTGCGTTTGCGGGAAAGACTGGCGCGTTGGTCAACGGGGTCGATGTTCAAGACCACGGCTTCGATGTCGTCGCCTTTTTTGAACAGATCGCTTGGGTTGGTGACGCGCTCGTGGGCAAGTTCGGAAATGTGAATCAAGCCTTCGATGCCCTCTTCGATTTCCATGAACACGCCGAAATCGGTTAAGCCGGTGACTTTGCCGCTGACTGGTGTTCCTGGTGGATACTTGGCTGGCAGGGCGCTCCAAGGGTCAGGGGTGGTTTGACGCAAGCCCAAGCTGATGCGACGGTCTTTGGAGTCCATGCGCAAGATGACGGCTTCGACCTCGTCGCCTTCTTTGAGGACTTCGTTGGGGTGACGCACGCGTTTGGTCCAGGAAAGTTCGGAAACGTGAATCAGACCCTCGAGTCCAGATTCGATTTCGACGAATGCACCGAAGTTGGTGAGGTTGGTGACTTTACCCTTGACGCGCTGCCCAATCGTGTACTTCTCGACGGCGGCTTGCCACGGGTCGTTCGATAGGGCTTTCATGGACAGGTTGATGCGGTCACGTTCGCCGTCCACGTCAATCACTTGGACTTTGACATGCTCGCCAAGTTTCACGACCTCTTTTGGATGGTTAAAACGGGCGTAAGTCAATTCGGAGCGGTGAACCAAACCATCGACGCCGCCGAGGTTGACGAAGACGCCAAAATCGGTGATTTCGACGACCGCACCCTCGAGAATCGTGCCTGGGGCAAGACGGTCAAGCGTTTCGGTTTTGGCTTTGTTCTTTTGCTCTTCAATGATGCTACGACGTGAAATGATCACGCGGTTGCGTTTGCGGTTCAGTTCGATCAGACGAACATCGAGCGGATGCCCAACGTAAGGATCGAGTTCGTTGACGCGGCGCACATCAAGTTGACTGGCAGGCAAGAAAGCGCGAACGCCTTCGATGTTTGCCACAAGACCACCTTTGACTTTTTCGTCAATGTGAACCGTGATGTTTTCGTTGTTTTCAAACACAGCTTGAAGCTTGCGCCAGCCTTTATCTTGCTCGGCACGCTTTTTAGACAAAATGATGACGCCGTTCTGCATGTCAGAACGAACCACATAAGCATCGATCTTGTCGCCTGGTTTGAATTGCTCTTGGGCTTGCTCGAGCGTCAAGGGTTCTTCGCTGAGTTGGTTCAGCGGGATTGTGCCCTCTATCTTCGCGCCGACATCGAGTGCCACGCCTTCGGCTCCAACAAACACGACGGTTCCAGAGACGACATCGCCACGGTTGAGTTCGCTGACGCGATCCTCTTCCGACGCGAGCACGTCTTCCATCGTCATGGCGGGATATTCCGTTTCGGCTGGTGCTGAAGCGGCTACGGGTGCCGCAGGTGCGGCTTGAGTGTTGACCGCCTCAGCGGTCTGATTCTGAATGACCGTGTCTTCCATTCCTAAAGTCCTCCTAAGACTTGCGCCTCTCGAGTTGGCGACGTTGAAGTAAAGCCGTGTCGAGAGCAACAGTTCATAATAGCATTAAAAGGTTTTGCTGTAAACCAAAACACAATACTGTCACAAACTCGAGAAAATGCCTTGAGAAAGGCACATTTCAACTGTAGTGATGAGTCGATTGTCCCGACTCGAGCAAATTTGCGAGCATTTTTCACCGCGTTCAAAGAAACGCCGCGCTTTTGGGTATCACTCGAGGTTCAAACTCTGCACCACACCATTTATGAACCTCAAAGCGCAATCAACTTTCAGGGCTTGAAGAACCTTGTTTGCTCGAGTCGCCAGGCTTTGAATTCGTGGGACGCTCGTGGCTGACAAATTCAATCATTTTGGAATCATCCTGTAAATTGCGCCATCGTCGCTCGAGAAATAAATCAATCCATCGGGTGAGATCGTGACATCACGCAGTCGCCCGTAACCTGAAGGGATGATGACCTGGTCGCTAGCGACGCTCGAGCCATTTAGGGTAATGCGGTACATTCGGTTGGCTTTGAGCGTGTTCATCAGTAGGTTGCCGTTCCATTCTGGAAACAACGGCGAGGTCACAAAGGCAATGTCGCTGGTCGCCACGGTCACGCTTGGGTCGTATTCTTTGATGGCGGGTTGGTAGTTGCTGGCGGTCAAATTGCTGCTGACGGCGCAGTTGTAGGTCGTTCCATCTTGAGGCACGTTTAATGGCGAGTTGAGACTCTGTGTGCCGACGCAACTGGGCCAGCCATAATTCTTGCCTTTTAAAATCAAATTCAGTTCGTCGCGGGTGTTTTGCCCGTGCTCAGACGACCAGAGCGCATTCGTGCCAGGTTGAAATGCCAGCCCTTGAGGGTTGCGGTGACCAAACGTCCAGACGGCTCGAGCCGAACCGCTTGAGGTGTTGTAATAAGGATTGTCGCTGGGAATCGAACCATCGTAATTGATGCGAAAAATCTTGCCCGCCAAGGTGTTGGGATCTTGGGCTTTGATTGGACCTGGGGCATAATCGGCGGCGTCGCCAATGCTAAAATACAATTTACCATCTGGACCGTTCGCCACGCGACAACCGTTGTGGTTTGACCAGCCGAGCATGTTGTCAAACAGCACCGTTTCCCCAGTCAGGTTTGTACCAGAAATCGTGAACCTCGAGACACGGTTGCGGCGATTGTTGTTGTTGCTCGAGTCGTTGCCCAGCCAGAACGAGTAACAAATGTAAACCTGGTTGTTGGTGTCAAAATCTGGGTCAAGTTCCATGCCAAGCACACCGCCTTCACCATCTTGGCGGATGCTCGAGTTTCCAGAATCGGTGATGGTGGTCAATGCCCCCGTACTCGGATTGAGTTTTTTGACCGACACTTTGATTCCAGGTGAGCCTCGTTCGGTGAGGTACAAACTGCCGTCTGTCGCAAAATTCAAGCTCCAGGGAATGCCAAGTCCAGTTTTGACGGTTTCGATGCTAAAACCCAAGGTACTTGGGTCATCCAATAGGTTTTGACCCGAACTCGAGATTTGCGCGTTGCTGCGGCGCGTAAAAGTGCAATTGGCGCAACTCGAGGTTTGGGTATCGCTGCCAATCAGCACCACTTCGGTTGGATTTGTGCGGTCGGTGATGCTGCCCGCTCGAGATGCGGCGCTGCTGGCGCTTTCCTCTCGAGAACGCGTGACGACCGTGGTTGGTGCGTCAAAAATCACGGCGGTCACTTTAAAACGGTACGGTTCGCTGGCGACGCCCGTTTTGGGAACTCGAAACGCCAATGTGATGCTGCCGGTTGCACCCGCCGCGATTCCCCTGGCAGTTCCATTGCGGGCGACAAAACCGTACTCGAGGATTTGGTCGCTGTTGGCAATAACCCCCAGCGCCCGAGCATCGGTTTGAATCTGGGCGACCTGAGCGGAATCAAAAGCTTGAAAATCGGCTCGAGCCATGTCGATGCTTGTCGCGCTGCCCATCGCATGGGTGGGTTTGATGCGGTTGACCACCGCCGCATCGGTGATTGGTGCGCCAGAAAACGTTTGCAATTCTTTGATGGCAGTCCCTTGAAGGTTTTGAGCACTTTGGTTGTACATCACGACAGACAAGTTTTTAAAATCGCTTGCCGTGTTGTTCTTGACGCTAAACGTGGCGTTGAAAAACCGAATTCCACTGGCGTCCGTCACACCAAAGGCGGTCGAAGTGAAGCTCGCCGCCGAATCGGAGAGCGTGGCTCGAGGTTTAAAGCTGGCTGTGGCTGTTCCAACCGAATCCAATTGAAACTCGAGGCTTCCCAGAACTCCAGATTCGTTGTGGGCAATTGGGGGTTTTGTCTGATCGTTACAGGCAAAAAGCGCCACCAAACCAACCATCCAAAGCAGTCGTTTCACTTGATACCTCCAAAAGACTTTAGACAAAAGTAGCGTCAATTCACTTTAGAAAAATGTAAAGTCGAATCATCTCAAACGGGTGAGAACAGCCCATTTGATCCTTAGCGGCAAATCTTGATGCTTTCAATACAACTCGAGCCGTATACTACAAATCAGTGTTCAAGGAGGACCAATGAAATCAATCCGCTTCACTCGAGTTTTGAGCCTGCTCATATCGTTCCTGGGATTTTTGGCGCTCAATTCCGCGCAAGCCCAAACCGCCCCCGTTGCCATCGCCACCGAACGCGCCATATCGGTGACGTTCGGCTATCAATTTCTAGACCCGCGCACCATTGGCGTCACCCTGGGTTACGAGACGCCGCTCGATTTGGGAGGCTTCCCGCTCGACATTGCGATCACCCCAAAAATCACCATCGGCTCGCAATCCTCGAGCGACGCCAGCCGCAACGGCGTCTCGTTTGGTTTTGGTACGGGCATCAACGTGGTGATTTTCAACTCGCTCGGCAGCGATTTACCGATTGCGGTGGGGGCTTGGGCGGACATCAGCTTTAAGTTTCAGCCTGGCGGTTTTGGCTTTCATTTCGCGCTCGGACCGATGGCAGACCTCAACCTCGAGCCTTTCCACGCAACGTTTAGTTTGAGTTTGATCAGCCTCGGAAATTACGTTCGACCACTTTCCAACGCGTTCGTTTACAGCTTTGACATCAACCTTGGGCTGCGCTACTACTTCGACGCGTTTTCAGTCGAGGCAGGCTTCACCTGGAACACCGTGGGCGTATTCAACGCCTTCACGGGCATTCGCTTTTTGCTTTGACCCGAGAAACCAGCCGCAATGTGCGATGTTGATTTGTGATTTCAGATTCCCCCAAAACCAAAGCATCACGTTTTCGCCTCGCGCCCGCCTGGTGGGGCGTGATTCCATCCTTGCTGGCGTTAACACTTTTTATCGCCTATCCGCTGATTCAGGTCTTTCAAATTTCAGTTCAAAAATACTCGATTGTTTACGAGGGCTTTGCGGGACTTCACAATTACGCCCGAATGCTGGCTGACCCCAACGTCGGGCGCAGTTTGCTGCTGACCTTGATTTTTGGGCTTTGCACCCTGCCGCTGTTTGTTGGCTTGGCGACCCTGTGCGCCATCGAACTCGAGGGCACACGCTTGGAACGGTTGGTGAAAGCCATTTTGTTCCTGCCGAGTTTATGGACCATCGGCGCGAGCGCCATCGGTTGGTACACCCTTTATGAACCCGATTACGGAATGCTGGCGACGCTGACCGGCGGTTTTTTGCGTCTGCCCTGGCACGATCAAGGCTGGGCGGGTGTGGCATTGATTGTGCTGTTCACGATCTGGCAAAACGTCGGGTACGGCACGTTGATCGTCAGCGCGGGCTTGAAAAGCATTCCAACCGAAGTGTTCGAGGCAGCCAGGGTGGACGGTGCAACCGAAAACCAATTGCGTTTTAGAATTGTCCTGCCGTTACTCCGTCCCAGCATCGTGTTTTTGGCGGTGGTCGGCAGTTTGTACGCCATTCAGAGTTACACGGCTGTACTTCTTTTAACCCAAGGTGGACCGTTCGGCTCAACTCGAGTGGTCGGCTATCTGATTTACGAAACCGCCTTTGGCACTGCCCCGAACCTCGGTTACGGCGCGGCACTCAGCGTGTTGATTCTGGCACTCGCCTTTACATTTTCCGCTTTTCAAGCTCGAGCTTTAAAGAGTGATTTATGATCCCGAACCTTAAACCCGAAACGCCGGAGAAAGTGCAGGCTGGAGCGCCACCGAAAGGCACTTGGTTTGGGAGAATTGTGGTTGGTTTGATGGTCGTGTTCGTGCTGCTGCCGATCATTTGGTTGGCGTACAGCTCGTTCATTCCCAAAGAAGCGCTGTTTAAACCCGATGTCACCATTCCGGTCGGTTTCACCTTTCAAAATTACCTCGAGCTGCCATTTAAAGAACTGATCCGCCCGCTCTTGCTCAGTCTGCTGCTCTCGAGCATCGTGGCTGGCTTGCAAGTCTTGATTGCGCTGCCTGCGGCGTTTGCCATTCGGGCGGGAACGAACGTCTTGCCGCTGTATTTATTTTTGCTCAGCGTGCCAGCCGAATTGCTGCTTGTGCCGCTATACGGCTTGTTGAAGGATTTGAATTTACTGAACAACCCCCTGGCGTTGGTGCTGCCGTTTCTGGCAAGTCCGTTCACGGTGTTTTTGCTCTACGGCGGCGTGGTCAAACTGCCTTGGGCTTACGTCGAAGCCGCCAAACTCGACGGCGCAACCAACTTGCAAATTTTAACCAAAGTCATTGCCCCGCTGCTGCGTCCCGAAATGACCGCCGCCACGGTGCTCGGCTTTGCCGCGCACTGGAATTTGGTCTTGTACCCGAAAATTGTTTTGAACGATAAAAACTGGACGACGGTGCAAGTCGCCCTGACCGAATTGTTGCAAAAAGACCCGAACAATTGGGGCGCTTTGGGTGCTGCCGCCATGCTCACCAGCCTGCCGATTCTGGTCTTGTACGCCCTGTTTGAACGCCGCGTGACCCGAGTGATCGAGGGCGGACTAAAATAAGATTCAAGAATGCTTAAGCCATCTCGAGACTCCAAGACAAGCTAAACTGCAACAATCAAGTCAGGAGAAACCCATGAAAAAACCTTTGATTGCACTGGCGGCATTGGCAGGACTCTCGAGCGTCTGGTTCGCCAGTCACGCGCAAAATGTGAAGACCAAAATTACCTTCTGGCACTCAATGGCTGGCGGCGAAAAAGCCGTCAATGCGCTGGTGGACGGCTTCAACAAGTCTCAGGACAAGTTCGAGGTTGTGCCAAGCATGGTCGGCGATTACCCGACGGCGAACACCAAAATTGTGGCGGCGATCAACGCCAAAAATACGCCCGTGATGTTCCAAGCCGAAATTGGTACTTTCCCAAACCTTGCCGAAAAGGACACGCTGGCGGACCTCTCGAGATTCGATAAAGCGCTCGACCCAGCTTTTGTGAAGGATTTCTTTCCAGCGCTCTGGAATTACGGGGTTTATGACGGCAAACGATTTGGCTTACCCTGGAACTCGAGCACACCCGTTTTGTTTTATAACGCCAACCAATTTCGCAATAAGGGTTTAAAACCGCCAACCACCTGGACCGAATTTGCCAGCGTCGCCAAAGCCTTGACCAGCCGCACCAGCAAAGGCTTTATTGCCATCGCCGACAGTTGGCAATTTGAGCAGATGGTGCTCTCGAGGGGCGGAAATGTCGTCACCAGCGACGGCAAGCCAAATTTTAACAGCAAGGAGGTGATCGAGGCACTGCAATTTTTGCAAGACCTGGTGAAATCGGGCAACGCCGTGCCGCGATCCTTGGGCGAAGCACAATTTGCGATTCTCGATTTTGTGCGCACCAAGGCATACATGGCAATCGCCAGCATCGCCAACTGGCCAGATATTCTGCCTTACAGCGTGGCGTTTGAACTCGGCGCAGCCCCGCTTCCCAAAGGCACACGCACCATTGTCCCGTTTGGCGGCGCTCAACTGGTGGTCATGAAAAACTCGAGCAACGACGAACAAGCTGGCGCCTACGAATTCTGGAAATACCTGATGAAGGTTGAGAGCATCGTTGCCTGGACCAAAGCCAGCTATTACGTGCCTGTAAGGCGCAGCGCCTTGAAGTCACTCGAGGATTGGTACAAAGAAAACCCGTACCGCAAAACCGCCTTCGAGCAATTTGACGAGGCGGTCTCACGCCCTCGAGTGCCAGGTTACGCCGCCTGGAAAGTGTTCCTCGAGCAGGCGATGGAACGGGCGTTAAAGGGCAAAGAAGATGTTAAGACCGTGCTCGAGGAAGCCCAAAAGCGTTCCTTGGCGAGTCAGTAAAGGGAATCATGAAACTTGGTTTTACACCGCTTAACGCGCAAATTCTGGATTTGGACGAGGCGTTCAAACTTGCCAGCGAACTCGAGTTGCAATTTGTCGAATTGGCTTTTGATGCCTTCGAGATTTTACCCGCCATTCAAAGCGTGCAAAAAGTCAAGGAACTGACTCGAGCCACGGGCATTGGCACCACCGTGCACCTCAGTTACGTCGATTTGAATATTGCCAGCCTGATGCCTGGCGTGCGCGAGAATTCGGTGGCACGAACGAACAGGGGACTCGAGTATGCGGCTGAAATCGGCGCGATGCTCGGCGTGCTGCATTCGGGTTTGATTCCGCTGCGTCACCCTTTAATGAAACAATTCGCGGAACAAAAACTCGAGCAAAGCCTGAGCGAAATAATCCCCCTCGTGCCCGTGATGATCGAGAATCTGGCGCTCGACGGTTACGACTTGCTGCGCGGCGTGAATGAACTCGAGGCACTGACCCAAAAGGCGGGCGAGCACTTTGGCAACTGCCTGGATGTTGGTCACGCGCTGGTTGAAGGTTGCACCACCGAAAAAAGTGATGGCAGCTCGAGTGGCGGGCTTGAAAACGGCTTGAAACGGCTCGAGGAATACCTGCACGGGTTAAGCAAATTGCAGCACTTTCACTTGCAAGACAATGACGGTGCTAGCGACGCGCATCAGGCGCTCGGCACCGGCAAAGTGCCGTGGCAAAGTATGCGTGAATTTCTTAAGAATTTTTCGGGTACGATCAACCTTGAAATCAACGGCGGCGCGGATGAAGTTCGCTCGAGTGTCAAGTTTTTGCGCGAATTGTTGCGTTAACCTCGGGCGTTGGAGGTGCGAAATGAAATTTTTTGGAAGCTTGGCACTGGCTTTGGTGTTGGCTGCGTGCAATGCGACAGAGCAAGGCACCGTGCACCAAAACGGCTCGAGCAAAAGTGGCATCGAAGGTACGGTGACCATTGGACCGACGTGCCCTGTGCAAAACGTAAACGACTCGAACTGTGCCGACCGTCCATACAAAGGCTTGATCCATGTGATGGGCGCAAACAAGGCTTACGTTACGCAATTTCAAGCCAACGCGCAAGGCAATTTCAAGATCGAACTCGAGCCTGGAACGTACACGATAGACCCGCAAAGCCCAATGGACAACGTTTTACCTCGAGCCAACCCTCAGGACGTGACGGTGGTTTCTGGCACGTTTACAATTGTGAACATTCAATACGATTCTGAAATCCGTTAATCCAGCGGCTCGAGTTCGGCTTTCAGCATTTCTTGCAACGTGTCACGGCGGCGCAGTTGCACCCAGGCATCTTGCTCGAGCAACACTTCGGCAGGTTTGGAGCGGGTGAGGTAATTGCTTGCCATGCTTCCCGCGTAAGCCCCAGCGTTCAAAACCGCCAGCAAATCACCCACTTTGGGTTCGGGTAAACTGACATCCCGCGCCAGAATGTCGCCGCTCTCACAGGCTGGACCCGCAATGTCCAACATCTCGAGGTTTCCAGTCCCATCGAGCGATTCGACCCCGTGAACCGCGCCGTACAACATCGGGCGGATCAGTTCGCTCATGCCCGCATCAACAATTGCAAAATTTCGCTCGGTTTGTTTGCGCCCGAGAACCTGGGTCAAGAGCACCCCAGCTTGCGCCACAAGCCAGCGTCCAGGCTCGAGCCAGAGTTCTGTCGCCCCGAAATTCGCGGCAGCCTCTCGAGCCAGTTTGGCGAGCGGCACAAGGTCAAACTCCAAACCGAAACCGCCGCCCATGTCAAAGACCTCTCGAGCGCCAATGACTCTCGCCAGTGCCGCCATTCGCTCAAGCGCGTCGCTGTAGTCGTGCGGGTCTTCGATGCTCGAGCCGATGTGCATGTGCAAGCCGATGACTTTTAAACCCGCTTGCTCGGCAAGTTTGACCGCATTTGGCACATCCGTCAACTTCACCCCAAACTTGCTGCCGGCGTTGCCCGTGGCAAGGTGATCGTGCGTGGACACTTGAAGACCAGGGTTGACCCGAATCAGCACCTGCGAACCAGGCGCAAACCGTGCCACCCGAGCGAATTCGTCCATTGCATCCAAAATGATGCTCGCGCCAACCTCACCAGCCCGAACGTAATCCAGATCGAGCTTGCCAGGACCATTTAAAACAATCTGATCGGCTCGAGCGCCAGCCAACAACGCCCGTTCAAACTCGCCGCCAGAAACCGCCTCAAAGCCGACGTCCAAGGCATTTAAACGCTTTAAAATACCCAGATTCGGGTTGGCTTTCATGGCGTAAAACATCCGAGCATCACCGAATGCCATACGAATTCGCTCGAGTTGAGCCTGAATCACCAACCAGTCGTAAGCGTAAAGCGGAGTGCCAAAATGATGGGCTGCCTCGAGCAACTTTGAGCGAAATTCAGAACGCATACCACAAGTTTAACCTCAATCCACGATGAAAAGTTTGGTGTCCACTTTGGTTCTCGAGCGGTGCGCTTCAGCGTTATCAGCGACTTGGTAACCCATGCCAGGTTTTAAGACGAACACCCGCCCATCCTCAAGTTCCGTCTCGAGTTCACCAGAAAGACACAACAAGATATGCCCCTTGCTGCACCAGTGATCGGCAAGATAACCCGCCGTGTACTCGACCATCCGCACACGTATTCCCGCAAAATCTCGAGTTCGCCAGTACGCCATGCCCGTGATACCCGCGTGTTCGGTGGGTTCAATGCTTGCCCAGTCGGTTGTGCCGAAGGGAATGTTGGTCATGTTCATGGCTCGAGTGTACACAAGCTTCAAGGCGTTCGTGTGACCTCAAGACCATAAACAACATCGTAGTCATTTCCAATAAAAAAATTCCCTGAGTAGGTGTTGGCTTGCCCTTGCGACCCATAATTGAATAGAGTGCCAGACCAAACCTGCGAACCATTGTCTCGAATTTTGAGTTCAGTGTATGGAGGACGAATGGGTGAAGTTTTGGGATTAACAAAATATTTATCACCTTCGGGATATCCTGTTCCAATTACAGTTAAACCTTTCACATCGCCAATGGATGCCGTACCGGTCACCTGGTATTGAGATTCATTTTGCCAGATTGCGTTCAGTTGTAGCGTCACAGTTAGGTTTTTTGATGGTAGAAGCAAAAGTTTTTGTTCACTGCCATCGGAAAGTTTCACGCGTTGTAAACCACAAAGTGAATATTCACCTGTTAGTAAAACAGATTGACCATTCGGACTGAGTTTTCCTTTTTCTTGAAAATTCGTTTCCAGGATGGGTTTAGATAACATTCCAGTTTCGAGGTCAAAGGTCTGAATCTTCGTAAAACGTGAATCGAATTGGTAATTGCTCAATGCCGCCTGAAGTCCATCGTCAGAAAAATCCAGCAATCTACCTGGCATTTCTGCTTGCTCTGTCAATTCCAGTGAATCAAGGTTAAAACGGACAAAACGCGGATTGATCCCATCTGGACTTGCTACTTTTACCCCATTTACAAATTTGTCATTTTGGGTAAATTGCAAACCCAGAATGAAATTCCCAGCCAATTTCCATTCATGTGTTTTTTCTCCTGTAGCAACAGACCAAACTTGCACGATTGAATTATTGGAGTAAACCAGTTGTTCCCCACTCAAACTGAGCGCAAAATCAAAATCCCACCATGAATGATTGGCAAATTGAAAAGTACGAATCAATTGACCTGAAGATACGTCCCAGATGTCAATTTTGAGATATGAAACAATCGAGGCGTCATTTGATGGTGTTCTTGTTGAAGTCCAAAATCGAGTACCGCTACGGCTAAAATACAGGACAGATGCTCCAATAAATCCGTTCAGCTTTGTTTCCGCATCAAAAGCCTTATTTTGAACGTTATAAAAGCGTAATTTCTCTGGGATGCTGCTACGATCTGGCACGATTACACGTTGACCGTCGCTCGTCCAACCCAGTGCGGCGTCTTCTCTCAAATTCCACCCAACCTGATCCACACTGTCAAGTTGAACACCTGTCACAGCATCCCAAACAATCAAATGACCATTGTTTCTCGAGTCAAGGGTTGCGATTTTAGAACTGTCTGGACTCCATGCCGACCCAAGAAGACGAAAACCGCAATGGGTCGTGAATGTGCCATTGAAAGTGCCACGAACCACACTGGGGTCACCAAAATCTATTGGGTAACGTGGACAAGCAACCAGCCCCAAAACCAAAAACATCAGCAAAACTCGAGTCCAAAAAGTGTTCATGCGCAATTGTAGCAAGTCAAAGTCTTACTCGAGCAAAATCAGATTTTATAACGTGCTGAAAACGAAAAACCGTCTCTCGAGTTAATGATCCAGAGCCTCACCCGCAAACTTCAAAATCTTTTGCGCTGGCAACGGAAAATGCCTCCGAAGCTTCTCAATAATCTCGAGCCTTAACATACCTTCTCGAGCGTGTTCTGGCACGTGAACATCGGTCACATCAAACGGGTTGATCCCCCAACGTCCTTCGACCAAACCGCAAATTTCGCCGTCAATCAATACGTATTTGAGCACAGGCAATTTTGGATAATCGGCTTTGAGGTAGGAAATTTGCGCCGTTGCCAGCGGATCGCCAGGGTCAAGGATTGCCACGTGAGGCTCGAGCGGGACATCTTCAAAATTGGTCACGAGGTAATGCTCGTCCCAACCGTCAACGGTCGATTTCTCGAGATGACCAGTTGAAAGCAGTTCCTCGAGCAGCACAGCCACGTCTTTGCCCGTAAAACCCGACCAGTCTTTGACCTCTCGCGCACTCGAGAAGACATGCGCGTGGGTGAAACGCCTTATCACCTCAAGTCGCGCCTCAAATTGCTCTGGCACATCCTCGAGCCAGGCAGGATGTTCGGTTTCGATGGCTCCCCAAGGATTGTCCCATTCTGTCTCGAGTTGCTGTTCAAACGCCAGAAAATTGGCTTGCAGGTTTTGCAGTGCAGCGGTCAGGGTTTTGCCTTTGACGCCGCTCATTTCGCCCAAGTCTTTTTTCTGCAATGGACCTTCACGTTGAAGTGTCTCGAGCACGGCTGAATCGTCCCAACTTAAACTTTTGGATTTTTTGAATGCGCCGACAAACAGCGGCATCTCATCGCTTGGGACATAGCCGACATTGCCGTGTTGAAACCGACTTTTGACCACCAAACCTTCACGCCGAACCCGTTCGCCAACGGTTTTTTCACTCGAGCCATCGGACGGCACATGACGGTCGTGCAAGCAAACCGGCGTTCCAGGAAATTCGTAACTCGGTGGACGCATCGGCGCGAGTGCGCGAAGAATCTCGAGGTAATCCGAGTCCGAACTGCCACGGGTTGAGGGCGTCAGAAATTGACGCTTTGCTCGAGCGGCATGGATTTGTTTTGGCGTGAGAACCTTCACGGAATCTCGAGCAGCGCAAACAATTGCTCGAGGCGCTGGGTTTCATTGATGAAGCCAAATCCTTTTTTGCGGGTCAGTAATTTACGCACGGCTTCGGCTTTTTCTGGAACACCAAAAAGCGTTGCCAGTTTTTCGCCAGTGTCAGGCTCGAGTTCTGGTGGCGTGATGGTGCAAGTGGCGTAAGACGGATTGGAATCGTAGGTCGTCACAAATTCGCCATTCGAGAACGCCCAGACTCGCAGCAAATCATCGTCCCAGTTGATCACACCAAGCGCGGCACATTGTAGCTTTTGTGAAATTTCATCGGCAAACTTTGGAATTGGCGACTCGAGATCGGCGTACCAAACTTCGGTGAATTTTTGCGGCTCGGGCATTTGCACCCGACTGAATGCACCGTGGCTCGAGGGCATTAAATCTGGGAAAACCCCGAGAATTTCGGCTTGAGATTTGTTGACAACAATGGCGGCAAGTTTGAGCATACGTTAATTTACAACGGCGCGAACAAATCGAGTTTATGACCGTCTGGGTCTTTGAGGATCGCATAGCGTTGCCCCCAGAAGGCATCCCACGGTGCTTTATGTCCCACATAACCCGCCTCGGTCATCTCGAGGTATTTGGCGTCCACGTCGGCGGGGCTAGCGCACAAGAATGCGCCGACGTACTGTTCCGAAATCTTGGCTTCGGGGTCAAATGTTTGCACCATCGCCAGTTCATCCCAGGCAAAACGCAAGCCATTCTCGAGTGTGATTTCAACATGGTTTTCATCTGGGGCGATTTCAGGAATCTTCCAACCGAGTTTGCGGTAAAACGCTAGGCTGCGGGCGGTGTTATTTACGATGATGCCGATTATGTCAAGTTTCATGGCTTACCTCCGAAACGAATCACATCCCTGGCGCAGGTTGCCACAATTCGATTTTGTTGCCTTCGGGGTCAAGAATCCGAGCGAAACGACCGTTGTCATCTTCGGTGATTTCGGGCATCACCTTCACACCAGCATTTTTGAGTTGCTCGAGCATGGCATCAAGGTTATTAACCCGAAAATTCATCATGAATTGGCTGGTTGAAGGGGCAAAATAGCTGGTGTCGTCGGGAAAAAAGGAAAATACCGTCACCGGATTTTGCTCGGCAGTCATGGATTCGCGCCAGTTCAAAATCGCGTATTCATTGCCTGCAAACGAAATCCCAAGATGGGTTTCGTACCAAACCGCCATCGTTTCTGGATTCTTGGCTTTTAAGAACACGCCACCAATTCCGCTGACTTTTTCCATGACGCCTCCCGTCAATTTGCATCTTGAAAAATCGTGACCAGTATACCGCTCGGGTCAAGGGTGCCGAATTCTTTTGAACCCCAAGGTTTCACCTCGAGCGGCGCGTTTGGATGCACACAATTGGCGGCTTTGCACTTTTTAAACATGGCGTCGATGTCTTCAACTTCGATTCTAAAACCGGCACTCTCGAGCACCAATTTTTCTTCTGCAAACCAAAAGTGAACGATCAAGGGTTCGCTTAAGCCACCGTACACAATCTCTTTGTGATTGCTGCTCGAGAAATCGCTGAGTTGCTGTCCCGATTTCGTCCAAGCCCAAGCGTTAGAAAAGCCGTACACGCGCCCATAAAACTCGAGCGATTCGGGAATGTTTTTGGACGGCAGAATCGGAACAAGTTTTTTCATTCTGTTTACAGCATAACTCAAGGTACGCGTTTCAGTCAAACTCGAGATTCAGGCTCGAGCCGTGACAATCTCTTGCGTCGCCGCCCATTGCCCAATGTCGGCGCGGTTGATCGCGGCTGCCATCAAGTCCGGAAATTTATCTGGCGTGCAGGCAAACACTGGAATGTCCATCGCCGCCATCGCCGCCGCGTTTTGCTGGTCAAAACTCGGGCGACCATCATCGGAAAGCGCCAGCAAGGTAATCACCTGCACGCCGCTGGCGACAAAACCTTTCAAACGCTCAAGCATTTCGGCGCTGCCGTAACCCTCATACAAGTCCGAAATCAGCACAAAAATGGTGTCCTGCGGTCGCTCGAGTAAGGTCTGACAGTACCTCAGCGCCAGTGGCGTGTCGTTGCCGCCGCCAAGTTGGGTGCCGAACAGCACTTCAACTGGGTCGGAAAGTTGATCGGTCAAATCGACCACGCTGGTGTCATAAACAACCACTTTGGTCCGCAGCGCGGGCATACTGGCGAGCACAGCACCAAAAATGCCGGCGTAAACCACGCTCGATGCCATCGAACCGCTCTGATCGACGCACAAAATAATGTCTCGGAGTGCCGAGCGTTTGCGTCCGTAACCGATGCGCCGCTCTGGAACAATCGTGCGGTACTCGGCTTGGTAATGCTTGAGGTTGGCACGAATCGTCAAGTTCCAGTCGATCTCGTTGTGCTTGGGGCGGTTGTTTCTGGCGGCACGGTTGAGGCTCCCCATGACCGCCTGCCGTGTTGGGTTGGCAAGTTTACGCTCGAGTTCGTCCACAACCTTGCGCACCACAACGCGGGCGGTGTCTCGGGCTTTGCCTTTGAGCAAAGATTTTAAGGATAGCAAGGTTGCCACCAAATGCACGTCGGGCTGCACGGCTTCCATCATTTCAGGCTCGAGCAACATCTGCTTTAAACCCAGCCGCTCGAGCGCGTCTTGCTGCATCACGCGCACCACCGAACTTGGAAAGAACTCGCGGATGTCACCCAGCCAACGCGCCACGTTTGGGCGGCTCGCACCCTTGCCGACGTTCAAACGGTTTTTTTCTTTTTCCTCGGGCGTCATGTAGACATTCTCGAGCGCCCCATCGAGTCTGGCGTCTGCGCCCTGCAATTGGCAGCCCGTACCGTCGGCATCTCCCCCACCGAGGATCAAACGCCAACGCCGCAAGCGTTCGGGTTCGGCAATCACTCGAGCCTCCAATCAATCTCGGACTTTCCAGATTCGCGCAACGCTGTATTGATGCTCGAGAATGGTTTGGAGCCAAAAAAACCGTTTCGCGCCGAGAGCGGCGACGGATGCACCGCTTTCAAAACCGTGTGGCGAGTCGCGTCAATCAGCTCCGCTTTTTTGTGCGCATACGCGCCCCAGAGCACGAACACCACCCCCGTTTTGTGGCTCGAGATGGCTTTGATGATCGCATCGGTCAGTTTTTCCCAACCCTGCTTTTGGTGGCTGCCCGCCGCGTGCGCCCGAACCGTCAAGACCGCATTCAGCATCAAGACTCCCTGCCGCGCCCAAGCCTCGAGAAAACCCGTTTTTGGTCTGGGAATGCCCAAATCCGTCTCGAGTTCTTTGAACATGTTCACCAAGCTTGGTGGCGCTTTGACGCCAGGCTGCACGCTGAACGCCAGCCCGTGCGCTTGACCGTCGTCGTGATACGGGTCCTGCCCCAAAATCACGACTTTCACGTTTTCAAACGGCGTCAACTCGAGCGCCCTGAAGACATTTTCGGCAGGTGGGAAGACCTGCTGCGTGGCACGTTCAGCCTCGAGAAACGCCTCGAGTTTTTGAATGTACGGCTGTTGAAATTCTTGCTCGAGATACGGTTGCCAGGATGCGGGTATTTGATCGAATAATTTCATGGTTGCCCTCCAAAATTTCGAGTTCTATCTTCAAAAATCACTGTGCTCGAGGGTGAACACAAGGTTCACCCCTACAAGACCTTGTTTCGGGCATGGTCTGGTCTTGACAATTTATGCCGCCATTCAACACAAGACCAAATCCCTTCTTTCCAAGGAGAGAAGCGCGAACAGCCCGTGAGGTGCTGTCTTGTGAGCAAGACGGGTCGGGGATGAGAGGGAATCCAAGAAACCCATTTCAAGTTTGAACCTCGAGTCCAAGCATTTTGGCGATTAAAGGCAGCACCAACCCCGCTCGAGCTTCATCAACTTCCAGTTCTTGTGTTTGCAGCACTCGAGTTTCGCCGTGTTTGGCTTTTTCACCCATGCTGCGACGTTCGGGCGCGGGAAAGCTCGAGAAGGTGCGGCGCAGCAAGGGCAGCACGGCGATAAAATGTTCTTCGGTCAGTGACATCAACCAGTTCTCGAGCACATCCCAGAGGATGTCATCGTGCAGCAAGACTAAACCGCTGCCCGTCAAGAAACCTTCGACCCAAACGCCAACTTGGGCTGGGTCGCTGGCGCTCGAGGCGGCAAAACCCAGGTGTTTGGCGGCGTGTTCTGCATTCAAACGACCAGCCTCGAGCAGCAACCTCACGGCGCGACCCGCGATCAGACCGTGAATGCCAGATTTACTCGAGATGGTTTCAAGCGTTTCAAACCAAGTCTCGAGGTGCTCGGGAAGGTTGAGGGTTGAAATGGAGGCGTTGACCTCGAGCACGAGTTTAAAAAGATGCTCGGCAGCTTCGTCTGACAGACTCAGGCTCGCCCCTGGCAAGCCCACGCTGACCCGAGCGATCAAACCATTCACCACATGACCCACCACGCCAGCGTCGGTTTGACGGACATCGGAATAGCGCAACACCCGAGCGAGTGGCACAATGGCAGCCATCAGCACTGGCACGTCACTCGAGAGCGCCGATTCCGCCTCGAGCCTTGAGAGCAAATGGCTGGTGGCGTTGGGCAGCGCGGCAAGCAAAACCAAGTCGAGAAGATTTGTCAATTCTGGCAAGGCTCGAGATTTGTCCGAAAGTTCCTTGGCGTAAGCACTTGCCGCCTCCAGAACACTTTGCCCGTAAGCGCCCATTTCGATGATTCGCACCGCGAACTCGGGTTGCCAACGCAATTGCCAGGTTTCCTTAAACGTTCCAGTGCCGCTCGAGTTGCGGATTTCGCCCCAATTGATGCCCAGCAAATTTAAACGGTGCAGCAACACCGAACGCTCGAGGTCATTGGGTTTGCGCAAATCCAGCTCGAGGGTTTTCTCGACGGCTTCTGGCTGCATTCGCAAACGCTTTTGCAAGGCTTCGAGGTCGCGTTGCAACGGCACGGTTGGCACTTCGCTCGGCACTGAACCCAAGGTTTCGCCGACGATCAAACGGTCATGAATCAGTGCCATTGGCAATTCGGAATCGGACAAGAACACCGCTCGAGCCGCGTCAGAAAGATCGCCCAACCCTGGCATCGGCAGTCCGCGCAAACTCGAGATGGTTTGGGATAATCGCACCGCTTCAATCACGCTGGCACTCGAGGCATCAAGTCCTTCGGAGCGCAACAACCGCGCGATGCTCGCCATCCAATGTGTGGTGACCAGGCTTGAACCAGAATGCGAATACTCGAACAGGTGCGCATACCAACCTGGCGAATCCACGCCCGCGCCGTAGCCGCTCGAGCGCGACAGACGCCCGTGCGTCCAGGGCGTCCAGGTGGCGGAAACCTTGGCTTTGGGCAGGTCTTTCAAGGTTGCGGCATCAGATTTTGCATTCGGAATGTTTTCGCCCGAGACATCCAAAACGGGCGAGTGCCATGCGCCGCAAACCACCGCAATTTTTTCAAAACCCTCTTTTTGCGCGGCGCGAATGGTTTGGCGCATGTAAGCTTCGCGCCTCGCCTCTCGGGCTTCGAGCACAAAATCTGGCGCATTTGAAGCCTCGGTGCGCAGTGCCGTCATTGCCTCCAGAATCGCGGGGAAAACATCGGTCGCATCGTCCCTGGATTCGACCAGATATTCCCAGTATCGTTCGCCGTCCGAAAAACCTGCGGCGCGTGCCAGCCAACTTAAAGGATCGTTTTGAATCGGGATTTCAGTTGGGCTTGGAAGGCTCGAGCGGTCAAGTTCAGGCAATTCAATTTCGGGTCGAGATTCTTGCTCGAGCAACTGATGCGCCTGCGGCAAATCCATGAACCGCACCGGCAAAGCTCGAGCCAGCCCGAATTTTATCGCAGCCCACTCTGGACTGAACGCCGCAAAAGGGTAATAGACGGCAAGCGATGGTGTTTGGGCGTTATGAACCAGAATGGCAATCGGCGGGCGCATCTGGGCGCTCGAGACGAACGACAGGATGCCATTCGCCTCTGGTGGACCTTCAATCAGAATGCAATCTGGCTCCAGCGATTCTAAAGCGCGTTGCAAGCTACGGCTCGAGCCTGGACCGTGATGACGAATGCCGTAAATGTGAGGACCCATTGGAATTTTAGTCTATCAAGCATGAATGAAAAAAAACCAAACTCGAGTTTGCTAGCCCACCGTCGTTTTCAACTTCTCGAGTTCTTCCCTCAACTCGCGCATTTCAGCCTCGAGCGCCTCGACCCGCGCGGTCATTTCCGAAGCGCTGCTGACCCTGGGTTCGCTCAATGCCACCATCGTCGGCGCTCCGCAGAGCATGTGCGTCCAACGGTTGTCGCGTTCGCCCGCCTGCCTTGGCAATTCGATCACCAGCGGGTCGGTCAACCAGGTGGTCAGTTGATTGAGCGCGTGTTCGACCGCCTCGAGGCTCTCAAACTTGTACATCTGATCGGTTCTGGCTCGCAATTCGCCCATCGTCTGCGGTCCGCGCAGCATCAAGACGCACATCAGCGCATGGTGCTGGGGTTCAAAGCGCAATTCTCGAGCCAGGTACTGCGAGTATTTTGGCGTGCGCCCGCCAGGTTCGCGCCCGAAGGCGGTCAGGCGTTTGTGCCCGAGTTTCTCGAGGGCATTCTCGAGTTCGCGCTCCGAATAATTGGTGATCGGCGCCCTGGAGGTTTTTTGATTGCAACCGTTGGTCAGGCTGTTCAGGCTGAGCGGGTACAGGTCTGGGGTGGTGACCTGTTTTTCCATCAATGTACCCAGAATGCGGACTTCCATTTCGGTCAGGGGGAGTTCCATGAGGCTATTTTAACGCAAACGCGTTTTAAGTTGGGTGTTTGACCGCGCAGGGTTTGCCGTCGTTGCCAATCGAGATCATGACCATGTGTCCGGTGGTGCAAAGCACTTGCTCGCGGGTGGCACGGTTTTCCTTAAAAACGTCCACCCGAACGCGCATACTGGTGTTGCCGACACTTTCGACGCAGGCGATCAACTCGAGGGCGTCGCCGTTTTTGATCGGCACCCGAAAATCGATTTTGTCAATCGAGGCGGTCACGACCGGCGTCAGGCTGTAACGCCCTGCGGCAAACGCGGCGGCTTTGTCCATCAGGCTTAAAATGTGCCCACCGAACGCCGTTCCGAGCGAATTGGTGTTGCCTGGGAAGATAATCTCGAGCATTCTGGCAACGCCTGGTGGGTCTGGCTTTAGGTTGGGCGGCTCGATGATGGTTTTCACTTGGGTATTCTACCCGAATCAAAAAACGCTCGAGCACATGCCTCGAGCGTTTGAGTTTGATGGTCTTTCTAGCGTTTTGGCGGCGCGTATCTGGCAAACTGCACTTGGCTTCGCGGCAGGTACGCCAACGGGTTGTGGGTGTGACCCCCGATTCTGATTTCAAAATGCAGGTGCGGTCCTGTGGCGTAACCGGTTGAACCCACCTTGGAAATCATGGTGCCTTGGTTGACCCACTGTCCCGCTTTGACCAGCAGTTTCGAGTTGTGACCGTAGTAATACATTCTTCCATCCCAACCGCGAATAATCACCAGATTGCCGTAACCGACCCGACTCCAACCGGCTTGCTCGACCCGTCCAGACAGCGCGGCGTAAACGGGCGTGCCCCTCGGGGCGGCAATGTCCAAGCCCGTGTGAAAGTGTGAGCGACCAATGCGAAGGCTGCGGTAGCCGTAAAAGCTGGTCAGCACACCCTGAAGTGGCCACAGCAGGTGCTCGCGGCTGTACTTGGCAAGTTGTTGCGGTGTGGTGTTGGTGGGCGGTTTTGCGGGCGTGGTCGAAGGCACAGAACCGGTTCGTTGACCCACAACCTCGAGCGAGTTTTGTGGTTCGATGATGATGTAATCGGCGTCCGAACCGACACCCGATTGGCTTTGGTCGATCTCCGATGTTGGAGGCAAGCTTTGCAATGGGCTTTCACCTGGGGCGCCCATTGAAGTGACCGCCGCCAGACCCGTGACACTCGAGGGGCTGCTGGCGTTGGTGGCTGTGATCGTTTCTGGACTTGTGGTTGCGGCGTTATTTTGAGCATTGGTATCTGGAACGGTTGCTTCGTTCATGACGGGTTTGTTTGGTTGTGCCTCAACGTTTGGCTGGCTTGGTTTGACGCTTGAGGCTTGGGATTTGGGAGCGCTTGCAATTGGCTTTGGCGCCTGTGTAACAGGTTTTGTTGGGGCTGGTTTAACAGGTGTTGGCTTGAGGGCAACGGATGCTGGTTTTGGGGCATTTTGTACGGTGGTTGTTGGTTTTAGTGGATAGATTGACGATTTGACGGGACCTGGTTTTTGATTTGTGAGGGGTTGGTTTGGGTTGGTCTTGGCAACTTCTGGTTTTTTGGCGGTGGTCGCAAGTGGTTTAGCGCTCACCGTGGGCTTGCCGGTATTTGCCGTTGTTTTGTTGGTTGTCACACTCGAGGTTGTCACACTTGGTTTGCTCAAAGTTACAGGTTTGGTTTGATTGCCTTTTGCGGTTGGCTGATCGGTTTTTGCGGTGCTCGCTTTTGCAGTGCTCAAGGTTGGTTTTGAAGGTTTGTTGGTTTTGGCGACCACTGGCGCTTTCAGTTTTAATGTTTGTCCCAGCGCCAGATCGTCGGATTTGAGATCGTTGAGTTTGCGCAAGTTCTCGATGCTTAAACCGTATTGTTTGGCAATTTTGATTAAATTATCGCCCTTTAGAACTGTGACGCTGGCGGGAAGATTCGGCGTTTTGGCAGCTTGCGTTTTGACACCCGAGCTTGCTGGTTTAACACCAACAACTTTCAGGACTTGCCCAAGCTTCAGGTCGTCACTCGAGAGGTTGTTGAGGCTGCGCAATGCGGCAGTGGTCATGCCATTGGCTTGGGCAATCTTGCTTAAGCTGTCGCCCGCTTTGATTGTCACCGTGGTTTTGGAAGCACTGCTCGAGCTTGGGGCGGTTTTATCACTTGCTTTGGTGTTATTGCTCGAGCCAGAAATTTTCAGCACCTGACCGAGCTTCAGGTCGTTGCCGCTCAGTCCGTTTAAAGCTTTGAGCTTGTCAACGGTGATGTTGTTGGCTTGCGCAATCTCGCCCAAAGTGTCGCCTGCCTTGACCGTGACCGTACCGGTTGACGATAGGCTGGGGTTGCTCGAGCTTTTGGTGGTTGTGTCACTCGAGCCTGAGACTTTCAGAACCTGCCCCAATTTCAGGTCGTTGCTCGAGAGGTTGTTGAGTGATTTTAGTGCGGCGACGGTGGTGTTGTTGGCTTGGGCAATCTCGCCGAGGGTGTCGCCAGGTTGCACAGTGACCGTTGCCGATTTTGCTTTTTGGTTGCCGGTAGAGGCGTTGTTCGGTTTAACGCTCGAGCCTGAGAGCCGCAAGACCTGCCCGACCGAAACACTGTCACCGCTTAGACCATTGATTGACTTGAGCGTGGCAACGCTGACGCCGTAGCGATTGGCAATCGAACCGAGCGTATCGCCAGATTGAACCGTGATGCTGCCGGTTTTTTGCTGACTCGAGGCACCTGGAATGTTCAGCACCTGCCCGATTTTGAGGGTGCTGGTGGCGACTAAATTGTTGGCTTTTAAAAGCGCTTGGACGCTGACGCCGTTTCGTGCGGCGATACTCCCCAGCGTATCGCCAGACTGCACGACAACACTGCTCGGAGCTGCCAAGGACAGGCTGGCACTGAGCGCCAGGATTGCAATTAATTTTCGCATTAAACCTCCAGCCTGCCAAAAATTCTGGTCAGGCGAGTTGATTTTTGATGTGTTCAGTTCCGAATTTGGTCGTCATGAATTGTTGCTCGAGTTGCAAATGCAGTGAAGTAAAAAGTGAAAGCAAGACACTGCGTAATCGTTTACACAATACCCAAGGTTTTGGTTTTCCTCTGGTCAAAATAGCAAAACTTTTTTTGGTCTAAGAATCATGAGAAAAAATTCTCATCAACTTAGGATTTTGAGTAGCTACACCGTGAAATAAATATGATTCGCATCTCATAATTTACAAAGAGAAGCTCATGGGCGGATGATGGAACGATCTGACTAAAACCGTCGTATTGTGAAGCATGAGTTTAGGCGCTCTCGAATTGATTGGTCTTGCAGTTATCGCTCTTGTCCTAATCGGAATCAACTACGCTTTCCTACCGCGAATGTGGTACTCAATCGCTCGAGCCACTGGAAAAGGCTTTCGTGATGGCATGAACGACAAAAATCCTTAAGTTCTTGAGCCTGCTTCGAGAAACAAAGCGGCATTCTCGGACTTTCCTGTCACCGCAAGGTCCGCCACCATACGCCCAAACAAAGCGCCGACCACGTTGCCCGTGCCGCTGTAACCACCAATTGCCCAAAGATTTTCACGGACTTCCCTCAGCACTGGCAAGGCGTTGCTCGAGTAACTGACGCTCGCCGCCCAACGGTGCGTAATTGGCGCGTTTTTCACCCCAATTTTTTCGTGCAGAAATTGCTCGAGTAAGTCTTGAATCGGTGGCGAAGGCTGAGAGTCGGTCGTCCATTCTTGCTCGAGTGCGGCGTCACGGAAGCCTCCCAAACTGATGCTGCCATTCGGGAGTTGCTGCCAGTATTCGTAGCCCCAACGGGCATAGACTGGGCGTGAAAGCTGCACTTCGTTTGTCGGAGCGCTGGCGATCATTTGAAGCCGCGCCGTGCGAACCTGACCTGTCAATTCGGGCAATAAAAGCTCGAGTTTGCCGTCCACAGCGACAATCACTTTTTTGCAACGAACAACAGCATTTTGGGTACGAACCTCAACTCCCGAAAGGTTGGTCACACTCGAGTTTTCAAACAGTTGCGCCCCAGCTTTGATCGCCTGTTGGGCAAGCAACCGACACCGCTCGAGCGGGTTAAACGCACCGTCGGTTTCGATCAACAAACCCTCGCCCTCGAGTCCAGAATACCAACTCACGGGCAAACCACCCTCTTGCATGGCAGCCATTTGCAAACGGCAATCCGCAAGTTCGGTTGGCGTGGTGGCAATGCGCAAACTGCCCACCCGACGAATGGCGCTGGGCGTCTGAGCGGTTATGCGATCCATCTCGAGCATGGTCAGGCGGTAGGCGGCGCTGGCTCGTTCGCGCCCGAGCGCGGCAACGGTATCGTGGTAAAACGTTGCCAAACCCGCCAGCAAAAACCCGCCGTTGCGCCCAGCCGCGCCGCCCGCAACCATTCCTGCATCCAACCCCACCACGCGCTGTCCCAACTCAAGCAACCGCAAAATGCTCGAGAGTCCACTGCCGCCCAATCCAATCACACAGACGTCCGTCTCGAGGTCGTGGGTTAAAGCTGGGCGTTGATTCCAGGGCGTGTCATCCCAGATTGGGGTGTTGAACATAAATACAGTTTAGCTCGAGGGACTGACACAAAACTCGAGGCTCCATAAAACTTTCAACTTATTTTCATTCACCACTAAAACTCTGTAAAGCGATCACGGTGAATGATGTACACCATGCCTAACGCTATCGAAACCGACAGCAAACTCGAGATGCCGTAACTGACCAAGGGCAGGGTTAAGCCTGTGAGGGGCGCAAATCCCAGGGCTGCGCCGAGGTTGACGAAGACTTGAAAACCGAGCAAGGAGAGCACGCCGCCAGTCACGAGTTTATCCTGGTTGGACAGACACTCACCGCCCATCGCGGTCATGCGCCAAAAGAGTGCCAGGTACATCAAAATCAGGAATGCACCGCCGATAAAACCTTGTTCCTCTGCCCAGGGCGCAAAAATAAAATCGGTATGGGCTTCGGGCACAAAACCTCCCTGGGACTGCGAACCTTGCTTGTAACCCTTGCCGGTCAAGCCACCAGAACCGATGGCAATTTTGGCTTGATTGAGCTGATAGCCCAAACCTCGGAGATCGGCGTCTGGATTTAAGAAAATCGTGAAGCGTTTGATCTGATATTCCTTGAGGTGAGGCACGACGAGCGTTGGAATGGCGACCACCAAAATTGCGGCTCCGATCAAAAAATGCCGCCAGGGGATGCCACGAATCACCATCATGCCCAAGGTCACCGCCAGTTGCACGACCACGCCACCCAAATCCGAACTGGTCAGTGCCATCACGGGCAAGGCAATTGCGGCAACAGGAATGTAATCTTTTAAGGAGCGCACCGGTTCGCGCATGAACCTCGAGAGCATCAAAATCATGGCGAGTTTGGCAAATTCGGAGGGTTGAAATTGAAACACGCCGCGTCCGAGCCAGGCACGGTTGCCGTTGACGGTCACGCCAAAACCAGGCACGAACGTCAGGAGCAGCAAAAACAGCGCGACAAAATAAAAGGCTGGCGCGAGTTGATACAAGCCGCGCCGACCCAAAATCCAGAGCGCCGCCAACGGCACGAGGGCAATGCCCACACCAATAAATTGTTTTTGAATGTCGAGCGCCGACCCGACACTGGTCAGGGTCAACAAGCCCACACTCAGGATCACCACGGCGATAAACGGCAATGCCACTTCACGGTTAATCATGCAAAAAACCCCATCAGGAAAAGCTCGAGCTTCCCCTCGAGCCTTGGTGATTTTAAATCTTTTTCGGGTGAGGAATGGCTCATGGTTGAATCCACCCTGCCATCCTTAAAGACTCGAACTCAGATTTTTATTGGTTTCGCAAGGTTGTGATTTCGCCGCCCGTCCAAAGTTTCAAAAGGCTTAAAACTTGTTCTTCCTGAACCCGCAGCGTGCCCGTTTCGTTCGTGACGTACCACGCCTCGAGCGGTTCGTTGCGGCGTCCGCTGGTGCGAATAAACGCCAGTTGCAAGCCAGCCTCAAGGTTGATCTTGGCGTAACGCCGTTCGCCCTTGTCGGGAAAAGCACAGGCGGTTTGCATGGATTCGATGGTTGGAGCGGTTTTACTATTGGTCATGGGTTTCCTTGGCTCGAGCGAAAACTCGAGACCAAATCGTACAGCGTTTTGCTGGTTTCTCAAACCCTTGAACCCATTTTGTCCCTCGAGCGTACATTGAGACGATGAAACTCAAACCCTTGGTTTTGCTGGTTACGACGCTCGTTGCATTGGGTGCGGCGAATTCTACACCTCAGATTGCCCCAGAATTTGTGCTTGGCGGAAGGTGGCTGGGTGGCAAGCCAGTCTCTTTGGCACAACTGCGCGGCAAGGTGGTCTTGGTCAACATCTGGACGGTTGAATGCAGCAATTGCACTCGTTCAATCCCAACCCTAAAAACCTGGCTCAAACGTTATCAGACGCAGGGACTCGAGATTGTTGGGGTTCACACGCCTGAAACAAAATGGCAAAAACCGGCGGGCTTGGTGAAAAGCTGGATCAAACGCGAGGGCATTACTTGGCGGGTCATGCAGGACAACGATTACGCCACCTGGAATGCTTACGGCGCAAATGCTTGGCCAACCTTTTATTTGATTGACCGCCAAGGGCATTTGATCTCGAGCGAACGCGGCGAACTCTCGAGTGAATACCCGAGCGGGGTCGAACCGTTCGAGCAACAAATCAAAGCCTTGTTGGCAAAATAATCTCAAACGCGGTTTAGGCTTTGGCTTGCATCTCTTTCCAGAGCGCTTCGGGTTTGACCGGTAACTCGAGCACCCGAATTCCAGTGGCGGCACGAATCGCATTGGCGACAGCAGCGCCGCCAGCCACAATCGGTGGTTCGCCGACAATCCTTGCGCCGAACGGTCCGCTGTCGCTGGGTTCTTGCAAAATCACCGCCTCGAAGGGTGGCAAATCTGTGGCGCGTGGGAAGTGATACTCGAGAAAATTGGCGCTGTTCAAAATGCCGCTTTCGTCAAAACGCATCGCTTCGTACAAGCCCATGCTCAAACCTTGGGCATTGCCGCCGTGCATCTGCCCTTCGATCAAGGTCGGGTTGAGGGCAAAACCCACGTCTTGCACCGCCACAAACTCGAGCGGCGTGATCAAACCTGTCAGTTTGTTGACGCTGACCCGAGCCAGTTGCACCGTAAAACCAGGAGCGCCAGATTTCATGGCGGCACGCCCCTCGGCAACGATTGGACCCATTCCACCCGCTTTGGATTGAGCGATTTGCGCCAAGCGCCCTATCGCAATGGCTTTTTCAGGTACACCTTTGACTTGCGCCGCGCCGTTCTTCAACTCGAGATCATCCTTGTGTGCCTCGAGTTCGAGTGCGGCAACCTCGAGCAGTTGATTTCGGACTTGAACGCTGGCGTCTTGAACCGCGCCCGAAACGCTGACTGTGATTTGCGACCCACCGCTGGCGGGCGCATAAGGACCAGATTCGGTATCGCCCTGCACGATTTGTACCGTATCT
>CAXTTL010000024.1:0-32996 GCA_964247135.1 uncultured Deinococcales bacterium | reverse complement strand
CGATTCTTTTGCCAGGTTGGAGGGAATGGTCAAGCCAATGCCGGTCGCGGCAACACCAGAATCCAAAAACGCATCGACGATGGCAATCACGTTGCCTTTGGAATCCAGCAACGGACCGCCAGAGTTTCCTGCGTTGATCTGCGCGTCGGTCAGAAGCATCTCTGGAATTTCCGTGCCTGTCTCGTCGGGAAATTCAGAAATTCGGGCGAAGCTGCGCACCACGCCCACCGAGACGCTGTTGCGCTTGCCCGAAGGTGAACCGATTGCAATGGCTTTTTGACCCGACAAAATATCGAGCGAATTGCCAAATTGCAACACCCCAGGCGCGGTGACCTTGGTGACTTTTAAAATCGCAATATCAATGCCCTGATCGATAGACTCGAGTTCGGCAGGGAACGAACGCCCATCAGACAGTTGAATTCGCCAACTCAAGGCGTCTTGCACCACATGAAAGTTGGTCACGATCAGATTGGGTTTGTAAAAAAAACCGGTGCCGATGGCTTCTTCGTCCTCGCCAGGTTGACGCTGTTCGGGCGGAATTTTGGCGTAGACCGTGACCACCGCCTTCAAGGAGCGCTGCTGAATCTGGACGGTGTTGATCTCGTCGGGCGTGACCAATTTAGACGAAGCCGTAACCAGACCCGAATAATATCCGGCTCCGGCGGCAAGTAAGAACACCAAAATGATTAAAAAACGCCACATAATTTAGGCTCGAAACCCTCCTCGAGTGCTTTCATTCTAAACCGTGTGATGTGAGTTTCTTCAAACAAAGATCGCAATGCTACAGAAATTCGCCGTTGAGGGCTGCTCGAGCGGTACTGGCAACCCTGACATCTGAATCTTGCAAAGCCCGAGTCAAGGCGGTTTCAACCCGAGGCTCGAGCTTGAATCGCCCCAATGCCCAGGCGCAACTTTCACGTACCTCAGCGCCAAGATCGTTCAGTCCAAGCTCGAGCAAATTGGCGTGTGTTGAATCTCGGGTATTGCCCAGCACCAGCGCGGCATTGCGAGCCATGCCTTTGCGCCGCGCCCTGGAAAATGCCGTACCCGCAAAACGCTTTTCAAACTGCTTGCTCGAGAGCGTAAAAAAAGGCTCGAGGTCGGGGTGCGCCAGTTCGGGTTCGGGTGTCAACAAACCCGAGAAGCGCCCCGCATGATTCGTCCAGGGGCAAACATCCAGGCAATCGTCGCAACCGAACAAATGGTTTCCCAGGCTGGCTCTAAACCCGAGCGGAATGCTGCCGCGATGTTCGATAGTGTAATACGACAAACAACGCCTCGAGTCCACAAAACGACTCGGTGTGATGGCATTGGTCGGGCAATCTTGTACGCAAGCCGTGCATTTCCCGCAACGGTCAGGATGCTCGAGGGTTTCTTCTGGCGGCTCGAGGTCGGTCAGCAACACCGCCAGCGTGGTGAGTGCGCCCAAGCTTTGCGAGATGATCTGACTCGAGCGTCCGCGCCAGCCCAAACCCGCCCGTGATGCCAAGCTGCGCTCGAGCATCAAACCGTGATCGACGTAGGCTTTCGCCCGAATGCCCAAACCCAAACTCGCCCGCTCGAGTTCACTTAAAAATGGTTGTAACGCCGTGTGATAATCCCGACTCCAGGCGTAACGCGCCACCCGCCCGACTCGGGTTCCGCCAGTCGGTTTTTCTGGTTCGGCGTGGTTGTGCGACACCATCAGGACCAAAACGCTTTTTGTGCCAGCAAAACTCGAGCCTAAATCGCTGCGACGCGCCACGCTGCGCGGCAAGTAATCCATGCCCGCGTGCATTCCGGCATCAATCCAAGTTTGAAACGTCCCAATGTCCCGAGCTGGCACAAGTGCCCCAACCCAAGCCGCCGCGTCAAAGCCGAGCGCGAGCGCGGCTTTTTGAAGGTGGACACGTTGTTGATCTGATGAAAGCATGGCATACCTACCTTTTTGACGCTCGAGCATGAATAATACCCTTGTGACCGAAACCGATCTGAAATTCTTGCATCAAGCCATCGAAGTCTCGCGCCGCGCCAGGGAAAACGGCAACCATCCTTTCGGCGCAATCCTCGTATCACACGATGGCACTGTGCTGCTCGAAGCCGAAAACACGGTCAACACCAGCAAAGACGCCACCGGTCATGCCGAAACCAATTTAATGCGTCTGGCATCCCAGCAATTCTCGAGCGAAATTTTGGCGACCAGCACCATGTACTCGAGTTGCGAACCTTGCGTGATGTGCGCTGGGGCGATGTACTGGACTGGCGTGGGGCGGCTGGTCTACGCCCTTTCGGAATTCAAACTCTACGAGATGACTGGCGCAAACACTGAGAATCCAACCATGCACCTCGAATGCCGCGAGGTGCTCGCCCGAGGACAACGCAACATCGAAATCCTCGGACCCGCGCTCGAGATTGAGGCATCAGCCGTTCACGCCGATTTCTGGGAGTGATAGCCTAAGCCAGTGACCACGGCGAGCGCACAACTTTTGACTGGACCCGCCGCCAGCGGCAAAACCGGCGCTGCCGTCGCTCGGGCGCTCGAGTTGGCGACGGCGGGGGAGCGGGTCATTGTGCTGACCCTGCCAGGGCAGCGTTCAGGCTGGCTCGAGCGACTGGCAAGTGCGGGTGCGAGTTTGGGCGTCGAAGTCACGAACCTGCAAAACATTGCCTACCGCGTGCTGGATCGTCTGGGCGAAAACCGCGCGATTGTGCTGAATCCTGGGCGCGTGGCATTAACGGCACGGGTGCTCGAGAAAATATTAAAACGCAACGTCAACCCTGGCGAGGCGAGGCTTTATGCCAGGGCTATCGCCGAATTCAAACGCAACCTGGTCGCGCCCCTCGGGTCTGAAGAGGCGTACCAGCATATTTTGTTTCAGGTGTTTCACGCCTATCAAACCGAACTCGAGCTTGGCGTGTTGCAAGACCTCGACGACGTTCGGATTCGCACCGCGCAACTTTTAACCACCAACCCGCAAGCCTTGAATGCGCATTTGATCGTTGACGGCTACCGAAGTTTCAACCCCAGCGAATTGCGGATATTCTGCGCCCTCGCCAGCCTCGCCAAAAGCACCCTCGTGACCCTACCCTCAGGCTTGCCCGACACGCATTCTGAAGCCTGGGCGCACCCACTTCGCAAACCAGAACTCGAGCAAATTGCTACCGCCTTCAACGCCAAAATCAGGTACTTGAACGCCAAAGGCAAACCCTGGGCTGGAATGCCCAAAATCACGCGTTTGGAGACCTACGCCAACCCCGTCGAGGAGGCTCGAGGGGTGCTGCGCGAAATCAAACAACGCCTTCAAAACGGCACGCCGAGTCAAGACATTTGCATCATCATCCCGCACCCCGCCATCGCTCGGGTGCTCGAGGCATTGGGACGCGAATACGGCGTGCCCATCGCCCCAGAAACCAGCGGCTCAATCCTCGAGACCCCCAACGGGCGGCAACTCGAGGCGTTGCTCCGCGCCCCCGCCCGAGATTACCCAGCCCGCGATCTGCGAACCCTCGCCGCGCTCGAACCCGATGTCCTGCTGCTGGCAGAAAAACTCGAGCAAAACGGCATTGCCGCCGGACTGGACGCTTACGCCCTGGTCTGCGACGATCCAAACGCCCTCGCTGCCCTCGAGCGTATCAAACAGATTGCGCAACCACCGCAGCACGCCTCGAGCGAGCAATTGATTCACTGGTTTGAAACCCTGCTCGAGCGTCACTTCAAAGACGCCAGTTTTTGCGACACCGCCAAAGTGATCGCCCGAGAAGCCGCCCGCATCCTCGGCAACCAAGCCCAGGTCGAAGGTGCGGTCTTCACCGACTGGGTGCAAAGCCTGCTCGCCAGCGTCACCGTCGCCCATGAAGACCTTGGACGCGGCGTGGCGGTACTCAGTGCCGAAGAAGCCAGCGGCAGGCGCTTTAAGATCAGTTTCGTGATGGGCGCAACCGACGGCGCGTACAAAACGGGTGATGGCGAAGATTTTTTTGTTCCAGAAGAACAACGCAGCAAACTCGAGGAATTGCTGGTAAATCTCGAGGTTCCAATGAATCTCGTGCAAGAAAATCTTGAAATTGGGAATCCCGAGATACCGAATGGAGGTGATGGGCGAACACAAGCGATTCCGCCCGAAGGTGCGTCTTGGAATCAAGAAGGTTCGCCCCTACATCAAATTGAAAATCTCGAGGTATCAAATCAAAATATTTCAGCCACACAAGAAATAACCAAAACTCCCTTCTCCCTAGGGGGGAGAAGGGTCGGGGATGAGGGTGGACAAGACCTCGACCTCGACGAACCAACCCTCGAGCTTCAAACCACCGAAGCCCGACTTCCGTTCAGGTTAAATGGTCTCGAGGATTCCCAGCTTTATGATGCTTTCACCCGAGCCGATGAACTGCTGGTCGTGTCGTATGCCAGAGCAGAGCGAGGCTCGAGCCTCCGACCGCATCCGAGATTGTCGCAACTCGAGCAGCACGGTCAAAAACGGGTTTTTCCAACGGCTTCACCGCTCGAGCTTGCGGCGCTCAATGCCAATCTTCACCAGCCTCAAGATTCGGTTCATCAAGTTTCGGTGCGGGTGGCTCGCAAAGCCACCGAACTCGAGCGGGTGGCGGTCTGTGCGCTCAAAGCTTGGGCGGAGGGTTTGATTCCCGCGCCCGCCAGGGGTGCGGGTTTGGTTTCTGGTGAATTGCTCGAGGGTTGGACGAGGGCGCAACGCAATAATTTGTGGCAGAACAAGGGCAAGAATCTGTCCGAGGTCGCCCCCGAAGCGCACCGCGCGACGCTGGCAAACCTCGCGCCGAAGTTCAGGGCGCAACTCGAGCAGACGGTGCAAGAAAATGTGCCAAGCCGTCCCGATGCCAGCGACATTCAACTCGGATACCGCGCAATCATTGACGACCTCGAGTTTGTGCTGGACGGGGTGCGCATTCGGCAAGACCCGAGCGGCAAGGTCAGAATGGTTGAGGTGTACCGCGTCGTGAAAAACCTCGACGATGCTTACGACGAGTACATGTCTGATACCCGACACCGCGAATGGTGGTACGCCAACCACTGGCTCGAGCAAAACGTGCCTGTGGTGCTTTGGGCTTGGGATTTGAACCACGCCCCGAAACGCGTGATGGGTTTTGATAAGCCTTACGCGCAACGTCGTCTGGCACAATCCATGACCGCCCTGGAAAAAGCCAATCAAACCTTGCAAGAGGGCAGTATTTCAGCCTCGAGCGGTTTTCACTGCCGTTATTGTTCGTACCGCGATGTGTGTCGGGAAGCGATATGACCAACCTCGAGGTACGTTCGGCTTCGGCTGGAACGGGTAAAACCACCAGTTTGGTGCTCGAGTACCTGATGGCGTTGCGGTTTACACCGGCTCGGCGGATTGCGGCGGTGACGTTCACTCGGGTTGGGGCAATCGATTTGCGCGAACGGCTTCGCGCCGGTCTGCGCGAGGTGGTGCTGCACGGCAGTTATCTGAATTTTAAACCCGCCAACCTCGAGTTGTACCGCGTGGCGTTGCGTGAACTTGGCAGTGCCAGCATCACGACAATTCACGGTTTTTTCCGCGAGTTGCTGCGTTTAAACGCTCCCGCGCTCAACCTCGACCCAGAATTCAGCAACCTCGACGAAAGCGAATCCCTCGAGACGTTCAGGGACGCCGCCTCGAGCGTCCTGGCACAGGCGGCGTTGCGCGACGCGCCCGGCGGTGAAGCCTTGGCAACGCTCGGTTGGGAACGTACATTATCTGCACTCGAGGCGTTACACAACAAACGCGTTTACGCCCCGTTTCGATCTGGAAATCTCGAGGATGGCATCCAACCCGATGCGCTCACGGTGTCGTTGCTGGCAGCCTTTGAAAGCAGTTTGAATTTGTACCTGTCGCGGCTGGCATCTCGAGCGCTCGCGCCCACCGATGTCGAACTGAGAACCCTGGAATTGCTCTGCGATCCCAACATGCTCGAGCGCGTCAGGTCTCGGGTTTCGGTCTTGCTGGTCGATGAATTTCAGGATGTCAACCCGTTGCAAGCCAAGATTTTTCAGAGTTTAAACCTCGAGCGCGTGCTGCTGGTCGGTGATCCCAAGCAGAGTATTTACGCCTTTCGGGACGCCGACGTGAATGCCTTTTTGGACGTCTATCAACGCGCCAAAACCCTCGCGCCACTGACCACCACCTACAGGCACGGTGTGTCCCTCAGCGCGTTTTACTCAAGCCTCTCCGCGAAGCTCTTCCCAGAATTTTCCGAAATCGGTTTGCCCAGCGAGGTCAAACCAGGGCGCATCAAACCCGAAGACGGTTTTGAACCTCGAGTCGAACTGCACGTTTTTCAAGCCGCCAGCCTCGAGGCTGGACGCCACGCCGAAGCTGCTTTTCTGGCGCGAAGATTGTGTGAACTCAACCGATCTGGCACGCCCTGGCACGACATGGCTGTACTCGTGCGCTCGAGAACATCCCTGCCGCCGCTCGAGCTTGCCCTGGCGCTCGAGGCTGTGCCCATGCTGATGGTGGCAGGACAAAAATATTATGACCGCCGTGAAATCCGCGACGCGATCACGCTGCTGCGGGCGCGGCTCGTTGCTCCCGATGCCCCAGAATTTGCGTTTGCACTCTCCGCACTCTCGAGGATTCCAGGCATTGACTTGCCGCTTCAACATCTCGAGGAAATTTTGCGGAATGAAAACGACATTCGCATCGGTTTGCGCAAATCATCCGCCCCCGAAACTTTGCGTCTGCGAGAACTGCTCGAGATTGTCCGTGACGCCAAAGATGCTGTGACTTTGCTCGAAGATGCCTGGGTTTTCTTGGGTTACAGCGTGCTCGCCGTCAACCGTCAAGCCACCGCCAACCTCGACGGGCTGCTCTATCAACTCGCCGCTCGGGGCTTACGCGACCCTCGAGCCGCCCTCAGCTTCCTCGAACGTGCCAGGTTGAGTGAAGCCGAAAGCGACGAACCGCTCGAGGCGGGCGACGCCGTGCGACTCTTGACCGTGCATTCCAGCAAGGGACTCGAGTTTCCGGTGACGGCAGTCTTTGACCTGGCTCGAGGCGAGAACCCGCAACGCCCAGATTTGGTGGTACACCCAGACGGTGAAGTTGCCCTCAAGCCCAATGCCCGAGCCAAAAAAGGCTTGACCGCCACGCGGTATGCCAGCATTCTCGAGCACCTCAAACGCCGTTCGGAAGGGGAGAGCAACCGACTTTTGTACGTTGCCCTGACCCGCGCCAAAGACCGTCTTATCATGACTGGATCAACCACCAACAAACCTCGGGCTTGGCTGGATACGCTTTTAAATAAATTACAGTTGCTCGAGAAACCCGACGGAATGCCAGGGATTGAAGTTTTGCACCACGAGGTCAACGTTTTTGAAACCGCCGAAATGCCTGCGCCCATCATCCTCGAGCCTCGGTTTAGTGCCGATGTTGATCTTGCCAAAGCCAGATTTGCCCGACCCGCCCGCCGCGTTCGCGCCCCAAGCAAAGCCCCAGAAGCCAGTGGCACACCGCTTGACCCAGAACTTGCCGACATCAGCGAACTCGACACCGAAATCCCAGATGAAGTCCCAAACGCCGCGCTCGAGACGGAATTTATGGGCATTCCAGAATCAGACCGTGTGATCGGCACATTGACGCATTATGCGATTGCCGAAAACCTCGAAGCCCACAACCTTCGACATCAGCAAGTGCTTGCCGCCCAGTACCTCCTGCATCCGTACTCGGATTCGGAGCGTCAAACCATGCTCGAGCGTGCCTGGTGGCTTGTCTCGAGATACCATGCCCTCTATCCAGACCGAAGTGAGCGCCCGCAAGATTTTGCGGAATTGCCGTTTGCTTTTTCTCGCAACGGCACGACCTGGCAGGGCTTGATCGACCGTTTGTACCAAGAACCAAATGGCACTTGGATTCTCGAGGATTTCAAAACCGACGATGTACCAGACGAGGCGCTGCCGCAACGGGTTCGGGCGTACCACCGTCAACTGGCGCTGTACCGCGAAGCCATCAAACTTGCCAAACCAGAACTTTCACCCGAAGTTCGGATCACGTTTTTGGTCCACGGCGTGATCTTGAAGCTCGAGGAGCACGAATTGGCGGCGGCATTGCGAGGCGTTTAATGCAAATTTCTGCCAGCGTTCAAAGCTGCAGTGCTCGAGATCACACGGTTGCGCCCAGCCGTTTTTGCCGCGTAAAGTAATTCATCGGCTCGAGAGAGCACGTGCAGAACGCTCTCAAAAGGCTGAGAAACCACCAAGCCAATGCTGATGGTGACCCGCAACTGCGCGTGAATGCGTTGCCAATCAAATTGCTCAATCTCCGCCCGCAGTTGCTCGCAGCGCAGGTGTGCCACGTCCAGCGTCGCGCCAGGAAAAATAATCAAAAATTCTTCGCCGCCGTAACGCGTGGCAATGTCGCTCGGTCGCAGGTTTTGCTGCAACAACGCGCCAATTTGGCGCAAGACCGCATCGCCAATCAAATGCGAAAACTGATCGTTGACGGTTTTGAAAAAATCGATGTCGATCATGGCGACCGCCACCTGGCTTTGACGCGCCCCGAAGACCTCGAGCAACTCGGGAAAATGCAAATCCAAATACCTGCGGTTGAACAAACCCGTCAGCGGGTCTTGCAAACTCAGGCGCTCGAGTTCGGCGCTCAAGCGCTCTTTTTCTTGCACCAGGACTTGCAAATCGCGGTTGCGCTCGAGCGTCACGGCTGTTTGTTGTTTCATTTGCGCCAGTTCAAAACGCAGCATGAGACTTTGCACGTAACGTTGCGAGTTGGTTTCACGGTACTGACCCTCAAGCGCCGAAAATTGACGTTGTACCGTGAGCGCCGCCTTAAAATCACCGAGTCGCTCGTAGGTTTTCACCAAGGCTTGGTACAACTCGAGTTGATTCTCGGCGCTGCTCTCTTGCAAGCTTGACGAGGCATTGGTCAGCGCAATAAGGGCTTGGGCATCGCGTCCCAGCGCCAACAAGACCTGCCCACAGCCCAAATTTGCCAAGCCTGCCTCCTCGAACAATTCGTGTTCGTTTGCCAGGGTTAACGCCGCTTGGAACTGCTCAAAGGCAGCCTCGAGCTTGTGTTGTGCCAATTGTGCAACGCCCAAAGTCCGCAGGGCAAAAACTTCTGCCGCCACGTGCTTGCTGGCACGCGTATCAAAAAGCGCAAAATGTAAGAGTGCCTCGGCGTCCGCCGCCCGATCCAACTTGATCAAACTCTCAGCAATATTGAGCTGTGTGATGCCCACCAAAGTGCCAGCGTTCAAATCACGCAAGTTTTCCAAAGCCTCGTGATAGCACTCCAGCGCCTTCTGGTACTCGCCTTGACGGAAATAAATTGCGCCGATGTTCGATAAGGTCATGTTCTCGAGCATCACCTCATCCAATTCACGCATCAAACGCAATGCCTCGAGCAAATATTCGAGCGCCACACTGGGGTTGCTGTACCAATCAAACAATGCCCCCAAGGCATTGCACGCCCGCGCCTCGTACAAGCGGTGCCCAATCGCGCGGCTTTGCTCGAGCGCCAAGATCAGATGCCGGTACGCCCGTTCACGATGCCCCGTGAAAACATCAATCGTTCCAGCCAAAATCAGCGCCAAACTGTGATGCTCGAGGTCGTTCAAACGCTCAAAAATCGCTAGCGCCTCGGTGTTATGGAGTTCGGCGTCATGAAGTTTGGAGAGCACCCGCTGTGCCCAACCCAGGCGCACCAACACCTTGCCGCGCTCGAGTTCGGTCTTTACCAACGAAAGCGCCGATTGTGCCAACCCCAGGGCATCAACTGGTTGACGGTCAATCAGGGCATCAAACTGCTCAAGCAAAGCCTCGAGTTCCGTGTCGGAAGTGGCGTTCGCCTGAGTCATAACCCGAGTATAGCGCAGGAATAACGGGTTTTTTACGTGTTTTTCACAAACGGCAAAGGTTTAATTGCTGCAAGTATGAGATAAAGTTGTCCTGCGCATCTCGAGAATCACGGGTGAAAAGCCGCATTGCAAGGGGTTTCACCACAAATTTTAAAATCATTTTTCGCCGTCGCGCCACCGAATGACACCAGGTCGCAATAACGCATGAACGCCATTCACCCCGTTGGCAATCTGCGTGACCCGCAAATCCACCGCCGCACTGATCAGTGCAAACGCCTCTTCGCTAGAAACCCCGTGCCGACGAACCAAAATCGCCATCATCCCCTCGAGTGCCTGAGCGCTCGCCTCCCAGAGGTTTTCGTGAAGACCAAACGTGATCTCGCCCGCAGGGGTCAGTGCATAGGGGTTTTTCAGCTCAAAGTCATCGTGCAGACTGAATGTTAACTTGGCTCGCATCGGGCATTCAATCGCCGTGCCGGAGGCTTCGCCGTCACCTTGCGCCGCATGACCGTCACCCGTCGAGAACAACGCACCCTCAACTTCTATCGGCAAAAATAGGGTGCTGCCCACCACCAACTCACGGCAATCCAAATTGCCACCCACCACTCGAGGTGGACTGGTCGAATGGTTCCCAGCCTCGGCGGGGGCAACCCCCATCACCCCGAGGAACGGAGCCAGCGGCACAGCCGCCCCCAAGGGCAAACGCGCCAGTCCAGCCACCAGGTCAATGTCCCAAATAAAAAAGCCTCGGTTTTGGGTCAACCCAAGCCGTTCGTTGATCTCGCTTTGCCAACCGCCCGCCGCCTGCCAACCCCAAGCGCCAGGGGTCAAGGCATCCACCCGCACCTCAAGCGCCATGCCAGGTTTTGCGCCGCGCACCAAAACGGGACCACACAACGCATGACCCGCATCCAGGGCGGCGTTCATGGGTTCAAACTTTTTTCCAGAACCATCCAGATTTGGACGCTCCAAATACCACCGCGCATCGAGCAGATCAAATTCCACGCTATCGCCAGCATCAATCTCGAGCACGGGCTGAAGGGCAGATGAAAAATGCCCGTGAAGGCTACGGCGGTTTAATTCCAGTCGGTGAGTGGTCAAGACAACCTCGAGTTTCTGACGATAGAAAGTTTGGGTGATCGCGCAGAGAAATCATAAGACCAAGACGAGCAACTTGCTAGATACCACAAACTCGGGGCAGCACCTTTTGTGACCAGCATATGACCAACCCAGCGCCATGATACTCAGAAGCTCGAGAGACGCTCGAGGGTTTGAAGGTATGAGATTGCTCGTCAAGGGTTCGATTTTAGGTGTTGGGTTTTAAGGTTTTCCAAAGACTGGAGTGACGCATGAAAACAATGGCGACAATTGCGCGAACCACAGTGTTAAGTCTCTTGGTTACGGTTTTAATCGGATGCAATGGTACAGGTGGCTCGAGTTCGGATACCACCGCCCCCACGCTCAGCGCGACTGTTCCGTTGCAGGATGCAAAATTGGTGGATATTTCCAGTCCAATTTCGGCAACCTTCAGTGAGGCACTTTCAGCAGCCACAGTTGGTGTGAACGTCACACTGAAGCAACTCAAGGACAACAAAACCGTTCCCATCACCTCCATCGCTAACGGTAATGTCATCAATCTCGAGCATCCCACCCTCAACCTGAGAACCAGCTATACGGCAACCCTGGGGACTGGACTGACCGACCTGGCGGGCAATTCCTTCGCCGGCTCGAGTTGGAATTTTACGACCCGTGATGGAACCTGGCAGAACATCGAGCAGATCGACGACAAAAGTTCTTTGAGCCACCAAGGACCCCAGATTGCGATGGACAAGGACGGCAATGCCGTGGCGGTCTGGGTTGAATCAACCGCGACAGAATCTCACATCTGGGCAAACCGCTACACGCCAGGGACCGGTTGGGGGACCGCCCAGCAGGTAGAAACCCAAACTCCAAAATACCGCAACGCTCCCCAAGTCGCCCTCGATCAGATGGGTCACGCCATTGTGGTCTGGGGTCAAACGGATGCTGTAAGCGCACGCAGCGACATCTTCGCCAGTCGCTACACCCCTTTGAGCGGCTGGAGTCAAGCCCAGGAAATAGATTCCGAACCCATTCGCAACGCCGTAAACCAAGTGATCGCCATGAGTCCAAGCGGCAGCGCCGTCGCGGTTTGGGCGCAAAATGATGGTACTCGAGCCAACATCTGGGCAAACTCGTACTCGCCAAGCACAGGCTGGGCAACCCCCGAGTTGATCGAAACCAACAACAAGGGCACCGCCAACAATCCCAAAGTGGTAATGGACTCACAAGGCAACGCCCACGTGGTTTGGATACAATCCGAAGGGGTCTGGGGTTTTGATGACAGCATTTGGGCAAATATTTACAGACCCACTTCGGGTTGGGACGTGGCATTCCCCATCGAAAACGAGTTATCCGAGGCGAACACACCCGACATTTCAGCCGATGCCAGCGGTAACGTCATGGCGGTCTGGAATCAATCTGTTGTGGTTGGCAACCAAGGCACGTATCACGTCTGGGCAAATCGCTACACGCCCTCGGGTGGCTGGGGAACAGCCCAGCCGATCAAGACCGAAAATGCGAAACAAAGCTACACTGGCAGGGTTGCCCTTGATGCGGGCGGCAACGCCATCGCGGTCTGGATACAGGAGAATTTAACAACATCTGCCATAGAAATATGGACAAACACCAACCCTCTCGGGCAAGGTTGGGGTACCCCCCAAGTACTCCAGACCGTCAGTTCCCAAAAGGGTTTTGACCCTCGGATTGCCGTTGATGCCAATGGTAATGCCATCGCCACGTGGGGTCTTAATGGGGGTCTTATGGCGAAGCGCTACACGACAGACACTGGTTGGGGAGATACGGTAAAAGTCTCAGACATTGGTTCCAATGTATCCAGCAATAGCGTGACCGCATACCAAGTTGCCTTTGATGCTGCGGGTAACGCCATCGCGGTCTTTGATCTGTCAGGACCTCAAATTTGGGCGAGTGCGTTTCGCTGACGTCAGGAGCATCCGTTCTCGAGAGTAGAAAAAAGCTTTTTGTGCTTGAGAGATCGAGAGACAAGTGCTTTTTCTCCTCTCATCCCCAGCCCATCTCTCGTGAGAGAGAAGGGTGTTTTGTTGCTGTCTCGAGTGGCGGGATTGGGTTTTGGTTTAAGATTTTTGGATGAAAGTACCGCCCTACATGCTCGAGCTTTAAAAGGTGAATCGGCAAAATTCAACGCAGTCGAAGAAATACTGTGGCATTCCCTCGAGCATCACTTGGCACACCCATTTGTGTTTTAACCCGTGTTTTGCTGGCTTCGTCACTTTGTAGCCCAAACTATAATTCCAACCACTCAAACCAACCAACATAAGACCATGCAAACAACCCAACAACCCGTCGCTCGAGGGAACAAGCCCTCGCCGTTGTCCAGCAGTAGCGCCATGTGGTTGGGCATTGCTTTCAGTACAGCATTTACAGCGCTGATCTGGGCGCTCGGCAACCGACTTTCCAGCGTTCCCCATGCCCCAGACACGGGTGCGGCGGATTACTACTGGAAACTCATTGACCCGACTTTTGTTTCTCGAGCCTCGGCTTGGGGTTTGTACTTGGCGCATCAGTTGGTTTCGTGGGGACTTATTTTTTACGCCCAAACCAAGGTCAAAAAGTACACCAACGGCTTACACCCAATTAACATTTGGGCGCTCGGCGCAAACGCGGCGTTTATTGTGCTGCATTTGCTGCAAACCCATGTTTGGTACGACGGACTGGCGCAAGATGTCTCCATTTTCTCGAGTCAGGGCAGTGTGATCGTGCTGTTGGTGTTTGTTTTAATCATGGAAAATCCGCGCCGAGGTTTGTTCTTTGGCGCCAAAGCGCCCCTGGCAAAAGATGCCGTGGATTTTGTCAGAAAATATCACGGTTATTTCTTTTCCTGGGTAGCCATTTACACGTTCTGGTATCACCCGATGGAAGCCACCCCAGGGCATTTGATCGGCTTTTTTTACATGTTTTTCTTGATGCTGCAAGGCAGTTTGTTTTTCACCCGCATTCACACCAACAAATACTGGACGTTTGTGCAAGAATTCTTGGTTTTAATTCACGGCACATTGGTCGCGGTGATGCAAGGCAAGGGCTTGTGGTCCATGTTCTTGTTTGGCTTTGGCGGAATTTTCATCATTACGCAAATGTACGGACTTGGACTCTCGAGAATCGCGCGTTTTGCGCTGATTGGCGTGTACTGCGCTGCGGTGGTCTATGTTTACAGCGGACGCGGTTTGGGCAAACTCAACGAGATCATTCGGATTCCGGCGATTGATTACTTGCTGGTGTTTGTTTTGACCGGTTTGATCGCAGGTCCAATGTGGTTGTACAAGCGTTTTGCTGCCAAAACCCCAACCTTGCCAAGCTAACTTTTGAAGCTCGAGTTTACTTGACCGCGCCCTGCGTCAAGCCTCGAATCAACTGCCTCGAGAAGATGATGTACAAGATCAAAATTGGCAGCACCGCCAAGGTTAACGCGGCAAGTACAGCGTTCCAATCGCTGATGAACTGCCCCAGAAACACCTGAGCGCCCAAAATCACGGTTTTGGTGGACTCGAGCGGCGCCAAAATCAGTGGAAACCAAAGGTCGTTCCAGACTGGAATCATGTTGAAAATAGCGACTGTACCGAGGGCTGGGCGCACCAAGGGCAGCACCAGCCAGAAGACGCGGTATTCGCTCGCGCCGTCGATGCGCCCTGCATCTTTGAGTTCTTTGGGAATGGTCTTGAAAAAGGCAGTCAGCACAAAAATTGCCAGCGGAATGCCGCTGGCGACATACACCAGAATCAGGGCGAACAAGGTGTTGTTGATGCCGAGCGCCACCATCATTTTCAGCAAACTGACCGTGCCGAGCCGAATCGGAACCATGATGCCAATCGCCAGGTAAATACCGAGCAGTGGATTGCCGCGAAAATTGTACTCTGCCAGCGCGAACGAAGCCATCGCGCTCGAGCCTAAAATCAAGACCAGTGAGATGATGGTGACAATCAAAGAATTCAGAAAATACTGTTCAAAATGGGCGTTTGAGAACACAGTTTGATAGCCGACCAAATCAAAAGTGGAAGGCAGCGGTGGCTCGAGTGGCGCACCAAAAATTGAGAGTCTGGCTTTCATTGAATTCATGACGATCAACAGCGTTGGGAATAGGGCAATGAAAGTGTAAATCAGCAATACCGTATGAACGCCGGCGTGGGAGAAAAAAGTTTTGGCTCGAGGGTTCATAATTCCACGTTCTCGATTCGACGTTGAAAACCGAACAGGTAAATCAAAACACCGAGCAAAATAATCACCAGCATGATGCCCGCCACCGCTGACCCCAAGAACGGGTCGCCGCCCTGAAGTTGAAAGCCAAAAAACGTGCGGTAAAAAAACGTGCCCAGCAAATCCGTCGAAAAACTTGGACCCGCCAGTGCACCCTGGGCGCTGTAGACCAGATCAAAAGCATTAAAATTTCCAACAAAGGTCAGCACCCCAACAATGCCAGCCGTCGGCAGCAACAACGGAAATTGAATCTTCCAGAACACCGTCCAAGCGTTCGCGCCGTCCACCCGCGCCGCCTCGAGAAACTCTTCGGGAATGCGGATGATGGATGCCAAAAAAAGCATCATCGGGATGCCGACGTACTGCCAGACCGAAATCAGCGACAGCGTGATGAGCGCCGAATTTTCCACACCCAAATTCATTAAATTCAAGATCGGAATGTTGCTCGAGATACCCCACAGTGGGCTGAGAATCAGTTTCCAAGCAAAACCCACAATCACCACCGAAAGCACGGTTGGCGTAAAAATGAGGGTGCGGTACACAACACTGCCCCGAATTTTCAGGCTGAGCAGATACGCCAGCAGTAACCCCACCGGATTTTGCACGCACATGTGAATTACAAAAAATACGAGGTTGTTCTTCAACGCGCCCCACAAACGATTTGATAGGGTCGGATCGGTCAGCAATTCACGGTAATTTTCGAGTCCCACCCAATGCACCACGTTTTTGGCGTCGCTCGAGAACAGCGACAAACGCAAACTATCTAGCATTGGAAAAATCATAAATGCCGTGTATATCAGCACGGCTGGCAGAAGAAACACCAGGATGTGAACTGGAAATTTCTGGCTTCGGTTTCGTCTGCGATTGGCAGTCATATTGTTTCCTCGAGAAACGGTTTGCAATTTGGTGGTGTTCCCAATGGCAAAAATAACTTTGAAAGACTGAAATCACAATGATGCTCGTCTCTCAAGGTACGAATTAAACTCCCTTCTCCCAATGTTGGGAGAAGGGTTGGGGATGAGGGTAGAAAGAGCAATTACTTCTTGGGTTTGTACCAGGCATCCAAATTCTTTTGCACCATGTCAGCGGCGGCTTTTGGCGTGAGCGTGCCGTTTAGCACACCAGCACTGGCAGCCCAGAGGTCATTCTCGTTGTTGAGTTTTTCATTGCGTGAGAGAATCTGGTAGCTTGAGCGAATCGTGCTGTCGCAATCATCGCGCCATGAAACGAATTCTTGTGCCAGTGGGTCTTTGAGCTTGATCTTGGCTTTGGACAGCGAGAAGAATCCAGGCAGCGCGTTGGCGTAAATCTCGGCAAATTCTGGGGTGGTCATCCACTCGAGGAACTTCTTGGCAGATTCCTTGTTTTTGCTGTTGGCGTTCAAACCCGTGGCAATGTCGGTGTGGTCGCTGATGTAGCACTTTTTCGCACCGGCTGGAAGTGGTGGCTTAAACGCACCCAATTCAAATTTGGCATTTGCCCTAAAGCCCGAGATTTCCCACGAACCGCTTGGGTAAATTGCGCCGCGCCCCAAGGAGAAGAGGTTTTGCGCATCTGGGTACGAAACGCTCTGATAACCGGTCTCGAGGTACGGTGCCCATTTTGAGAGCGCCTGGAAGGTACGCAAGAAACCGCCAGTGTTGTACTTGGCTTTGCCTGCAATCAAACCCAAACGACCCGTTTCGCCTTGCCAGTAATTGGGTCCAATGTTCTGAAAGCCAACCGTGGCGCTTTCCCATTGGTCTTTTGTGCCCATCACCAGCGGCGCGTACTTGCCATTTTTCTTGATGGTGTTCAAGAGTTTGTAAAATTCGGCTTCGGTCTTGGGTTCTTTCAAGCCAAGTTCAGCAAAGATCGCTTTGTTGTAAATAAAGCCGTGAATCACGCTTGCCATTGGCACACAGAAGGTATTCTTGCCATCGTCGGTTTGCCAAGCACTTTTGGCGACACTCGAGAAGTTGCCCATGCCATTTAAGTCGTTCAGGCTCGCCAAGTTGCCTTTGTTGTACAACTCGAGCGACTTGTCAAACGGACGGCAGGTGATCAAATCGCCCGCGCTGCCACCCTGCAACTTGGCGTCCAATGCACTGTTGTACTCGGCTGGAGCGCTTGGAGCAAAGGTCACTTCGATGTCTGGGTATTTCTTGTTGAACGCCGGAATAATCTCGTTTTGCCAGATTTTCAGGTCGTCGTTGCGCCAAGATTCGATGCTGATCTTGGTTTTGCCCTGACCGAACGCGAGTCCCGCAAGTGCCACGCCACCTGCGAGTAGTAGAAAAACCGCTGCCGATTTCTTCATCCCGTGCCTCCTTGTGGGCGTATTGCGCCCCGTGCAATGTTGAGACCAACAGCCTATCTCGAGGTATGCTGAAAACGCAAATCAAAAAACTTCACGTTCGTTTGGAGGGATTGTGCGCGTTGGAATGGTCGGGACTGGTTCTATGGGGCTTATGCACGCCAAAGCTTGGAAGCAGGCGGGTGTACGGCTTTCTGGTGTGATCTCAGGGCAACTCGGGCAGACTCAAGCCTTCGCTCGAGCGCATGACACCCAAGCGTTCTCGAGTTTGCAAGATTTGCTGGCGGTGGTGGATGTGCTCGACATTTGTGCACCAACCCATTTGCACCGCGAAATGACCGAAGCTGCCGCTCGAGCGGGAAAGCATATCATTTGCGAAAAACCGATTGCTTTAAACCTCGAGGATGCTCGAGCCATGATCGAAATTTGCTCTAGCCAGAACGTGAGGTTGTTCATCGCTCAAGTCGTGCGGTTCTTCCCACAATACCGTGCCGCGCAGGAAATTTTCTCGAGCGGACAACTCGGCAACCTGGGCGTGTTGCGCCTCAAACGCGCCGGTTATCCACCAAGTCCAACTTGGTTTTCAGATGAAAGTAAATCTGGCGGCATGGTCATGGATTTGATGGTTCACGATTTCGATTACGCGCTGTGGCTTGGCGGAAAAGTCACGCGGGTTTACGCCACCTCCGCTCGAGCCTCACACCCAAACTCGAGCCAAGACTACGCCCTGGTGACGCTCGGGTTTGCCTCTGGCGCGATGGCGCAAATTGAAGCGGGTTGGGCTTATCCCAAAGGTACGTTCCGCACCGGTCTGGACATTGCAGGCAGTCAAGGTTTGATCGAATGGCATTCGGACGACTCGAGCACCATCAAAAACTTCCTCGAGTCTGAAGGTACAAATGCAGGCGCGGTTGGAATTCCAAGTTCGGTGCTGACCGAAGACCCGTACACCACCCAAATCAAGCATTTCAAACACGCCATTACAACGAACACGCCGTTCGGTGTCACGCCCGAAGACGCGTTGGCGGCGTTGGAAATCGCCCTCGCCGCTCGAGAATCCCTTGTCACAGGTCGCGCTGTGCATTTGGGAGGGATTTGATGAGGGTCGGCATCATGAGTTTCGCGCACCTTCACGCCGAAGGGTACATCGGCTTGCTGCGTTCCATGCCCAACATCGAAGTTGTTGGATTCTCCGACCCTGACCACGCCCGAGGGCTTCAAATGTCACAACAATACTCGAGCATCAGGTTTCCCAGCCACGAAACGCTGCTCGAGCAAAACCTGGACGCCGTGATCGTCTGCACCGAAAACGCCACGCGCCGCGAAGCCGTCGAACTGGCGGCTCGAGCGGGCTGTCATGTGTTGTGCGAAAAACCGATTGCCGTCACGCTCGAGGATGCCCTGGCGATGCGCGACGCCGTGACGGGCGCTGGCGTGAATTTCATGACCGCCTTCCCGATGCGTTTTGACCCGAGTATTCAAATCTTGCGCGAACGCATTCAAGCTGGCGATCTTGGACGCGTCTACGGCATGAATGGCATCAACCATTCCGAAATTCCCAAAGCCCACCGCGCCTGGTTTGCAGACCGAGAACTGGCTGGTGGCGGCGCGGTCATGGATCACACCGTTCACCTGACCGACCTTTACCGCTGGATTTTTGACACCGAAATCCTCGAGGTCTACGCCGAAGTCAGCAATCCGTTTTACCCAGACGTGGACGTGGACACCGCCGGAATTGTGACCCTGAAACTCGAGAATGGCATGTTCGCCGGAATTGATTGCAGTTGGTCACGCCCGATCACGTACCCACGTTGGGGTCATTTAAAACTCGAGGTCGTGGGCGAACGCGGGTCGCTCGAGGTGGATGCTTTTGCGCAACACTTGACTGTGACCAGCACCAAACCAAGCTCGAGAAACCCAAACTGGCACGGTTGGGGCAGCGACCCGAACCGTGCCATGCTGACCGAATTCTTTGCCAGCATTGAAGAGGCTCGAGAACCCAGCGTGACCTGGAAAGACGGGTTTGAAGCCTTGCGGGTCGCGTTAACGTGTTACGAATCGGCGGGGATTGGGCAACCAGTGAGGCTCGAGAATTTGTAGTTTTGATTTGCCAAACTCGAGAAACTCGTATTGAAACTGTATTTTGAAGCTCGAGAAGCGGAATTTTGACTTGATTATCGGGGGAGTCTGGGTTATTCTCTCTCGCTTGGTGATTGCATACTCATTACATTCTTACCAAGCGATAAAGGAAACCATGACAAAAAACCTTCTGAAATCTTTCGTTGCCCTTGCAGCCCTAACCTTTGGTTCTAACGCGCTTGCTGCTGACGGCTTTAGCGCTTCAGTAGCCACCTCGCTTTCCCCAGGAAATCCATCGTACTTTTCAGTTGGAGGCAGCTTGGGTTACAGCCTCGAAGTTGTGCCATTGTTGACCGTAAATGCAGCTTTAAACCTTGGCTATGTTTCGAGTTCGTCGGGAAACAGCCTTTCATACTTAAGTGCTGGAATCGGTGCGGAATACTTGTTCGGACTTAACAAAACAGCAGATTTGAAAATTGATTTGCCAGTGGGAGCAGATGTTTTTCTAGTCGCCCCTGTTAGCAATTCGCAGAATGTCACGCCAATAACTTCGGGCATTGGAGCAGACGTTTACGCTGGGGTTGACGTTCAATACTTGGCAACTGGAACATTAAAAGTCTCTGGCGCAGGTCAATTTTCGGTTAGTTTTGGCACCAATGCGGGTATCGGATTTGGCTTGTATGGAGCCGTAGGTTTAAACTTTTATCCGACAGAAAGCCTTCAAGTTTATGGTGGACTTTCTTTGTCCAGTAACTTGTCCACCTCTTTATCATATGGTTTGAGCGGTGGGGTAAATTACTTGGTTGCTACACCACTTCAAGTGTACGCAAATGTTGGTCTTTCCAACAGTAGTTATTCTTTAGGAACTGGTTTGGTTTACTCGTTCACACCATCGTTAGGTCTTGGTTTTTCTGCGGGATACAGCAATTCGTTTGCTACTCCGTCTACCAACGCCAACTTTACCATTGGTTTACAACTCAGCTTTGTCGAAAATCCAACACCTCGAGTCACCAGCGCTCAATTTCGCCCTTAAACAAACCCAATAAATTCTTGCTCGAGATGCGTTTGGCATCTCGAGTTTTTTGTGCTGCAACTCAATTTCTCGAGCATCAAATTCAATACGTGAAATGCTTGATCTTCTCCCCGCGTTCTCCAATCTCGGTCATGGCTTCAATCCCAATCTCGAGGTGAACATCCGCCCAATTTTGCGTGACCACAAAATCCGAAGCTTCGGTTTTGATGCCCTCGGGTGTGGTTGGCACGTCGGACACCAACAGCAACGCGCCCCTGGAAATCTGGTTGTGATGTCCGACGATAAAAATCGTGGCGGTTTCCATGTCAATGCCAATGCAGGTGAGTTTTTGCAATCGCTCGAGAAAGGCGGTGTCGTGTTCCCACAAGCGGCGGTTGGTGGTGTAAATGACCCCAGTGCGGTAATCCAAACCTCGAGACGCGATGCGGTCTGACACGAACTTGTGCAGTTTAAAACTGGGCAGGGCTGGCACTTCGGGCGGGAGGTAATCGTTGCTGGTGCCTTCGCCGCGAATGGCGGCAATCGGCAGAATAAAATTTCCAATTTCGGTGGAGTCTTTCAACCCGCCGCATTTGCCCAAGAAGAGCACGCCTTTTGGTTCTCGAGCCGAGAGCAAATCCATGATGGTTGCGGCGTTGGCGCTGCCGATGCCAAAATTAATCAGGGTCAAGCCGTGGCTGTTGGTGGCGGCTTGCATCGGGCGTCCCTCGCCGTGAATTTCGCAACCAAAACGCCTGGCAAAATTCTCGAGGTAATTTCTGAAATTGGTCAGTAGAATGTAATCGCCGAAACCCTCGAGCGGCATTCCGGTGTAACGTGGCAACCAGTTTTTGGCGATCTCGAGACGGTTTTTCATGAATCAATGTACAACAAAAAACTGGAAACCCATCTCGAGCTTCCAGTTCAAAAATTGTTGTTATGCAAGGCGCATGGCTACGTTTTTATGCCCGTCCTGGTTTTGGCAATACCGTTGGCGGCATAAACCCTGGTTCTGGTTTTTCCTTTGGTGGTTCGCGGCGCGGCGTTTCATCTTCGGGCAGTTCGCCACCCTCGAGCAGCGTTTGGAAATCCTCACCGCTTAAAGTTTCTCGGGTTAACAATTCGCGCACGACCCGATCCATGTCTTCGCGGTGTTCCTCGAGCAGCAAGCGCACGCGGGTGAATTGTTCCTCGACGATGCCTTTGACTTCAGAGTCAATCATGCGGGCGGTTTCTTCGCTGTAATGGCGAACTTCGCCGCCGTAACCCAAGTAATTTTGTTGCTCTTCGACCAACGCGACGTGCCCAAGGTTGTCGCTCATGCCCCATTCGGCGACCATCTTGCGGGCGATGTTGGTCGCCTGTTGAAAGTCGTTTTGAGCGCCCGTGGTGACATCGCCAAACTCGAGTTCTTCGGCGGCACGACCCGCCAGCGCCACGGCGATGCGGTCAAGTAAGCGTTTTTTCGAGTAGTGCATTTGCTCGCCTGGCATGGGCATCATAAAACCAGCAGCGTTGCCTCGAGGGACGATTGTTAACTTATGAACTCGATCTGCCATCGGCAAGAGGTTTGCCGCCAGCGCGTGACCGACCTCGTGGTACGCCGTGATGCGCTTGTCGGCGTCGTTAATCACTCGAGACTTTCTGGCGGGTCCCATCGTCACACGGTCTGCGGCTTCGTCCAGGTCGCGCAAACTGACCTTGCGGCGTCCACCTCGAGCAGCAAGCAAGGCGGCTTCGTTCAACAAATTCTCGAGGTCAGCCCCGACCATGCCTGGGGTACGACGCGCAATCACTTTGAGGTCTACGTTTTCCTCGAGCGGCTTTTTGCGGCTGTGAACGCGCAAGATTTCCTCGCGTCCCTTCACGTCGGGCGCGTCAACCACGGTTTGACGGTCAAAGCGACCTGGGCGCAAGAGCGCGGCGTCGAGCACGTCTGGGCGGTTGGTGGCTGCCAGAATGATGATGTCGTGTTTGGTTTCAAAGCCGTCCATTTCCACAAGCAATTGATTGAGGGTTTGCTCGCGTTCGTCGTTGCCGCCGCCGAGTCCGCTGCCGCGCTTGCGACCGACGGCGTCGATCTCGTCAATAAAAACAATGCAGGGCGCGGCTTTGCGGGCTTGCTCGAAGAGATCACGAACCCTTGCCGCGCCGACACCGACGAACATTTCAACAAAATCACTGCCCGAAATCGTGAAGAATGGCACTCGAGCCTCGCCTGCCACGGCTTTTGCCAGCAAGGTTTTGCCGCTTCCAGGAGGTCCGACCAGCAGGCAACCGTGAGGGATTCTCGCGCCGATGTCGTGAAAACGGGCGGGGTTTTTTAAAAAATCCACGATCTCGGTCAGTTCCTCTTTGGCTTCGTCGCAACCCGCCACGTCTTTAAAGGTGGTTTTGGGAGCGCCTTCCGGCACAATTCGAGCTTTGGATTTGGCAAAACTCATCGCGCCGTCTTGACCGCCGCGCATCCCGCGCAACAAAAACCACATCAGACCGACGGTGGCAATGATTGGCAGCAGGTTAAAGACAATGTTGAGCCAGTTCATGCCTTGCCCGTTGTCCACGTCAACATTTTTGATGCCTTTGTCCTTTAAGAAACTCGGGCTGCTCCAGTTGTCGGTGATCGTGGTGGCGGTGCTGAATTTTTTACCGTCCTGCATTTCGCCGCTCAGCATCACGTTCGCGCCCTCGGTGTTGATGTGGACGCTCCTTACTTCATTTTTGCTGACCGAATCAATAAAAACCGAAAAATTGATCGGATCAACGTTGCTGCGTGGCACGTTGATCGAAATCAGAACCCCAACCATAATCAGTGCCAGCACAATCAACCAGATGTTGACGGGAGGAAAACGCTTCACAGGGACTCCTTCTTGACGGTGCGAAAACATGAAACGGCTTGCGAAGAAGCGCAAAGACGTTGGTGGTTGAAAGCTCGAGGTTCTGACATAGGTTATTTTACTGCTTTCTTTGAATTTGAACGGGTTGAATGCCCCAATGTTTGAACATCCTGTAACGCTACGTGAGCGCCTCGGATTGCACTGGGTGAAAAATCACAACTTAAAGGTTTGGTAAATGACTTTTAATGCGGTGTTTCTCGAGCCAGGTTTCCAGAATGCTGACCGCGCTGGCTTCGTCGGTGCGTCCTTTTTCCTGACGTTTTTTGCGGCTGCTGCCCGCCAATAAGGATTGTGTGGCGATGCGGGTGCTAAAGCGTTCGTCCTGCAAAATCACGTTTAAGCCGGCTGCCTCGAGGGCACTCGCAAAACTGCGGACTTTCAGGGTTTGCGGCGAATCTGCGCCGTCGGTGCGCAGCGGCAAACCCACAATCACGGCTTTGGCGTGTTCAGCCTCGAGAAAATCTTGAATCGCTTGAACGTCAACCTCGAGTTTGCTGCGGGTGTGATAGCCCTTTGGGAAGGCAAAGCGCCCCTGGCTATCGCTTGCGGCGAAACCGATGCGGGCTTCGCCAACATCAAGGGCAATTGCGGGCAGTAAGTCATTCATGCCCTAGCTTACGGCGTGCCAACACAAATCGTTCACGCCCGACCAAATCAGCCGCTAGCCTCACGTCTTGCCAATCTGAAAGCTCGAGTTCGTTTGCCAGTGTTGCGGCGTTTCGCGGGTCAAGTTCGAGCGCCAACAAACCGCCAGGTTTAAGCTTATCTCGAGCAGCAATCACAATCTCTCGAGCCAGTTTTAAGCCGTCAGCGCCGCCAAAAAGAGCTTCTCTTGGCTCGAGTTGAACTTCAATATCCAGCGTTCCATCGTCGCTCGCTGGCAAGTACGGCGGGTTGGAAACAATCGCGTCAAACATCAGATCAATGCCGTCCAAAATCGAGGTTTGCATGGTTTCAAGCTCGAGTTTTAAATTGCTTGCATTCTGGCGGGTCAACTCGAGCGCGGTTGGGTTGATGTCGGTTGCCAGAAGCTCAAAGTTTGGGCGTTCGGCTTTTAACGCCAAAGCGATTGCGCCCGTGCCAGTGCCGATGTCCACGACCTTGACTGGCATGTTTGGCAGTCTCTCGAGCACCAATTCGACCAACCTTTCAGTCTCTGGACGTGGGATCAAAACCCCAATCTGAGTTTGTATTTTCAATCCGTAAAACTCGGTGTACCCGATGATCCATTGCACGGGTTCTCGAGCCTCACGACGCAAGGCAAAACCCTCAAGTTGCTCGAGTTGGGCGTTCGTTAATTTTGTTTCGGACATCAACAACAAATCGCCGTAACTCACGTTCAAAACCGCCTCGAGTAACCAAGACGCATCGGATTCTGGACTTGCAATGCCAGCCGAGGCGAGGCGTTTTGTTATGTTCCAGAGGATGTTTTTAAGCTTCATGACGCCAAACCCCAGGCTTGGGTGTACACTTTTGCAATTCTCGGAAAGGCGCTCATGCTTAAAGTTTTACCAGACTACGACGGCGGCAGCATCCTGAACCTCTCCTCGAGCATAGCCGCGCATTTTGGTTTGAACACGGGTTATGCGCCGTTAAAGCACCAACTGCCGTTTGAAGGCGTTCAGCGCGTGGTGCTGTTTATTGCCGATGGTTTGGGGCAAGGGCAACTCGAGCGGCACATGGCGGATGGCGATGCCCCAAACCTCAAAGCCTTGCTCGAGCAAGACACGGTGTCCACCACGATCACCAGCGTTTTTCCGAGCACCACCATGAGCGCCGTGACCAGCATTCACATGGCAGCCCCACCCGCCAAAACGGGTTGGCTCGGTTACACGCTCTGGCTCGAGGAAGTGAACGCCGTAACGGACATGATTGCGCTCGCCAACCTCGAGACTGCCACGCAACTCGAGAATCCAGATTTTTTAAAAACGCAGCTCAGCCTGACCGCAAGACTCGAGCGACTGGGCGTGCAGTGTTTTGCCGTGCAACCCGCCGCATACAAGGGTTCGTTCTTGAACGATTGGTACTGGCAGGGCGCGTTTCAGGGCGGGTACTTCAGCCCAAACACGATTCCCAGCCTCGTCTCGAGTTACCCCAAACAAGGTGCGCCGCAGTACATTTGCGCCTACTACCCCGATTACGACACGGTTTGCCACAAGCACGGACCTGGCAGCCAGCACGCCAGCGACGAGGTGGCGGCGCTGGATTTGTGCGTGGCTCGGGTTTTAAGAATGCTTCCCAAAGACGGCAAAACGCTTTTTATCCTGACCGCCGATCATGGGCAACGCGATTTAGACCCGAAAAAAGTGGTGCACCTCGAGCGCGACAAAATCTTGCGCAGCATGTTGCGCGGTGCGCCGGCGGGTGAGCGTCTCTCGAGGTATTTTCGGGTGCAAGACGGGGCGATAGAGGAACTGGTAGATTATTTGAAACCATATGCGCAAACCATGACGACACTTGAAGCTTGGAACACGGGTTTGTTCGGTGGCAAGCCCGAACTCGAGACATTTAGAACCAGAGTTGGTGATTTGATCGCTGTGGCGCACGACGGAATCCAATTCAACTGGACTTACCCTGGTCGCAAAACCGCTTCGACTTTGCTGGGGGCGCACGGCGGCTGGTCGAATGCCGAAATGCTTGTGCCCGTGATGGCGTTGAAAGTCTAAGAGCCTGTATCGATAGGTTTCTCGAGCAGGGCGATAAGCTTTAAGCGACCATGCCCGTGAGCGAACCTGCCCGCAAGGTGCACGCTTAGGTTCAAGAAGGAGCGGGAATGGTCAAGCGATCCCGCCCGAAGCGACCCAAGCCCGTCAGCGACCATGACCGTTAGGTGCATTTTATGGTCAAGAAGGTGCATCTTTGGGGTCGAGAAGGTGCGTCTTGGGATCAAGAAGAAGCTCCAAGCTGCAAGCCAAAAACGCCGTTCCTTAGAGCTTATGGCTTGCAGCTTATAGCCAAATCAACTCAAACCCTCAAAACTTTCTCCTGCGATAGACCCCATAAAACCCTCTAAAACTCGAGCCAAACAGTTTGTTAGTTTTTTGTAAGTCACTACCATGTAGCATAGTGATGGGATTTTTTGATGCCATCAAAACCCCAAGGAGAAACCCAAATGGGATTGTTGGACAACTTAAAAAAGAACCTTTCCAAAGGCTATGAATTCGCCAAAGAGAAGGGCGAACTTGGCGCTCGGGTGACTCGGGTGCGCTTGGATATTCTCAACCTCAACCGCGAACGGGACGTGTTGTTCGCCCGCTTGGGGCGCAGTTATTATTTTGGACGCAACGACTCGAGCGCCTTGGAGCCAATTGTGCGCGAACTCGAGCGGGTTCATGCGACCATCCGCGACCGCGAAAGCGTGCTGGCGCAACTCTTGCAGCCCGCCCCAACCGAACTGCCTATTTTGGTGGGCAATGACGAAATCCAAGCCAACGATTTTGCCGCCGATAGCGCCGTTGAGAACGATCAAAAACCAGAAGCGCAAGCTTAAAAACCATTTGACCTCGAGAATTCAATGGCTGCGATTTTTGGTGAGCATCCGCACCACAAATAACAGTCCAAAAGCCACAAAAACCATCACTGCCGACAAGACCAACGCGGGGTTGAGATCACTCTCGAGCGCCGCGTAAATCGAGAGGGTGATCGTGCGGGTGCTGCCGATCAGTGATCCTGCAAACAAGATGGTCGCGCCAAACTCGCCCAAAGCCCGCGCCCAGGTCAGCACCAAACCCTCGAGCAAAAAAGCGAACGAGAGCTTCCAGGTGATAAACCAAAAGACTTGAAGGTTGGAAGCCCCGTCGATGCGTGCTGCGTCTTCGATGTCACGGTCCACCGCCATAAATCCGGCTTTTGCCGCCCGAATAAAAAAAGGTGCGCTGGCAAAAAGTTGTGCCATCACCACGGCGGCGGGGCTGAACGCCAAAGAAATCCCTGCCATCGCCAGCGGCGCACCGAGCAAACCTTGACGCCCAAAGGTCAGCAGCAGACCCACGCCAGCCACCACGGGCGGCAGCACAATCGGCAGGTCGAGCAGGGTGTCGAGCAGGGTGTGACCGACAAATCGATAACGCGCCAACAGGTAAGCGACGGGCGTTCCAAAAATCACCGTCAAGCCAAGGGTGATGCCAGTCGTCAGCAAGCTGACCCGTAACGCCTCGAGCACCACAGGGTTGAGCCACGCGCCAGTAAACCCCGCGCCCACTCCACGCTCGAGCACCACCAAGGTTGGCAGCAACAAAAATGCAATCAGCACCAAACTTGCCACGATGGGCAGAACGGGCAGGGGATTGGCGACCGATGGTTTTGGCTGCTTGGCACTCACGCCCGTTTATCATGCCATTGATTGCTCGAGCTTGAAGCGCAAAGTCTGAAAGTGGTCACAGAATTTACGGTACTTTGTTGCCACCGACCGACAAAAAACCCCATTTGCCGAGAATCTTTTGCCCGTCACTCGAGAGCACAAAATCGGTGAAAGCTTTGGCGGCATCAATGTTGCTCGAGCTTTTCAAAACGCCAATCGGGTATTTGGCGATCACGTTGTAACTGGCGGGAATGGCAATCTGAATCACGCTCGGGGCGAGGGTCGGGGTGACATCGGTGGTGTAGACCACGCCGGCATCCGCCTCGCCCAACTGCACTTTAAGCGCCACCTGACGGACGTTTGTTTCCTCCGAGACGATGTTTTTGAGGACTCGAGCCGTGTAATCCGCGCCGTAAGATTTGGATTTTCCGAGCGCCTCGAGAATTTGACGGGTGTACTGTCCAACCGGAACGGTTTTGTCGGCAATCACCAGTTTGACACCAGGTTTGCTAAGGTCGGACAGCGTTTTGACGTTCGCCGCACCCTTTTTTGGCACAATCACGATCAAACGGTTTTTGGTAAAAACAATGCCGCTCGAGATCAAACCAGCTTTTACAAGTGGGTCAAACTGCGTACTGTTGGCGCTGGCGTAAACATCTGCTTTCGCGCCATTCTCGAGTTGGGTGCGCAAGACTTGTGATCCTGCAAATTGAAAATTGGTTTTGCCGCCCGTTTTGGCATCGAACGCCTTGCCGATTTCGGCGAAAGAATCCGTCAAACTCGAGGCGGCAAAGACGGTCAAATTGATGTTTTGCTGTCCCGAGACGGGTGTAATCAACAACGCAGCGCACGTGGCGACGGCGGGAAGAACCAACAACAGTGGGTGAATTCGGCTCATGGTAGCTCCTTTGTGATGGCAAACTTCAGCTTGAGAATAGCGTGTCATCGCAAGATGAATCGTTGGCGAATTTCACTATTTTGCCTCGAGTCTGATTTCGGCTTTGGCTCCAGACCATTTGAGAATCACCAAATGCTCGCCCGTCATGCCGAAAATACCCCTGGCATGGTATTTTCCATCACTTGATCGTTCAACCTTCATGACATCTGGCGTCATGGTGTGGCTGGTGGACTCGAGCGTGGCATCAATTCTGGCATCGGGCGAAAGTTGAAAGCCAGTGTCGCCTTTGATCTCAAACTCGAGGTTGACCCCGCCAATCACGGTTGGTGTGGCGGTGCCCGTCAACGTCCAAGGCGCAATGCGTTGACTGAAAGTTTGGATTGCCGCCAGTTGCACGCCCCGTTCTGGCGGCGAAATCGTGGACAGGTTGCTGGAGGCGAGCATGACAAATCCCAGCAACGCCGTCTCGAGCCTTAAAATGCCCCAAAACCGTGTGAAGTTGGCATTGTTGGGTTTGGCTTTCATCTGCGGCATCATCACAAAACGATTCACCCCTGCCAGCGCCACGATCACGGCGACCACCGCCAATTTCAGCACCAAAGCCTGCCCGTATTGGGTTTCGATCAGCAATTCTGGGTCCCACAGGCGAATCAAACCCGTGTAAAGCCCCGTCAAGGTCAGGGCAATGACCGTGCCAAGCCCGACGCTCGAGACGCGCTCGAGCAAGTTTAAAGTGTCTTGTGGCGCTTTAGGGCGCAAGTTAAAAGCCGTGAACGCAACCGCACTGACCCAGGCGGTCATGGCAGCCAGATGAATCACATCGGCAAAAATCGGCAGCACCTCGGCTCGAGCGCCCGCGTGGGAGGTGAAACTGATGGTGATGAGCACACCGACGCACAGAAAACCATGAGCGATTTGATCTAGTAATTTCCCGTCGAGCTTGCCAAACTCAAACCATTCTTTTTGCGCGACCAAACCCACCCACCACAACGCTGCCGCCATTGCGACTCGAGCCAAGGTCGCCCGTCCGTGCCTCGAGGTGGTCATGTACGCGCCGTACAAGTATGGGTTTAACTCGAGTAATGCCCGATACGCGGTCACGCCAACCTCGAGCAAACTGGCGACGATCAGCAACAGCGCCCCCGCCAGATGCACCAGGCGCATCAATCTCGAGGGTGGGGCAGGGGAGAGATACCGCTGATACGTGCTCGAGCCGATCAAACAGACCGCCCCGACAAAGAACGCGAGGCGGAACATTAAGGGCAGATAGTCGTTGTTCATCAAATCCAATTCAGCATAACGTTAAAATTTCTCGAGGAATGTCTCAGGGCTTGTATTGAAACCACAGATTGCCCGAAACCGTGTGCGTGTCAGAACCAAGCAAATGCCACATCACCACGTAAACGCCTGGCTTCAAACCCGATTTCAGGTTGATCGTAAATTTGGTGGTCTCGTCACCGTCGCCCTTGAATCCAGAATCGGCTCGAGCCTTCGCATCGTCTTTTTTCATGGTCAGTTTGGTAGCCAAGGCTTCGGCTTCCTTCTCGAGTGCCTCGCTGCCTTTGGATTTGGTCTCGAGTTTATAGACTTTAAACGTGCTCAGGCTGCTGACCACGCCCTCGTCAAACTCGAGCTTGACGGCTTTGGGCATGACTTTGATGATCTCACCGTCTTTGGGTGTGGATTTTTTGACTTTGGAATGCGCGAAGGCGATACCCACAAGGGCGAGACTGGCGGCGAGGACGAACAAGAACGTTTTTTTCATGATTGCTCCTTTTAATTGGTGATGCTGAAGGTAAAAAAGTCTTGGGTGATGTGCGTGTCCACGCTTAAAACGCGGTACATCACCACATAGATTCCAGACTTAAGGTTTGCTTTGAGTTTGAGTTTGACCAATGCCGCTTCGCTGGCGGTGGTTTCAAGTCCAGCATCGGCACGTTTTGCCAGATCGTTCTTGAGCGCCAAAACCCGAGCCACCAATGCCTCTGCCTCGAGTTTTATGTTCGCGCCGTCCGTGCTTTTCGTCTCGAGTTTGTAGACTTTAAAACTCGAGAATCCAACTTCGAGCGGTTCAGAAAACTCCAGTGTTAATTTGTCTGGCATGATTTTCAGAATGCTACCAGCCAAAATCGAACTGTTGCTGAGGTACGAATGCGCCAACACAACCCCAGCCAGCAAAAAGCTGACCAGGGTTGCGATGAAAAATCTCGAGTTCATTACTTGATTTCGACCCGAGAGGCTGGGGTTTGACCCTTGGGGTCTTCGTCTTCCCATTTCACGATGCTGCCATCGCTGTAGGTTTGGTACACCTTAAACAAGAGCGTGGTCGGTTGGGCAGGGTTTTTGGCACTGAACAAGAACCGTTGAAATTCTTGCTGACCGATTTTGCCCTTCCAAGTGACGGTGGTGATGATGCCGTCCGCATTTTTTTCGACGCTGCGATCAAACCCAGGCAACGCTTGAAACGTCGAGATCGTTAAGCCTTGCGGCACGAACAATTTGACCTCGGTGGTGTCGAGGGGCTTTTCGGTTGGGACTTGCAGTCGGTAGGTTTCATACGATCCCGCCTTGGATTCCGATAAACCCATGTCGGATTTGACGGTGGCATGAGCCAAAACCGCAGAAACCATTGTTGTTGCCAAAAGACCAGCCAATGCCACAAAATATTTTTTCATCAAAACCCCTTAAATCCTCGAGAAAACCTCGAGACAGAACGCCAAAAACCGAAGTTCAAATGGTTTAAACTTGAACTGGTGGCGCTCGAGGAGCGGCAATTTTGTACTGAACCCGATGGTGAGTCAGGTGATGTTGAGGCTCGAGTTTTAAGGTTTGGGTAACAGTTAAACGCGAAAGATTGAATTTGCTTGGAGCGCCAGAGGCAAGTGCAGGTGCAAAACAAAATTGGCAGTGTTCATGAAATTGATTTTGACTGTTCGGGTGTTCTGAATTGGTTTTTGCCAAGAGTGCATTGCAGGCATGATGGTGCATGACTTGCATTGAAGCGGATTCCAGAAACGCGTTCGAGCCGAACCAGGCAACAAGTACCGCCAGCATCAACGGCACAACCCGAGCGCGAATAAAACGCTCGAGTTGGCGCAAGTGACGGGGACGAAACTTCATTGCTGTAGTTTACGTGCCAAAACTGAGAACAGATGAAACCCCAAATTTAGTGCGCCCCGAGCACCGTAAAACCAAGTTGCTCGAGTTGCACTTTCACATCTTTAAACACCATTTGTTTGATCGCATCCGCGCAAATTGAAACCTGGAGCGTAAAATCACCGAGTCTGGCATACGGTAAAACCTGAGCTTCAAGATTGCCAAAAGCGCTTTTGAAAGCCGCCTCATTTGCCTCACCGACCACCTCGAGATAGACGTTCTGCGTTGCTGAAATCATGTTGTGCCTCGCTTTCTTGAATAAAGTTTAGGCTCGAGCGGCGCGAACAACAATTGATTTTCGGGCGGTAGAATGCGGTATGTATGCAGGGATTCGATAGAATTTTTAAACTTGTTGTTGAATGATGAAACCATGATTCTCAGTGATGCTCGAGTCACCATTTCACAACTCAGAACGCTCTTAAAAATCTGCGAGACGGGCAGTTATTCCGAGGCGGCGCTCGAGTTAAACCAATCGCAATCCACGCTCTCGCACGCCATTGTCGAACTCGAGCATATTCTTGGCAAACGGGTGCTTGAGCGCGGACGGCAAGGTGCGAAACCCACGCCGTTTGGAATGCGAATTCTCAGTCATGCCAGAAATGCTTTAAGCGCCATCGAAGCCCTCGAGCAAGAGGCGCAACTCGAGCGGGACGGTTTGAAAGTGACCCTCAAAATTGCCACGATTCGCAGTTTGGGATCGCACGTGCTGCCAGGCGTGATTCGGGATTTTCAACTCGAGCATCCAGGAGTTCAATTTGAATTGCTCGATTATGACGGTGGCGATGAACTGATTCCGGTCAGTGTTTTGGATGGCACTGCCGACATTGGACTTGTACAATTGATGCAAGCCGCCCCACCAGAATTGCTCGAATGGGAAATTGCTCGAGACGAATACGTTGTGGTCTGGAAAGACGATAAACGCAGCCTTACACCAAGTTGGACGGAGCTTCGTGCCACGCCATTTATCCGCAATCTCAGTTCTTGCGGCAAGCAACTTCAAGCCCATCTTCATGAGATCAATCAAGAACTCGAGCCAGCCTTTAACGTCGGTGATGACGGTGTGGTTGTCTCGATGGTCAATCATGGTTTGGGATTTAGCATCATGCCTGCATTGGCGGTGCATCCGCTGCCCAACGGTGTGATCAGTTTTCCGCTTCCAGACCCTTTAATCCGTCGTTTGGGGGTCATGACCTCTCGAGCCAAATCGGTGACACCTGCGGTCAAAG
>CAXTTL010000023.1:0-33437 GCA_964247135.1 uncultured Deinococcales bacterium | reverse complement strand
CCGAAAATTCGTGCGGGCTTGGGTATCGCCATCGTCTCCACCTCGAAGGGACTCATGGTTGACCGTGAAGCCCGCAAAATCGGTGTTGGTGGCGAAGTGATTTGCGAGGTGTGGTAATGAGCCGCATTGGTCGTCAAGCCATTCCCCTGCCAAAGGGTGTCACCGCCAACATCAACGACGGTCTTGTGACCGTCAAAGGTGCAAAAGGTGAGTTGAAAGTTGTTTTCCATACCGACATGGTTGTTAAAGAAGACGCAGGCAGCATCGTGGTCGAACGTCCCAGCGACGGACGCACCCATCGCAGCCTGCACGGTCTGACGCGCAGCCTGATCGCCAATGCGGTCACGGGTGTCAGCGCAGGTTATCAGCGCAACCTCGAGCTTCACGGCGTGGGTTTCCGTGCCAAACTGACCGGCAAGAACCTCGAGATGGCCATCGGTTACAGCCATCCCGTGATCATCGAACCGCCAGCAGGCATCAGCTTCAACCTTCCAGACCAAACCAAAATCCAGATCATTGGCATTGACAAGCAGTTGGTCGGGCAAGTTGCCGCAAACGTCCGCAAAGTCCGTGTCCCCGATGCCTACCACGGCAAGGGTGTGCGCTTTGAAGGCGAGCAACTGACCCTCAAGCCAGGCAAGTCAGCCGCCGGCGGAAAGGGTAAGAAATGAGCATCACCGCCAAAGAGCGTCGCCTTCACCGCACGCGCAACAAAATCAAAGCCGTTTCAGACCGTTTGCGCCTCAGCATCTTCCGCTCGAGCAAGCACATTTACGCTCAAGTGATCGACGATACCAAAGGCATTACCCTGGCAGCCGTCTCGAGCGAGAGCTTGAATGCCAAAGGCACAAAAACTGAACTCTCGGTCTTGGTGGGCAAAGCCATCGCCGAAGCCGCCATCGCCAAAGGTGTGAAAACCGTCGTATTTGATCGTGGCTCGTACCAGTATCATGGTCGAGTGAAAGCGCTCGCGGATGCGGCGCGGGAGGGTGGCCTTGACTTCTGATCGTCAACCCAGAGAGAGCCGTGGACGTGGACGCGGTGGCAATGACCGTGGCAACCGACGCAACGAGCGTCAGGAAGCCCCCAGCGAATTTGAAGAGAAAATGATCTCACTCGAGCGCAACGCCAAAACCTACCAAGGTGGACGCCGCTTCAAATTCCAAGCCGTCGTCGTGATCGGTGACCGTGCAGGTCGCGTTGGTATGGGTATCGGTAAAAGCCGCGAGGTTCAGACCGCCGTTGCCAAAGCCAACACCGCCGCCCGCAAAAACGTGATCCGTGTGCCACTCAAAAATGGCACCATCCCTCACGACATCATCGGCGTTTCAACCGCCAGCCGTGTCATGCTCAAACCTGCCAGCGCAGGTACGGGCGTTATCGCCGGTGGCGTGCCACGTGCGATTGCCGAACTTGCAGGCATCACCGATTTGTTAAGTAAAGAAATCGGTAGCCGCACCAAAGTCAATGTTGCCTACGCTGTGTTCCACGGTTTGAAAAACCTTCAAACCAAAGACAGCGTGCGCGAACTCAAGGAGAGCGCCCAATGAAAGTCAAGCTTGTCAAGAGCCTGATCGGACGCAGCGCCAAACAGCTTGCGACCGCCAAGACCCTTGGTCTGAAGAAAATCGGTGACACCGCCCTGGTCGGTGAATCCGAATCTGCAAAAGGTCAAGTGGACAAACTCAAATTTCTTCTCGAGGTCGTTGAGGAGGCAAAATCATGAAGCTCAACGAACTCAAACCAGCCCCAGGCTCACGCAAACGCAAAAAGCGCGTTGGTCGTGGTCCAGGCGGTACCGACAAGACCTCCGGTCGTGGTCACAAAGGTCAAGCCAGCCGTTCAGGCTCGAGCCTCGCGCCGTCGGGCAGCTACAAATCCGAGGGTGGTCAAACCCCAATGATTCGCCGCTTGCCAAAACGTGGTTTTAACAACCCGTTCAAGCAAGAATTCCACCTGGTCAACCTTTCCGATCTCGAGCAATTCGGCACGGACGCAGTCAATGCCGAAAGCCTGGTCGCCAAGCGCGTGATCAAAAAAGTCCATCATCCAATCAAGCTCCTCGCTCGAGGTGAGGTGAAGGGTGCAGTGAACGTGACCGTTCACGCTGCTTCCGAAGCCGCCGTCGAAGCCGTCAAAGCCGCCGGTGGCACAATCATCGTGTTGGGTTACAAAAGGGTCAGCGCCGAAACCGCTGAGGTGGCGTAATGCTTCGTGCTTTCCGCGATGCGTTCCAAATCCCGGAATTGCGCGGGAAGTTCATTGTCACGCTGATTTTGCTGGCAGTTTATCGTTTGGGGTCGGCTCTGCCAACCCCAGGCGTGAACGCCACCGAACTCTCGAATAAACTCAATTCTGGTGGCGCCGGCGGCGTGCTCAACACGCTCGGCTTGATTTCTGGTGGCAGTTTAAGCACCTTCAGCATCTTCGCCCTTGGCGTGTTGCCGTATATCACCGCCAGCATCGTCATGCAAATCCTGACCACCGCCGTCCCTGCGCTCGAGAAACTGCAAAAAGAGGGGCAAGAGGGCAGCCGTCGCATCAACCAATACACGCGCTATGCCGCGATTGGCTTGGGCGCGGTTCAAGCCATGTTCTTTGCAACCTTGATTCTCAACCAAGGCGTGTTGCGTCCAGGTTGGGGCAGCAACTTGCCGTTGTTTTACCTAACCGTGGTCGCAACTCAGGTCGCTGGTGTTGCTTTCACCATGTGGCTCGGCGAGCGCATTACGGAATATGGCATTGGCAACGGCGCAAGCTTGATTATCTTTGCTGGTATCGTCACGCGTTTTCCAACAGAAATTGCTCAAACCCTAACGCTCATGAACACGGGTCAAGTCCAACTGCTGCAAGTTCTGGGCTTTTTCTTGATGGTGATTGCCGTGATCGCTGGCATTGTCTTGATTCAACAGGGCGAGCGTCGCATTCCCGTGCAATACGCGCGTAAAGTCGTGGGCAAAAGTGTCACGGGCGGTCAAGCCAGTTACATTCCCATGAAGATCAACACTGCAGGCGTGATTCCAATTATTTTCTCGAGCGCAATTTTGCAACTCTTGCAGTTGTTACCACAAGCCTTTCCAAATTCAACTTTGGTCAGGTCGATTGTGAGCACGCTTAGTACGCGTACCTGGTCAGGTTTGTTGGTCGAAGTGCTGTTCATCATTGGCTTTACGTACTTTTACACCATCATCAACTTTGACCCCAAACGCATTGCCGAAAACCTCCGCGAATACGGTGGATTTATTCCAGGTGTGCGCCCAGGTCAAGCCACCCAAGACCACTTGGATCGCATCAGCACTCGCATTACTTTCTGGGGTGCAATGTTCCTTGGGGCTTTGGCGATTATTCCAAGCATCGTGCAAAACTTCACTGGCGTCACCACCTTCCCACTGGCAGGCACAACCTTGCTGATCGTGGTCGGTGTGGCACTGGACACCTTGCGTCAAATCGAATCACAACTGTCCTTGCGCAATTACGACGGCTTTATCAAAAAAGGTCGCATCCGTGGACGTACCCCAGTGGACGGTCCCGTTTCGTGAAGCTCGAGCTTTCCGACTTCCATCTCAAGCTGCTCGGGGATTGTCCTCGGGCAGCGGTTTTGCCTGAGTTGCCCTCAAATTCTTGGAGTGTTCAATGAGCAAGGTTGTGATTTTTTTGGGTCCGGCTGGGGCTGGCAAAGGCACTCAAGCCAAACGACTCGCCAAAGAGTTGAGCATGGTACAGCTTTCAACCGGCGACATGTTGCGCGATCACATGGCAAGGGGCACGGAGTTGGGTCAACGCATCCAAGCCATTCAGAATTCTGGGCAACTGGTGTCCGATGACATTGTGGTGGCTTTAATCCGCGACAAACTCTCGGTCATGGACGACGTGCGCGTGATTTTTGATGGTTTCCCCAGAACCGTCGCCCAAGCCCAAGCGCTGGACGTGCTGCTCGAGGAACTGAGCGCCCCAATCTCGAGTGTCCCAGTGCTCGAAGTGCCAGAAGAAGTCTTGCGTGAACGCCTGACCAAACGCGCCGAAATCGAAAAACGCGCCGATGATACGCCCGAAGGCATCCAAAAACGCCTCGAGTTGTACCGCAAGGAAACCTCAGCCTTGATTCCCTACTACGAACCTCGAGGTCATCTGCACCGCATCGACGGTCTGGGCGCACCCGAAGAAGTCTATTCCCGTTTGAAAGCCGTGATCTGACTTGATTCTGAAACGCCCCAATGAACTCGAGATCATGCACGAAGCTGGGAATTTGCTCTACCAGGTTCACGACTTGGTTGGTCAAGAGATTGCCCCTGGGGTCACAACCAAGCACTTGAACGAAGTTGCCCAAGATGCTATACTTAAATTTGGTGCTCGTCCGGCGTTCCTTGGATACCACGGATTTCCAGCAAGCATTAATGCGTCAATCAATGAAGTGATCGTTCACGGCATTCCCGGCGCGAGAAAACTCGTCGCCGGTGACATCATCTCAATCGATATCGGTTTAATCTATAAAGGGTTTGTGGCAGATTCTGCCCGAACCTATCCAGTGGGGGAGATCAGCAGCAAAGCCAGAAAATTGCTCGAGGTGACAGATGCCGCGCTTTGGGCGGGCATTCGGGCGTGTAAAGCTTACGGCAGGCTCGGCGATGTCAGCAATGCAATCCAACGAACGGTCGAAAAAGCAGGTTTTAGTGTGGTGCGCGAATTTGTTGGGCATGGCGTCGGGCGCAAGATGCACGAAGAACCCCAAGTGCCAAATTGGGGGAATGCAGGGAAAGGCGCGGTCTTAAAACCAGGTTTGACCATTGCCATCGAACCGATGGTCACGATCAACAAGACCAAAGTGACGGTGTTGGACGACGGCTGGACGGCAATCACCGATGACCGCAGCCTCAGCGCCCAGATAGAGCACACCGTAGCGATTACCACCAACGGACCCAGGGTGCTCACCCTTCCCAAAGGAATGCCTTACGGTCCAGTTTATAAACCTCAAGAGTTGGTCGCCGTTTAAAGCTCGAGCATAAAATTTAGAAATCATTTTTCATTCGGTATTTTAAGCATTCTCAGCAGTACAAGCACCCCACGTTGAACCCCGCCAGACGGGGCAACAGACCCCAACAGGCGTGGGCGACACGGAGGGTTAATGGCGAAAAAAGAGAAGAAAGTTGACGCAGTCCGCACCGAAGGAGTCATCCTCGAGGCGCTTCCCAACACCACGTTCACCGTCAAACTCGACTCGGGTCACGAATTACTGGCATACGTTTCTGGAAAGATGCGAATGAACTACATCCGCATTCTGCCAGGAGACCGTGTTGTGCTCGAGATCACGCCGTATGACACGACACGCGCTCGAATTGTCTACCGAAAATAATCGATACTTCTTTGGGCGAACACAAGGTTCGCCCCTACGAGTCACCCCGCACCACCCCCAAATTTATCCACAAAGATGGTTCAGCCCCACCGAACCGTCGAGCGCTGCTACGAGACAAAAGCTCGAGAAACTCGAGAACACTCCCTGCGGCGCGAAGGAGGAACAAGTGAAAGTTAGGTCCAGCGTCAAGAAGATTTGCGACAACTGTAAAGTCGTTCGTCGCCACGGCAAGGTTTTTGTGATTTGCAAAGACCCCAACCATAAGCAAAGGCAGGGCTAAGCATGGCACGTATTGCTGGTGTTGATTTGCCCCGCGAGAAGCGCGTTGAAGTTGCGCTGAATTATATTTTCGGTGTTGGTCCGAGCCGCTCCAAAGACATTTTGGCAGCCACGGGCATCAACCCCGATACTCGAGTCAAGAACTTGACCGAATCCGAACAAACCAAACTCCGTGATGCCGTCGAAAAGACCTACAAGGTCGAGGGCGACTTGCGTTCGGAAATTGGTCAGAACGTCAAACGCTTGATGGACATTGGTTCGTACCGTGGTTTGCGTCACCGCAAATCATTGCCGACCCGTGGTCAACGCACCCGCACCAACTCTCGTACCCGAAAAGGTCCGAAGAAGACAGTGGCTGGTAAGAAGAAGGCGGCGAGGAAGTAATGGCGAAACCTGTCAAAGGCAAAGCGACCAAGCCCAAGCGTCGCAATATTGGTTCTGGTAAAGCGTACATTAGCGCCAGTTACAACAACACCATCGTTACCATTGCTGACCCAGACGGCAACCCTGTCGCATGGTCAAGCGGTGGCACAATTGGTTACAAAGGCAGCAAAAAAGGTACGCCTTACGCTGCACAACTCGCAGCCGCCGACGCTGCCAAAAAAGCCCAAGGCATGGGCATGACCATTGTTGATGTGGTCGTGCGCGGTACAGGCAGCGGGCGCGAACAAGCAATTCGTGCCATTCAAGCCTCCGGCTTGGATGTGCGTTCGATCATGGATGACACCCCAGTTCCACACAATGGCTGCCGTGCGCGGAAGAAGTTGAGGCTCTAATGGCGAGATACACAGGTCCTATGGTTAAACTCTGCCGTCGTGAAGGCGTAAACCTTTTCGACTCGGAGAAAGTCAACAAATACCTCACCAAGCGCCCTTACGCGCCAGGTCAGCACGGTCAACGCCGCAAAGGTCGCACCAGCGATTACGGTGTGCGTCTTCGTGAAAAGCAAAAATTGATTCGTATTTACGGCATGACTGAAAAGCCATTCCGCAACCTCTTCGCCGAGGCAGCCCGCCGTGAAGGTGTGACTGGTACGGTCTTCTTGCAGTTGCTCGAGTCACGTCTGGACAATGTTGTGTACCGCATGGGCATCGCCACCACCCGCCGTCAAGCGCGTCAGTTCGTGTACCACGAGCACGTGCGCGTGAATGGTAAAAAAGTGGACGTTGCCAGCTACCACCTCAAACCAGGTGATGTCGTGTCTTTAAGCGAAAAAGCCAAAGGCTTGGTGCTGATCAAAGAAAACCTCGAGGGACAAAAGCGTCGTCGCACCGTGCCTTGGATTGGCTTTGACCCAGAAAAAGGCGAGGGCACTTACACCCGCCTGCCAGCCCGCGAAGACCTCGCCATCCCAGTCAACGAACAATTTGTTGTCGAGTATTACTCACGATAAATTTTACAGATTCGAGATCATTGTCCAAGTACAACATCACACCCGCTAACCTCGAGCGCCTAAAAACCCACTCGAGCAAAGCCATTCGCAATTGGAGGCACCTGTGGATTTGAAACCCCGCCTGGTCGCACGCACTGAAGGACACTACGGCGAGTTCGTTCTCGAGCCATTGGCACGAGGCTTTGGTGTGACAATCGGAAACCCGCTTCGTCGCATCTTGCTCTCGAGCATCCCGGGCACGGCTGTCACAAGCGTGTACATCGAAGACGTACTGCACGAATTCTCCACTATTCCAGGTGTGACCGAAGACGTGATTCACATCATCCTCAACCTCAAAGAACTCGTGGTGAAATTCCACGGCAGCGGACCTAAGACCCTCTCGATTCGCGTCGAAGGTCCCAAAGTCGTGACCGCCGCCGACCTCGAGTGTCCATCTGATGCTGAGGTCGTGAATCTGGATCAACCAATCTGCACGATTGGCAAAGGTGGCAAGCTGGTCATGGAAGTCCGCGTCGAAGAGGGCGTGGGTTACATCCCAAGTGAGCGTCACAACACCAAAGACCGCATCAACTCGATACCAGTTGACGCGATTTTCACCCCAGTCAAACGTGTGGCGTACCATGTCGAAGACACCCGCGTTGGTCAACAAACCGATCTTGATCGTTTGATCCTGCGCGTCTGGACGGACGGCAGCATTACGCCAGAGCACGCGCTTGACGAAGCCGTGGAGATTCTCCGCGACCAACTGAACGTGTTCTCGAGTGGCGAAAAAATCCTGGAAAAAGCTGTGACCCCCGTCCCAGCCGCCGTGATCGCCCGCGAACCTGTTGCCGCCGTGGTCAAACCCGTCGAAGCACCAGTTGCCAGCAGCGCCACCAGCAACAAAGTCACGCTCGAGGGACTGGGCTTAACCACCCGCGTTCTTCACAGCCTGAAAGAAGAAGGCGTGGACAGCGTTGACGCGCTGATCGCGTTGTCCGAAAAAGACCTCAAAAAAGTCCCAGGCGTTGGCGAACGCAGCCTTGACGAAATCAAGAAGCAACTCGCCATGTACAGCCTGGAACTGAAAGACTAAACAACCCGCTCGAGCAACCCTCGAGCATTTGGAGGAATATTATGCGTCACGGTGTATCCGGACGAAGACTCAGCCGCTCCTCGAGCCACCGCCGCGCTTTGGCGACCGCTCAAGCGACTGCATTGATCCGCGAAGGACGAATTGAAACGACCCTCGCCAAAGCCAAAGAACTCCGCCCATACGTGGAGAGCCTCATCACCACCGCCAAAGGTGGCAGCCTGCACAACATTCGCACGGTTGGCAAAGACATTCATGACCGTGCTGTACTGAAAAAACTGTTTGAAGAAATTGCGCCAAAGTTTGCCACCCGCAACGGTGGGTACACCCGCATTCTTCGCACGGGCATCCGTCGCGGTGATGCAGCCCCAACCGCAATTATTGAATTCGTAGAGTAAACAACAACGAATTTTAAAAGCTCGAGCCTTGGAAGTTGAGGCTCGAGCTTTTTTGATGGTTTTAAATGTGATTTCGTTTGCTTCAAATCAATTCGAGATTTTCAGGTAGAATCGTAACAGACATGAAACAACCACGATTGTTCATTGGATCATCCGTTGAAGGTAAAGACATTGCTGAGATGCTGCATGTTGAGCTTCAATATGATGTTGAAGTCACAGTTTGGCATCAGGGTGTGTTTGGTCTATCCCAGGGAAGTCTGGAATCAATTGTTAAAGCTGCTAGAGAAAATAATTTTGATTTTGCCGCATTGGTGCTCACGCCCGACGATCTTGGCTCAAAACGTGGCGAGAATGTAAGTAGTCCTCGAGATAACGTTATTTTTGAACTCGGACTTTTCATGGGGGCGCTTGGTCGTGACCGAACATTCATTGTGTACAACCGAGATATTGCGCTTGATCTCCCATCAGACCTTGCAGGAGTCACGGCTGCTACCTTTGCCAATCGCCAGGATGGAAAACTTCAAGCCGCACTTGGACCAGTTTGTACTCAAATCAAAGATGCAATTAAAAAGATAGGTTTGGTAGCACCGCAAGTCCCAGAAGCTGTGGTGATCCCAATCTCAGAAGTCACTCAGTATTCTGAAGGAGATATAAAAGCGCTACTTTCCTCTTGGATGGAATCACGATCATTTGCTCAAAATATGAAAGCTATCAATTTTTCCGAAGTCGATAAAGAATTAAAACTTGAATCTGGTTTGACAAAGAAATACATCAAAGAAATTGCAACAAGATTTTCCTATGAAGTTGAACATGAAGGAGATAGCATAATTAAGTTTCGGAAAAGTTTTCAAACACCCCGAAAGACACTTGGAGGATATTGATTTTTGGTCGAGTCTTCATTTTGGCGACCCGTACAAATAATGATCGTGATTCAATGCCCCGTCCGTCGGTAATTTCTCGAGTTCTTCTGCGGGCACATCTTTTTCAACACTTGCAGCGAATTCCAGAAGAAATTCGGCAACGCTTTGTTTCTTGTCGTTCGTGGGTTGGCTCGGTGTTGACATGATCGCATTGTAGCGCTGTCAGAAAGAATTGCAAGCCGCTTTGCTTTGAGATTTTGAAATGCAATTTCTAACAATTCGCTGTAACATAAGCCATGATGTCCACCAGAGAACGAGTGGTCACAACCCTTGCGGATTTATCCGAAACCCAAATGCGGCAGGTGGCGGATTTCTTGGAGTTCCTCAAATTTCGGGAACGCCAAAAGCAGGATTCACCAATGAACGACGCGACACTCGAGGCATTGTACGCCGAATTTGCCGACGAAGACCGCGAACTGAGCGAAGCTGGTTTGGGTTTTTACGTGGCGAACCTCGAGCTTGTGCTGGCTTACGCCAAAGTCAAAACCCGTCGTGATGATTTGTTCAAACGTCTTGCACATTAAGGCAAAAACCCTTGAAACTCAACCTCTATTCTCGAGTGGTTGCGATTGGCGCAAAGCCTTAAAATCTGGTTTTGGTTCTATACTTTTGTCATGACCTGGCAGCAAATACGCGAACATTACCCAAACGAATGGCTGTTGATCGAAGCCACAAAAGCCAGCAGTCAACACGGGCAGCGGATTCTCGAGTCCATGACGGTACTCGATGTTTTCCCCGATGGTGCGAGTGCTTGGAAAGCGTATTCCGAAACCCATAAAAGCAATCCCAAACGAGAATTGTTCCCAGTGCACACCAGCAAAGAAAAGCTCGAGATTGAGGAACACGTTTGGCTTGGCGTGCGGAGTCATGAAATGAAATCTCAAACGTCAATCCCAATTTGCGTATGATTCTACCCAACCACCAGGCTCGAGAAACCCCCTATTCAAGACGAAAAAATCAAGGTCTGCGTGTCAAGCGAGCTTCGCCTTGTCAGTGCAAACACCTGTCCATCATTTCGCAGCTTGAGCTGCCATCAACTGCCCTGCCGAATCTGAGCGGCAACCCGTTGTGCCTCAAATGCAATCTCGCGCAGCGCCCCGGTGGGTGAATTCTGAAAGCCAACAAAGTACAAACCCGACATGTTGGTTTCAGCCCCCTTTTTCTGTGGTTTACCTTGCGAATCGGCAATGGTTTCAAAACCTTCGATGATACGCTCGAGTCCGGGCGTGTAACCGGTGGCGAGAATGATTGCCTCGAAGGGTTGAAGGCTCCCATCGGCAAACCGCAGATGGTCTTTGAGGACCTCCGTGACCCCTGGCAGCACACGAATCTTGCCGGCTTTGATTTTGGCGACCGTTCCAAGGTCGAGCATTGGAATGCGACCAGAATCCACAATCGATTGGTTGATGCCGGTCTTTGGGCGGACAATCCCCCAGCGTGAGAGATCACCGACCATCACCTTCATCACCGCGCCAACGATGGCATCTCGAGCCGGAATTGGCAAAACCGACAGCAGGACTCCAGTGGCTTGGGTGGGCAGTCCAAACAGGTCGCGCGGCACGACATGAACGGGTCCTCGCACGACCATTGCCACGTCCACGCCGTGTTCGGCAAGGTCAAGGGCAATTTCTGCGCCCGAATTGCCGCAACCCACAACCAGCGTTTTTTTGCCCGCATACGCGTCTGGATTTTTGTAATCTTTGGCATGAACAACGCTGCCCGCAAAGCCCTCGAGTCCAGGAAAATTGGGTTGAACCGGCACGGCATTGTTGCCCGTTGCCACCACCACAAAACGCGGCGATAACACGCCCGCACTGGTCTCGAGCACAAAGCCTTGAGCGTTGCGCTGCACACGGTTGACCGTCACACCCAAACGCGGTTTGATCTGATGTTCGAGCGCATACTGCCCAAGATACTCGATCACCTGATTGCGCGATGGATAACCAGGAATTTCGCGCCGCCAAGGTGTGAACGGCAGTGCCGACAGGTGCTTGGTGGTGTGCAGGTGCAAACGGTCATAGTGTTTGCGCCAACTCGAGGCAATGGTTTGCTCGCGTTCCAACACCACATGCTCGAGTCCCTGACGGCGCAGGCAAGCCGACACGGCAAGTCCGGCTGGTCCTGCGCCAATCACCACAATGTCGTCTGCGTTCATGGAACCCAACTCCTTTCAGAATGCCCTCAAGATTGTATTTGCCTGGGTTTACATCGTCATCGCCAGAAGGTTTTACCTGGGTTGTTGGAATACAAAAGATTTTTAGATTGTATCGAAAAAACGCCACTCGAAACCAGACCTGCGCGATCCAAAGCCCGAGACAGCACTTGAAGCGCCAGCCTGCGTTAAACAGCTTGCCGTTTTAGATCAGCCTCGAGCTGAGACTTGAAAATGCGTATGATGCTGGGGTCTGATGCTCGAGAAACCTCAAATTCAAGACGAAAAAATCCGAATCCGTTTGCAAATCGAGTACGGTTTGCAGGTCGCTCGAGTCGAATTTTTACCGCTCGGTAACGACCAGCATTCGGCGGTGTACCGCGTTGTTGCTGAGGACGGAACGCCGTATTTTTTAAAATTGCGCAGTGGCGCGTTTGATGAAAACGCGGTCGCGTTGCCCAAGTTTTTAAGTGACCAAGGCATCACGCAAATCATCGCGCCAATACCAACCACATCAGGACAACTTTGGACGAAGCTCGAGCATTTCAAATTGATGTTGTACCCATTTGTGACTGGCAAAGACGGCTATCAAGCCGCGCTTTCAGATCAGCAATGGCAGGATTTTGGGGCGGCACTCAAACGAATTCACACGGCAAAAATTCCGCCCAAGATCATCAATACCATTCCTCGAGAATCGTATTCTGACCAATGGCGCGAGGTCGTAAAACACTTTCTCGAGCGGGTTGAAACGGATGATTTTACCGAAGCTGTCGCGGCAAAACTGGCGGCGTTCTTAAACTCCAAACGCCAAGAAATTCTCGGGCTTGTAACGTACACCGAACGCCTCGCGCAGAATCTTCAGGCTCGAGATTTGGCTTTGGTGATTTGTCATTCTGACCTTCACGCGGGCAACCTGCTGATTGCGTCCCACGGATTTTTTATCGTCGATTGGGACAACCCGATTCTTGCCCCCAAAGAGCGCGACCTGATGTTTGTCGGTGCTGGTCAGATGAACAACTGGCGTTTGCCGCTCGAGGAAGAAACACTTTTTTACCAGGGTTATGGCTCGACCCAAATTGATGCTGTTGCCTTGTCCTATTACCGTTATGAACGGATTGTGCAAGACATTGCGGCGTACTGCCAGCAACTGTTTTTGTCAAATAATGGCGGCGAAGACCGAGAATTGGCGTATCAGTATTTGACCTCAAACTTTTTGCCAGGTGGCGTTCTCGAGATCAGCAAACAGACAGATAAGGTAGACTCAAGCAACATTAAAACTCGAGTTTGAACGGGGTGATTGTGGAACTTCAAGAGGACATCATTGCAGATATTTCCAAAGCCAGGGAAAAATTCTTTGGATGCTCGGGGAAGATGCTTTTGCCAAGCCGACAAACCGTGGAGGCATTGCTACGGACAATACCGACGCATCAACTGGCAACCACCGAATGGATTCAGCGCACGTTGGCGGCACAGTTTAAGGTTGAAGTGACCTGTCCCGTCGCCACCAGAAAAGCCTTGCAAGCCATTGCCAAAGACTCGAGCAGCAATCTGGCGTTTTGGCGGGTGGTTAAAAAGAATGGTGAACTGATGGCGATTTATCCTGGCGGCGTTGCCGTTCAGGCACAGCGATTAACGCAGCAAGGTTTTGAAATCGACGCGACTGGAAAGAAACCCAAGGTCATAAACCTCAAATCAAATCTTGTTGATTTTACTCACTCGAGCGTGACATCGTAATTGTCGCTCGGAATCTCGAGTTTGAACGTTTTGGCTTTCTTGCCGTCAATTTTGACCTCGAGTTTGGCTTCGCCTGCGGGAACGTGGGTCATGACAAAGCGCCCGAGGATGTCGGAAAGGAGCGGGTCGCGTCCGAGCAAATTGACGCTTGCGCCAGGAATGGGTGAACCCAAACGGTCTTTGACCACGCCGCCAATATGAAACGCCTCCTCAGCAGCCGAGGATTCCTGCTCGAGCAAGCGGTAACGGGCGGTACGGGTCAAGATAAGCGGCGATTCAAATCCGGTCTCGAGGTCAACCGGCACGGTCAGAACGTAGAGCAACGACGGGCGCGGCGGCGTCTCGAGGGCAGACCACAAATCCATCGGGCGCGGACCGTCGTCGGGTTGGCTTACGCGCCCTTTGACCGGAAGCTCGAGTTTCAGAATGGTTTCGGGCAGGAATTGTTCGGGAATCGTAGGGTTTTTGAGAAGCGTCACCATCGCCCGCCAGAGCAATAAATGCTCGTCGTCGATCACTGTACTGATGGCACTGACCATGTAATGCAAATCAAAACGTCTGGCTGGCACACGACGGGTTGAAGACGCCATGCCTTTGGCATTCTTCCCAGAGATCAGGTCGTAATCGGCTTGACGCAACTCGGTGTTTTCCTCGAGGTCGTACAAGAAAAAATTGAGCGTCGGCGAGACTCGAGAATTGACCCAATCTTTGGTGGGCGGGTTGAATTCGATTTCGACCTCACTCGGGTCAATCTGCCCCTTGGCGTAAAGAAGTTCTTTGATGGTGTTGTGAATGGTGTCAAGCACGGTCATTCCTCTCGAGCATTATTTTTTGGCGGCGGCGGCAAGCACTGTTGCTTGCCACCAATTGTTGCTGGCGGGATGGCTGACAAATTTATCGACCAAATCCATGACCGCCTTGACCTCTGGAGGTGGATTCAAGCCGTGATAAGCGGTTCCCGCCACGCCGCTGGGTGGCGTTTGATTTGGGGGAGTTTGAGCGGCGGCGCCAGGGCTGACGGATGGCGTTGGCGCGGGTGCACTTGGCGTTGGTGTGCTTGGTGCGGGTGTGCTCGGTGCGGGTGTCCCTGGGGTCGGGCTGGGGGCAGGTGTACCGCTCGAGGCTGGGACGGACGCCCAAGCCGCCGCCATCGCCGCACCGATGTCTCGAGATGCGATTTGAGCCAATGCCGCCGAGACGCCGAAGAGTTTATGGTCTGGCGCGTCTTTGGCGAGTTCTGAATGGGTTGGACCAGCCAAGCCTTTGGTTTTGGCTTCGCTGGCTGATTTTTTGGTGGCTTCGTCAATAAAATGCTCGATGGCGGCATCGAATGAACCCGCGATAATGGCAGAGACTCCAGGGAACAAGATTTTGAACAGGGCGATACCGCCTGCGGTAAACGAGATGCCCATGATGGCTTCGCCTTGAATGCCAATGCCGACCAGATGCCCGACTTGTTGCAGCAATTCTGCGCCAGTTCGAGCGCCGGCGGCTTTACCGCTGTCCCAACCATCCACCGCGCCGCCAACGCCGCCGACCACGCCGCCGACACCCTCGCCGATTTCTTCACCGAGCCATTCGCCGACATCGCCGCCGACAAATCTGCCAATGCCGCCACCGACCCGTCCGCCGCGTCTGGCGCCTCGAGAAGCCCCAGTCACACCGCCTGCGGCTGCCCCGAGGACGCCACCGATGGGCGCACCTATTTTTGCGCCGACCGCCCTGCCGATGTCCTCGATGGTGAGTCCCAGTTTCATGGCTGCGCCCTTGATCGCGGCGGCGACGAGCTGACCTTCGTGAACTTGGGTTTTGAGCGTCTCGAGCATACTGACGGTATCGTTGCCGCCAGGGGCATACGTGCCGGTGACAATTTTGGGTTTGCCGACCAAGCCGGCGGGTCCGTCGGCGGCGGTCATTTTGCCACCCGCGAACGGTGCATCGGCGCCCAGCGTGGTTTCGGACATCAGTTTGACCAAGTGACCGACGGGAGCGCCGCTCGAGTACAACTCAAAGATGGCGGCTTCGACAAAGTTGGAGTGTGAGAAGTAATCTTCGACGCCGTGCAGGGCATTGCCCATCATTTGCAAACCTTCGGGCGTGCGTTTTTTTAAGAAGGCTTCGACCAACTTGTCTTTGGAATGCAGCTTGCCGCGCTCGATGTATTCGGGCAAGCCGCTGGACTTGGCGTTTTTGGTGATCGCTGCGGCTTGGGTTTTGCGCCGCTCATACTCTGCGCGTTGATCGGTGCTGAGTTTGTTGTAGGCGTCCTGAAAGAGTTTTTGTTTGGCGGGGTCTGGGTCATGCTCGAGCTTTAACACCTCTGGGTCTTCGATGGTGCCGCCGCCGGCGGGATTGTCAAGGTGCTCCGAAGCCACGTAGGTTCCGAGTTGATCGAGCGTGACCTCGTAACCGAATTCGCCCAGCGTCAAAAGTTGAACCAACTGGGCTTTCCAGGGCGAACTGGTAAGTTGCGAAATATCGCGCATCCAATTGCCCAAGTAGGCTTTGGTGGCTTCGTTGTCGCTAAAACCCGCGCCTTTGAGGGCAGCGATTTCGATGCCGCCGTGTCCGCTGTCGCCCGCCTGATAGCGTTGAATCACCAGTTCGGATGTGCCGCCGTTCTCGGCTTTGCGTTGCACGACCCCTTGGGCGGTGCTCGAGATGCCTTGGGTTGCGCCACCAGCCACCACTTTGGCGGCGCTGGTTTCCGCCTCTTGCTCAAAACGGTCTGACGGATCGCTGACGCTCACACCGTCGGTCAGCGGCGTGCCCGAAACCGAACCTCGGGATTGTTGAATCGTGTGCGTTGCCTCGTGTGCCAGCAACTTGATGCCCTCATCCGAGGCTGGATTATAAGCACCTTGCCTGAAGAAAATGTCTTGCCCCGTGGTGAACGCCACGGCATTGACCGAACGCGAGAGTTGATCGGAGCGCGAATCTGTGTGAAGCCGCACGCCCGAGAGGTCCGCGCCGAGTCCAGGCTCGAGTTGCGCCCTGGTGGAAGGCTCCATTGCGCTGCCGCCTGTGCTCGCCGCCCGAATTTCATCACCGAGGTTGAGATTGGGTTGCGCCGTCTGGGCGGTGTAGGCTCGAGCCAGCAAGATTTGCTCCGATGGCAGTTTGGGAGTTGGTCTTGCTGGCTTTGGGTGCAGATCAATCTGGCGTTGAAGCACGCCCGTCGTTTCAGCGGGAGCACCGCTCGAATCGGCGGCAAACACGTTCATTTGAGCAAAATCGTGTCCAAACAAATTCAAACCCTGGTTTGAAGCTTCGGCTTGTTGCGGGTTCTCAGACTCGAGCACAGAAGCTTTCGATAGATTGGGAATCGGTGCTGGCTGGCTTGGTGTCAGCATGGCAGAGGGCGTTTCGCTGACTTGAGGTTTTGGTTTGAACTCGAGATTTCGCACAGCCTGTCCTCCAGATTTTTGCTCGCCTTTTGGCTGGTATTCTTAATGCAAACTGAGGGCTTGTCTGAACAGTGGCAACGCCCCAGCATAGTCGCCAGCGCTAAACCGTGCTCGAGCCTCATTCCAGAACATGTGGACATCGGAGCGTCCGCTGGCGGCGGTCAGGGTCGCTTGAATGTCTTGGAATTGGCGCACGGCATCGGTGTAATGCTGATCGAGGAACGAACGTGTTGCCGAGTGGAACAACACGCCAGCGTCATCGATGCTGGCTTCACGGACAATCTCTTCGATGGCGTCGGCTTCACTGCCGCCAAGCGCGTCCAAATCGCGTTGACTGATGTCTTGAGTGCGGTTACGTTCGTTTTCGGCTTGGCGCAACAGGCGTCTTGGCACCTCAAGACCACCCGATTGAGCCGAATGAAACGCCTCGAGCGCATCGGCGGGATGTCCTGCGTTTAAAAGTGCCATGCCGATGTTAAATTGAAATTCTGGGGCGGGTACGGCTTGGAATGCGGTTTGGAACAACTGCGCGGCTCGAGCGTACTCGTGGCTTTGATAGGCTTGCACGCCGTCGGTCGCGGCTTGGCGGGCTTGCTGACGGTTTGCGGGGTCGGCATAAGCCTGTTCGACTTGGCTTCTGACCCGACGCGCCCCAAGGTCTTGCCCGCCAAGTCGTTGATAGGCTTGACAGGCATTGAACAACAGATCGTGCCCCTGGGCTGGAAAGCGCCTTGCCAGGTCTTCAAAAGCCTGTGCCGCCTCGAGATAATGCCCTTCCCTGAAGGCTCGGGTGGCGGCGTCAAATTCTCCTCGGCTGTTGGCGTCGGCAATTGGATTGGCGTCGGTGGTTTCGCTCGAGGAAGCTGTGGTGCTTGTTGTGGTGCTGGTTTCAGCGCTTGGATCATGGACTTCACGTTGAATCACATTGTTGACCGAACCAGGGGCGACTATTGCCCCTCGAGCATTCATGACGGCACTGGCTTGGGTCTGTGCGGCTTGCTCGAGTGGGTCGTTTGGTTTGGAAACATTCAATTCGCTGCTCGAGGTTGTTCCTCGAGATTGCTGAATCGCGTGCGTCAATTCGTGCGCCAACAGTTGCTTACCGTCGCGGGTATCGGGTTTGAACATGCCTTCTCGGAAAAATACGTCTTGCCCTGCGGTGAAAGCATTGGCGTTAATGGATTTTGCCATTTGATCGGCTTGCGCGTCGGCATGAACCCGCACATCACCAAAATGATGTCCAAATTGCGGCTCGAGTTCACTGCGCAGGTTTGTATCTAGGCTTTGCCCAGCGCTTTGTTGCGCCAAGGCTGCGCTCAGGTTGGTTTGAGCAAACTGGAGTTTGTTGATACCAAGTTCAGGCATGTCTTGAGGCTCGAGATGTTGCTCAGCTTTGTGCGCTATCGGCATTCTGGTTTTGCGTTCTTTACGATGCCTGACTTGAGTCATGACATGCACCTCCCTTCGAGTACACAACCCAAACCATCATTTGATAACAGTTTGTTCGGTCACGGGTTCTGGAAGCTGATCCCAGCGAATGGTTTCCAAAACATCCAACAAATCCAGCAATTGCGGCAAGCTTAAGGTCGTCACCAATTTTTCGGAATCACCCGTGACCTCGACATAACGCCCGTCGGCGTACAAACGGGTTCGTTCGATCTCTTGTCCCTCTTCAAACCACCCAATTTCCAGAATGATCATTCGCGGCTCGAGCGCCAACATGCCAGCGTTGTTGCTGTCTGGATTTGGCGTGAACAGGGCTTGCATCACGGGTCTTAAAAAATCCAAACTCGAGACATCGGCATTGATCGTGCGCTTTACCACACCCGTTTTGGTCCACACCTGCCACACCGAGGAGGCTTTTGGTCCTTTGTGAATTTGATTGAAACGCTGATAGAGATTCTCGAGCGCGGGGACTTTGTTGATTGGATAACCCTCGACCACAATTTGTTTGACTTGATCATTCACCAATACGCGCCATGTCATGGTGCTGGTGTTAAACGTCTTTCCAGTCGCCGGGTATGTCGCCTCCAAATCAAGCAAATTGGCATCGCTGATGGCTTGTTTGAGTTCGGTTAGCTCCGATGGCGTGAACACATACTCTTCGCGCCACTCCAGCGGCACTGCCTTGCGGGTGCTCGAGCCGTCGCTGGCGACCACAATCTGGGAATCGCTGAGAAATTCGTAACGCCCATCGCTAAACACCCGACTGCCCGTTGGGTTGCCGCTGCTCGGTTGAAGAACAACCTCGAGCAGCAAACCCTCGAAATCTTTGGGAATTGTTTGTGCATAAACCTGTGTCATAAAGGCGCTCACCCCTAAAATCAGCAAAATGATCAATCTCTCGAGATGCTTCACCATACTCGCTCCTGGGCTTGCGGGTCAGGGTGTGGGCGGGGGCGGAGGAGGGGTGGCGGGGGTTGCTGCCGGCGCTGGTGCGGGGGCGGGAGTGCCTGTGCCCGCCGGTGCGGTGGGACGGGCGGTGGCAGCCCCCAGCGCCCATTCGCTGATGCTGGTGATTTCGACCAATGCCGCGTGAAAGGTTGCGTAATGCTGAGGTTGCACCGTGTTGCCCAGCGACATGATGTTGTCGTTGTTTTCGTGAATAGCCCCTGGCAAATGCGCACCCGAGGCGTCGGTCATGTCTTTGGTCATGCCATCGTGGCTGGCGGCGGCTCCGGCGGCATCGCCAGTGCCCGAGATTTGTCCGTGGCGGGTCACACCGTCGGCATCGACATGCCCAGCGCTGGCGGGGGTGGTTCCGGCGGCGGTGTCGGTGGCGTACTCGTCGCCCAGACCAAAGGCATGACCAAATTCGTGGGCTGCCAGAACTTGAGACGCGCCGCTGTCGACAATCAGATCGACCCGTCGTTGTTGACGTGCCGACCTCGAGCGTTCCTCTGGGGTTGACGGTGCGCCCGCCGCATCTTCGGCTATTGAACCCGAAACATTGGTGAAACCGTGCGTGCCGAGTTTGGTCTTGACGGTATCGACGCGGCGCTGGGCGATGTCGCGGTTGTAATCCGCCGTTCCAGAGGCGCTGCTGTGACCAACCAGCCTCAAACCAATTGACCGACTGCCCGCCGTTCCTGGCGCACCCTGGAAGGTGTCAACCCAGACTTTAAGGTTGTTCTCCTGGTCTGCCGAGAGGTCATCGTGGTTGTCGGCGAACAACAACGATGTTGGACCGAGCGTGTTGTCGGGGCGGGCGCTGACATCGGTGCTGGCAATGGTCATGGTCGAATCAAAAGAATTGCCTGGGGTACCCGTGCCTGTGCTCGAGAAACCGGTCGTTCCCGCCGCACCGGCTTGGTCGTTGCCATGTCCGTACAGATTTTCGCCCGGTGGCATCTTGATCGATTCGACTGCCAGATGGTCGTTGCCCGCCCGTGCGCCCTCGTGGGCTTGAACATCGACGTTGATTCTGGCGCCAATCCATTCCCATTGAGGACGGTTGATGTGAAATTGATGCTTGCCGCCCCAGGCGCTTTCGACTGAAGTCTCGAGCTGGGTCAGCCAACCTGCCTTTTCGGCGCTGTTCCATTGGTAACGGGCGATAAACGCGGCGCGTCTCGAGCCGCGAAGTCGCCTGGCACTGTTGACAATGTCTTGCAGGTTGGCGTTGGCGGGTGTGATCGTTCCGCCGCTCGAGGTCACTGCGTCTTTGAATTCGATGGCGGCACGGATGACAATGTTCATCACGCCGCCCGCAGGGTCGTAAGAGGCTTCAAAAGCGCCGCCGCCAGGTTTGACCTCGGTTGGTCCGAACATGCCATGCCCATGAAACACGTCGGCTGCGGCAAGGTTTTGCTCGAAGGTGCCGCCGGCGGTTGTGCCAGGAACGGCGGCTGGCGTTGGGGTTGGATCGCGTTGCAACACCAAGCCGCTTGCGGGCATTCTTTGGACAGCCGTTTCAGTTGACCCGCCGACAGCCACCTGCCCACCTCGAGTGACCGTATCCGCCGCGCTCGAGGCTTCTTGTTCAAACGAATCGCCAGGTTCGCTGATGGACACCCCGCCGCCAATGCTGGTTCCCGAAACGTTGCCCCTGGATTGCTGAATCGTATGGGTTAACTCATGCGCCAGCAAATGCCGACCCTCCGGTGAGCTGGGTTTGTACTCGCCCTCACGAAAGTAGACGTCCTGCCCTGTGGTGAAGGCTCGAGCGCCCACCGACTTCGAGAGTTCGTCCGCTTGACCATCGGCATGAATTTTGACGTTCTCGAAACTGTGCCCAAACTTTGGTTCGAGCACCTCTCGGGTACTGTTGTCCAGGTTTTGTCCTGAACTTGGGTTCGAGAGTGCTTGTACAAGTTTTTGATTATCTTGCGATGCGGTTTGTGCTTGGTATTGACTTGAATCGTTTGTGTTAAACGCAGCTAGGGCTTCTTTTTCGACTTTATGGTCTTTTTGAATTCGGATGTTTGTCACGATTTTTGCTCCTGACCCCAACGTGAATGTTTTGTCATGGGTTGGTTGATTTTGGTGCATCTCAATTATGGATGACCGCTGGGACTCACGGTACGGGCGAAACTGACCACCACACGTCGGTTGCCACGACGGTTGGCTTCCTGGTCTTGATTTGTCGTGGCATCTTTGGTGAAGTTTTCTGTCGCGCCAACCACACCAATTCCCTTAATTCGGTTGCCCGCAATTCCTTTCGCGGTAAACCCTTGAGCAACCGATTCTCCACGTTGTCGAGCCAGTCGTTTGTTGTACTCGGCAGAACCTCGGTGATCGGCAAAGGCTTCAATGTTGAGTTCAACATCGGAAAAGCGTGATAAATACTCGAGACACGAATCAATTTTACCTTGTTCGGCGGGGTCAAGTTCAGATTTGTCAAAATCAAAATAAAAGACCAGCGGTTCGTGAACATAAAAATCGCGGTGCTTCTCGAGCGCTGCATCAAAGGTCGCCGATTGTCCATCTTGTACCGAGGCTGTTTCGTCTACAACTTGACCATTGCGAATGTTAAAGCCCCACTTGACAGCACCAAACACGGTGGCGGTATCTTCGCCTTTGGCAACAGTCTCGAATTTAAAATTCCAATTGGCGCTTGGGTTGCCGTCGCCTGGCGCATCAAAAAGTTCAGCCGCTTTGATATCGGCACTTTTTTCTGACCGTTTAAAACCAAAAACTTGCCCGCCACCAACCCCTGGACCAAATGGATATTGGGCTGGGGTTGCCGAACCTGGCGTAGAAGACACTTCGGTGTGATAGCCGCCCTCCACCCCTTTGGCTGGATCGCTTTGGGTTTTGACATCGTTCAGCTTTCCTGGTGACATGCCTTGCGGCGCCACGTCGGTTCCACCGAGATTGGTCAATTTCACAATTTGGATCAAGCCAATCTGATTCGAATACGGCGCGTCTTTACTGGGAATGAACTTGATCGTTCCCTGTAACCCACTCTTGGTGGGCGGGGTTGCTGTCGCACCTTGTAAGGTTTGCATGTTCATTTCAAAGCCACCCGTTGAAGTTGGCATCGATTGTGCCAAACTCCTTTGCAAAACAATCAAATCACTCGAGGCGCGGCTTGTTTGAATCGAATGCGCCTGTGGCACGGCTTGTCGTTGAACCATGCCCTCCAAACCCGAGGCTTGATTCATCGAAGTTGATACGACCTTTGTGGCTTGCGTCTGTGCCTCGCGTTCAAACGAGTCACTTGGATCGCTGATGGCAATTCCATTGCCAATTGGTGTTCCCGAAACCGCCCCTCGAGACTGCTGAATCGTGTGGGTCAATTCGTGCGCCAAAAGATGCAAGCCACCAGCCGATTGCGGCTGATACTCGCCCTGAGCAAAGTAGACGTCTTGACCAGTGGTGAAGGCTCGAGCACCGACCGACTTCGAGAGTTCATCCGCTCGACCATCGGCATGAATTTTGACGTTCTCAAAACTGTATCCAAATTTTGGCTCCAAGAATTCTCGGGCGCTGCCGTCCAAACTTTGCCCAGCACCAGCATCTGAGAGCGCTTCGGACAGTTGTTGGGTGTTTGCATTGCCGAGCGTTGCCGAATCTGAATTGCTGGGCTGCGCAACCTCTCGAGCAAACGTCACGTCCGAGTCCGTATCCGTTTTGCGTTGAATCTGGTGTTTCTCCGCTGCCATAAAAAACCTCCTCTCGAGAAACCTGGTTTATGCTATCGAACCGCTCAGGGTGTAGCGCCCGCCACCGCCGCCACTGGTCATCCTGCCCGAAGCCGTACCGAACGGAAAAGCCCAGGACATCGTGGCGGGTGTTGAAGGGGCAAACGTGTTGCGGTTAAAAAGTTCAAACTCGAGGTTGGTGCTGGCGGTGATCGCCATTGGGTCGATCAAATCACCGAGTTGAAACGTGACACTGCGCGAACCACGGTCATTGATCTGCCCCAAATTGCGGCGTTGCGTACCCTGCGCCACCAACTCGAGGTCGTCGGTGCCAACCCAGGCGTCGGTGCTGTTGACGGTCACATTGATGCTGACAGTTGGATTTTTGCGCCGCAACGCCTCGACAATGTTCAGGTAGGCATCATGGTTGCCCGATTTGGCTGCCAACAAATGATCGAGCAATACTCGGTTGCTGGCGGTCATGGCAGCCTCGATGCTGCTGAATGCCAACCATTCCTGAGCCGCCTGCACCGCAATTGGACCGTCCAGCGTCGGTGGCGCCTGGTCGCTCGAGCCTCCTGTTACGGCGCCGCCTTGCGTGGCGTGGCTGGCATCAATGGTGAGCGCCCAAGGCACCTCCCAATGGCTCGAGCTTAAATGCACCACCTGTCCGTCGCGTTTGGCGGACAGCGCCGTAATAAAGCTTTCCGACCCTCGGGTTTCGGTCAGTCGCCCCTCGCCGACTGTGCTCGGCAATTCAAAGCCTGGCTTGTCCAAATAATGAACCTGCGCGGTACGGTTGGTATCTGTGATGTTGCTCGGTCTCGAGTACCAGGGCGCTTCGACATCGGCTCGGACGCTGCCGTCGCGGTTGGGTTGCCACTGGGCGTCGCGCACTTGACCCACGCTGGCTTTGTCTTCGGCAATGATTTCGCCGTCTGGCAAACCGCCGCGCCGGTAAATGCCAACACGACTTGAACCCAGCAGCGTTTGGGTTGGTCCAACTTTGATGGTTTCGCCGGCATCCAATGGCACGTCGGCATGTAACGTTGCGGTGGCATTAAAGCTAACGTCTGGTGATTCAATCGTCACCTGAGAACCCGCCGATGGGTGGGCGCTGACCGTGCCGTTTAAGCTGGGTTGAGCGCCCGACACGTCAAACATGCCCGCGTTCAGGGTGTGTGGTATGGGTGTGGTGGTTGGCGCCGGTGGGTTGGGCGGAGAAGCGGTTGGTGCTGGCGCTGGGGTGGTGTTTGGAGTTTCGCGTTGCAAAATCATGCGCTGCACGCTAGTGCCACCCGAGCCAGAAACAGCAACCTGTTCACCTCGAGTCAGACTGTCCGCCACGCTCGAGGCTTCTTGTTCAAACGCATCATTCGGGTCACTGACCGCCAATCCATTACCGATGCTTGTGCCCGAAACCGCCCCTCGAGATTGCTGAATGGTGTGCGTCAACTCGTGCGCCAGAAGTTTTTGACCGTCGCTCGAGTGAGGATTGTACGTGCCCTGGCTAAAGAAAACGTCTTGTCCCGTGGTGAATGCCCTGGCGTTGACGGCTTTTGAAAGCCTGTCTGCCTCGGCATCGTCGTGAATTCGCACCCGCGAAAAATCGTGTCCAAAATGGCTCGAGAATTGCTCCAGCGCCTGCCCTTCAAGCCGTGTGCCACTGCCCAAACGCGCCTGGATGCTCGAGCCGATCTCTGGTGTTGGGCTGGGTTCTCCTGGCTGCATATCGCGTTGCACGGTTCGTTGGACGGCGCTCGGCGGATCACCGATGGGATTGGGTGATCCAGCGCCAAAGCCTGGCAGCACGGGCGCAAGCAAGCTCCCAAGGTCAAGGTGAAAACCGACCATGAACGAATCGGCTTGCAAATTGGTCTCGAGGTGCAACCACGGTACGCCAGGCACGGGCAGCGGCGTGCCATTGAGAATCGATCCCAGGTTGGCTCGTATGGTCGGATCAGCCAGCGAAAACCCCAGCGCTGGGGCGGCAATCACAATGCCGCTCGAGACCACCAGAATCCGTTCGCCAGTGTTCAAGCGACTCCAATCTCTGGTGGCTTGCGTGGCGGCTTGGTCTTGCAAACGATCCAGCGCTTGTTGAACGCTTGGGTAAGAGGCAATCGCCGAAAAAATATCGCCCACCGAACCAGGGTGTGGCAATTCTGGGGCTGCCCCTGGTGCGCCTGGAGTGCCACTCGAGCTTGCGGGCGGTGGCGTGGTGGCTGAACCTGGTGTTGGCGCAGTTGCCGCCGCCGGAGCCGTTGTTGGACTTGGCGTGGCTGGACCTGCGGCGGTCAACGGCGGAAAACCACGCCCCAAACCAGAAATTCCACTCGAGATCAAACCAGGATTGAACGACTGCCGCGTGTGTTGCTGAATCGAAGCCTGCAATTGCGGGTCGAGATGCAGCGTCAAATCACCGCCAAGACGGTATCTCGAGGCTGGGTCTTGGGGCTGTCCAAAATTGGAATTGAGTTGATAGTTTGGCACTGCCGGCAATGGATCACGTTGCAACACGAGTTGATTGTCGGCAAATTGCGCTTGGTCTTGAGGGTTTGAATGGATTTTTAAGCTGCCAAAATCGTAGCCCAATGTTGGTTCTTGTCCCTGTTGGTTGGTGGTCTCTGCCACTTGACTTGAAGACTCGAGGCTGAACGAGGTGTTTTGCGGGTTTTCGCTTACACGTTGAATCACGTCAGTGCTCGGCGCGGCAAGACTCGAGTTGAACACCTTAGGTGCTTCGTGTTCGACCCTGCGCTGTTGACGGGCTTGTCGGTTTGGCATGATCTTCTCTTTCTCGAGCTTGCCGGTTTAAACCCAACCCGCCGTTTCGGATTCGGTCAGTTGCTTTTCGAGTTTGCTGTACTCGCTTTGTGCGGCGTGCAAAATATGCTTCATCTGAATGGCTTCGTTCGCATCGGCGGCAATGAATGCGGCGTTCAAGGCGGTGTTGCGAATGTTGCCGCCCGCAATGTGCAACTGCCCCAGTTTGGCAAAGTCCAAATTTTGGGTCGGCGCAATTTTTGGAAATGACCGCCGCCAGATTTCGCTGCGTTGCTCGAGGTCGGGAAATGGGAATTGCACCACAAAACGGATGCGCCGCATGAAGGCGGTGTCGATGGCGCTTTTTAGGTTGGTGGTCAGCACCGCCAGCCCTCGATAGGATTCCATGCGTTGCAGCAAATAACTGACCTCGATGTTGGCGTAACGGTCATGGCTGTCTTTCACGTCGCTGCGCTTGCCGAAAATCGCGTCTGCCTCGTCGAACAGCAAAATTGCCCCGCCCTCTTCGGCGGCGTCAAAAATGCGGCGCAGGTTCTTTTCGGTTTCGCCGATGTACTTGGAAACCACCGTGGACAAATCGATGCGGTACAAGTCCAGGCGCAGTTCTTTGGCGATCACCTCGGCAGCCATCGTCTTGCCCGTGCCGCTTGTGCCAGCGAACAGGGCGCTGATCCCCAAGCCTCGAGAGCCTTGCTTGCCAAAACCCCAGGTTTCGTAAACCTTCAAACGTTGCCGCACGTGGGCGCTGATGTCACGCAGCACCAAGCCTTGTGCTTCGGGCAGCACCAAATCCTCCCAGGAGGCTTGCGTCTCCAGGCGCTGCGCCAAGTCGTCCAGCCGTTGCCGCGCTTGGCTTCTCGAGGCTTCCCAGAGCGTCCCAGGCACATCGCTGGCTGGGTGTTGCTCGAGCAAGCGTAAGGCTTCGCTCGAGGCGTTTTTGATGGCGCTGGGATTCATGTTGAATTGCCCAATCAATTGGTCGAGTTCCATGCCAAATTCTGGGAATGCTGATCCAAGTGCCGCGTTCCAAACTTGGCGCTGCTCAAGCGTGCTGGGTTTTCTGACCTCGAGTGTGATGTTGCTGCGCTCGCCGAGTTTCTGACGCTCGAGGCTGGCTATAAAAAGCGGTCCAACAAATTTGGCAACAAAGGCGTGCAAGGCATTCATTTTGTTGTGATCGCCCGAGTCCAAATTTTCACAGTCCAACACCAGTGCCATCGACCCAAGAATCACCTCGCGGCGCAACAATAAGGTCAGCGTCTCGAGTTCGTTGGGGTTATTCGGAATTAAATTGGCATTTAAGCTGTATAACTCACGATTGAAGGCTCGAGCGACACTGAAAGCGATGCCCCGTTTGCAAGCGGCATCCGTGCCGCAAAGTTGAATCACCACCGTGGTTTGTTTCGCCCTCGACCAGGCACTGATGATGGTTTCAGTCAAATCCTGGTGGCTTTGCACCAGCTCGGCTGGTTCACGCAGCGGCTCGAGAATCACCGCCAGACGGTTGTCCAAATGGTTGACGCCAGCCAAATGATGCAAAATCCGTTCGTCAATCCGCAGGCTGCTCGAGGTGAGGGCATTGCCTGTTCCAAGTTCGATCAGTTTCCAACGGCGCAGCGGCGCGGCGGGCGACAAGGCACTCCAATGCGCGTCGGGCAGTGCCGCCAGCGCCATACCGAGCGTCGGAAAAGCCCGTTGCGGATCGAGGTTTGCCGCCGCGCACAAACTCGAGAATTTACCGTCCAAATCCATGCCCGCGCAGAGCAAAATGATGTTGCGTTCAAAGCTCGAGAGTCCAAAAGTTTGGCACAGCTTCTCGAGGGCGGAGCCTTCAAAAAAGTACGGTTCGGGCGAGAGCGTGTCGGTGTTTGGAATTTCGCCGCGCTGCTTGGCAATAAAAACCGTCAACGCCTCACGCACTGCAACCAAAGCGCTCGAGAGGTGGCGCTGGTTTTGTTCAAACCAATCGACTCGAGCCTCGCTGACCAGACTCATGCGCGTTCCTTGACCTTGCTGGGTGCGGCAACCGCAGCACCCGTCCGAACTGGAACCGTCGAAAGTTTATAGGTCAGCGACGGACGATACCGCGCCTGCAACGACGACCAGAGCTTCGAGGTTTCCTCGGCGTTCAAAAATTGCGGCGCGAGCGTGACCTGCGCAACGCTTTCCGCCAAATCCGAATTTGCCAGCGCCGCCAGTGAAGGTTGCACCACCCGCCCACCCTTGCTGCTCGAGATATTGGTCAAAGCCTTCTTCATCAACTCGCTCGAGAGCACAGGATGCTCGAACAACATTTGCAGCGCGTAACCCAGCAAAATTTCGGATTGAAAATCCTGAGCGCCATACGCCGTAAACAAATAATGCAGCTCGAGCGACAACGTTGGCGCTTTGTCCTTCTCGAGGTTTGATCGCAACCCCGTGCTCGGCGTGACCTGATACAAAAACACGTTTAACTGCGGTTTTTCATCGTTTCCCACCGCAATTCGGTCGGGCGAAACCGCCGTGATGATCGCATCGCCACCAATGCTGCTCGAGATGCCCCGAGCCACCAGCCCGTTCTCGAGCAGGTTTTTTAAAACGGCTGTCACAGAAGCGATTGTCAGATGGCTACTCATGAAACCTCAAATCAATTCGTGAATTCCGCGCAGATCACCCGAGAAACAAATGCCAGGCTCGAGAAACCAGATTGAATGGGTGTATGCTATCACCGACTCAATTTTTTTCGCTTAGAAGACACGCTTTTCTTGTGCCAGACCATAAAAACAAAGAATGAATAGAATCACCCTCGGGTTTTGATTTTTTGGTAAAATCAAGCCTTACAGTACGTCATAAAGTAAAGCATTCATCATTTTATGGCTGAACACGCTATGATTTAAGCTACAACCGCTCAGGAGGAATTATGATGACCCACAAAATGATTGGAATGGCAGTGTTGGCGTTAAGCTTCGCAGCTTGCGCCCCAAGCAACAACGTCTCACAGAGTAAACCCACCCAAGTGATCGTGCTGCAAGCCGTTGGGGTACTCTCGACGGGCGTCAGCAGCAAAGTGGGCGGCATTGCCCGCATCAAAGAACTCTCGAACGGCTCGAGCATCATCGAAGTTGAAATCACCAACTTGCCGCCCGAAAAGCGCTCCGCAGGTTACATTCGCGTCGGTTCATGCTCCAACCCTGGCGGCATTGCCGCGACCTTAAACGAAATCACCGCCGATAAAGTCGGCACGGGCATCTCGAGCACCAGCGTGGACACCTCGAAAATTCCGGTCAGTGCCTACATCAGCTTTCATCAACGCGGCGAGAAGGACACGGGCGGCGTGGGTGGCAGTGTGACCTGCGGGAATTTGTAAAACGTGAAGCTCGAGAATTATTTTTTTGGTGTGGCTGAGTTTTGGCTCTGCTCTCATCCCCAACCCTTCTTGACCATAAAACGCACCTACGGGCATGGTCGCTTCTCTCAACATCGAGAGAAGGGAGTTTTGTTTTGCTACACGTGTGACTCGAGGTTCTGTCCTTCTCTCGCAGGCTGAGAATGTGGCAGACTGTCCAGATGAAATAGCTTGACTTGGAGTCGACTCCAAGTTGTAAGGTTTTCTGGTGACGCTGTTCACCATCCAACAAACCGTGCAAGAAACAGGCTTAAGCGCCGACACTTTGCGCTATTACGAACGCATTGGATTGTTGATCCCATCACGTGACGCCTCGAGCCGTCACCGTCGGTACACGCCCGCCGATCTGGTCTGGATTGCGTTCATGACCAAATTGCGTTCGACCGGAATGCCCTTGCTCGAGGTTAGGGAATACCTCGAGTTGTACCTGCAAGGCGATCACATGCTGCCCAACCGTCAGGCGTTGCTCGAGGCACACGCTGGGCGGGTCGAACAGCAAATTGCCGAATTGCAATCATCGTTAAAGACCATTCAAGAAAAAATTGAGTACACCAAAACACGCCGCAAAGCCCTCGAGTCTGCTGCTTAAGAAAAGGAGTTTATGATGCCGATCACATCCCCATTTGACGCCCGTTCCACCGCCCTCGAGGTGATCGCCGGTCATGACCTGAGCGGCAAAACGGCACTGGTCACGGGCGCAAGTTCTGGGCTTGGCGTCGAAACGGTCAAAACCTTGCTGTCCGCAGGGGCAGAGGTCATTTTGGCAGTGCGCGACACCCAAAAAGGTGAAACCGTGGCGGCGCAATTGCGCGAGGCGACAGGAAACCCAAAGGCGCACGTGCTCGAGTTAAACCTTGGTTCGCTGGCGTCGGTGCGTCAAGCGGCAGCCCAGGCACTCGCAAAATGGTCAAAACTGCATATTGTCATCAACAACGCTGGGGTCATGGCAACACCATTTTCGCACACCGATGACGGCTTTGAAATGCAGTTTGGCACGAATCACCTTGGGCATTTTTTGCTCTTAAACCTTCTGTTGCCAGCCTTGCGGGCGGCGGCTCCCTCGAGGGTGGTGGTGCTCAGTTCGATAGGTCACAGGCGTTCGGACGTGGTGTTTGAGGATTTGAATTACCAAAATCGCCCTTACGAAAAGTGGCAAGCCTATGGGCAGTCCAAAACCGCCAACGTGTTGTTTGCCGTTGGCTGGAATCAGCGTTATGGTCAAGAAGGCATCACCGCAAACGCGCTTCACCCTGGTGGCATCCAAACGGGTTTACAAAAATTTATTCCAGAAGACGAACAACGCGCAATGGGTTGGATCGACGAGCAGGGCAATGTCAACCCTGGTTTCAAAACCGTTGAACAAGGCGCAGCCACATCCATTTGGGCAGCCGTCGGCAAGGAACTCGAGGGACATGGCGGTTTGTATCTCGAGGATTGTCATGAAGCTTTGCCGTTTGACCCAGCGCAACCTTATTCTGGTTATATGCCTTACGTCCGTGATACCGATCATGCTGAACGGTTGTGGGAAGTATCAATGGATTTGGTGGGATTGGCAAAATAGAGTTCAAGCTCGAGAAATTACGTCGCTTGTTAATTTCTCGAGTTTCTCAAAACCCTGGGTTTCGAGCCTGGGGTTTTTTAATATTAGTTTCGATCACGTCCGTATTCAGGATCACGGCTTAACTGCAACAATCCAGAACATTAAGCCCTAAATCACATCACGAACTTCAGTCCAAGCCCGAGCTTTTCCAGGGTTGGCTTTGTCGGCTTCAGAACGTCTTTGAATTTCGGTTTTTTGAGCCGTGCTGAATTCATTGGTTTCCTCGAACAACTCGTCCCAAATATCTTGAACCAGCAAGACTTTTTCAGAAATGCTTAAGTGTCGGATTTGTTCTCTGAGATTCATGGTTTAACGTTAATCCAAGAATCCAGATTTGCCAAGTTTCTAGAGCTTCCTCGAATACGCCAATTGGCTTGGCAATAAAAAAAGCACGAAATTAACTTTCGTGCTTCTCTCGAGAATCTGAATTTACTTCAAAATACAAGGGTTGGGTTTGCTCGAGCCTTGCCGCCAACCGCACCATTCGTTGCTGCGGTTTTGCCGTCCAACAAATTGAATGGCTTCGCTGTCCGAAAGCGCGAAACTGAAATCGCCTGCGGTGTTCAGTTTGGTGTTCGACCACGTTCCGGTCAAAACAATCTTGCCTTTTTGAAAACTGACGGTACCGTTCAGTGTGCCGTCGCAGAATTTGCCGATCACGTCGTTGTTGGTTCTCGTCAGGTTGACGGTACAGGTCACGCCGTTGATGCTGGCGTTCCATTGACCCGAGTAACTGCATCCAGGGTTGAAGTACACGCCTGGTTTTGCGCCGCACCATTGCAGGTGCGTGTCGCCCCTGCCGTTGAAGGTTCTGAAGTCGTCGCTGAACGTCCATTCAAAGTTTTGTTTGGCGGCGCCCACCGTGTAGGTTCCCGACAAGACCTGTCCCTCGAGTGTGGCGTTGATGCTGCCATTGCTGCCGTCGCTGCTGGTGTACGTGCCGGTCACACTCGAGCCGATGTGCTTGAGGTTTAAAACCCCAAAATTGTGATACCAACGTCCTGTTAAAACACCTGCAACCAATGGCACTTTGACCGTGATTTTCACGGTACTGCTCGAGGTTTTACCGTCTTTACCGGTGGCGGTCAGGGTGTAGGTGATGTCGGATTCTGGTTTTAAGACCTGCCTGCCCGCGTCTTTGACTGCGCCGATGGGATCAAGTTGGACACTGCTGGCATTGGCGGTTCTCCAGGTCAATGAAATGCTCTCACCGCGATTGATGGTGGTTTTGTTGACGCGTAGCGTTGCGACGGCTGCTGGGACGCTTGTGACCGTTGCCCCTGCGGTGACGTTGACGGTGACTTCGCTGGCGGTTTCCTTGCCGTCGCTGTTGGTGGCGGTCAGGGTGTAGGTGGTGGTGACTTTGGGACTGACGGGGCGTTGTCCGCTCAGTGAAACCTTACCGATAGGCTCGAGCTTGACGCTTTTGGCGTTCTGGGTTTTCCAGGTCAGGTTGATGCTTTCGCCCGCCTTGATGGTTGTTTTGTCGGCTTGGATGGTGGCGGTGGCTTCTGGAGCGGCTGGTGTGGTTGGCGTGGTTGGTGTGGTTGGGGTAGTCGGTGTGGTGGGGACATCTGGGTTTGTCGGTGTGGTCGGTGTTGTGGGAACATTGGGTGTTGTTGGTGTGGTCGGCGTTGTGTGTATATCTGGGGTTGCGGGTGTGGTGGCAACGGGTTCGACCACTTTGACCCGAATCGTGCGCGAGTCTTTGCCGGCAGGGTTTTCGGCACTCAGGGTGTAATCGGTGTCCACTTCTGGCGCGGCAATTTCGACAATGTCTTGTTCGTGTACTTTGCCGTATGGGTCCAGATTGGTGACCACCGAATTCGGGGCTTTGATGTAGACCGTAATTTTCAGGTCTTGCCCTTTGATGACCTTTGTTGGTGTGATGCTAAAGCCCGTGATTTTTGGTTTTTGATAGTTGACACCGAGCTGAATCGGAATGCTGACGCGTTCGTTTTTGTTGACGGCGACCAGGGTGTAGGTTTTGTTTTCGGTTGGTTTATCGGTAATCCGTCCCTCGAGCGCCTGCACCCCGAACGGTTCAATCGTCACTTTCTCGGCATTTTTGACCTTCCAACGAATCGTGACGGGCGTTCCCTTAATCAGTTTTGGTGGACTGAGGGTAAACTCGAGCACTTCGGGTTTTAAGGCTTTGGGCGTCAGTTGCAATTCTTTTTCGACGTGGCTGCCAAAATTCCCTTTGGCGATCAGGGTCATTTTGACGGGTTCCAGGCTTTTAAAGCCTTTCTCGAGCGTGAAGGTTTTGCTGCCGGCAGGAATTTTGATGGTTTCCGTTTGGTCGCTGCGGAGAAGCTCGAGGTTGTTGCTGCTGGATTCAAAATTGAAACTGACGGGTTGTTCGAGGAACGGGGCGACAGTGCTGGCGGTGAAGGTGGTGATGGTCGGCGGGCGCATCAGCCAGAAGATCAAGAGTCCCAGCAATGCAAGAACCACGGGCAACAACCAGGTGGGCATCAATGCCAGGTGGGTCAGTTGGGCTTTGACTGGCATCGGGTCTGCGCCCTGTAATGCCGCTTGGTCTTCTGGGAACGGTACGGCGTTGCTCGAGGCTCTGCCGATGCCGCCGGTCAAGATGCCCAAGCCAGCTTTGGCGGCGCCGCCCTGGGCGTCTTTGAAGGCTTTTTGCGCGGCTTGGCGCTGCATTCCGGCGGCATCATTGCCAACCCTGGTGGCGGCGTTTTTGGCGATTCGTCCCAGGTCAATGCCTTTGCCCGAAACCACGGCGTCTTCGACGGCGTTCATGGCTTGTTCGGCGATGGTTCCGACCGATGCCTGGGCGCGTTTGGCGGCTTCGTCTTTGGCATTCACCAGCATGTCTTTGGCGTTCAATCCCGTTTTGTTTTCAACTTG
>CAXTTL010000022.1:13611-33902 GCA_964247135.1 uncultured Deinococcales bacterium | reverse complement strand
CGCGGTAGGCAAAAACCGCCAGGGCATTTTGTGCCCAAATATCGCTCGCCTCGGCTTTGGCTGACACGTCGCGCAAATCGCTCGCGCCCGCAAGCCCTTGCATTCCAGATTGCTTGTTCAGTGTCTCGAGGGTGGCAGCCACGCCGTTGCGTTGTGCCAACTCGAGCACCACACCCGCATCCAGGTCGCCGCTGCGCGTTCCCATGACCAGTCCCTCGAGCGGCGTGAAGCCCATGCTGGTGTCCACGCTCGAGCCGTGCAGGATCGCGCAGGCGCTCGCGCCGTTGCCAAGATGCAGTGATACCAGTTTTAAACGCTCAAGCGGCTTCTCGAGGATTGTGGCAGCTTTGGCGGCAACGTATTGGTGGCTTGTGCCATGAAAACCGTAACGCCGAATTTTGTCCTGCTCGTACAAGGCTTTGGGAATCGCGTACAAAAAGGCTTTGGCGGGCAGCGTGGCATGAAAACCCGTGTCAAAAACCGCCACGTTGGGCAGTCCAGGCAGCGCCAGTTGTGCCGCCCAAATGCCAGCGATGTTGGGCGGGTTGTGCAAGGGCGCAAGGTGGGCGTTCGCCTCGAGCGCTGTCATGACTGTATCCGTAATCTGGACTGGTGTAATGAAAGCCTCGCCACCATGCACCACACGGTGTCCCACCGCTTGAACCCGACTGAAATCCTCGAGTCTTGCCACCGCCTCGATGGCTGCCGTGTGGTCGGGCGCATCAATGACTACAGCCTCGAGCTGTCCACGTTTTAAACTTGCTCCGCTCGAGCCGATGCGTTCAACCAGACCTTTGGTCAGCACCTTCTCGGATTCCATCTCGAAGATCGCGTATTTTAAACTCGAGCTGCCACAATTTAAGACCAAAACTTGCATGGGCTTATTCTTGCACTTTGAGGGGCAATCTTGGGGCAATCCAAACAACAAAAAACGCCCTTGCGGGCGTTTTTGTTCTGGCTGGGGAACAAGGATTCGAACCTTGATTGGCGGATCCAAAGACCGCAGTCCTGCCGTTAGACGATTCCCCAACACGGGTTTAACGGTTTGTCTCAAGCCGATGAAATTTCATCAGCCCTTGGCAGGCTTAAGGAGTGTACAAAGAAAAGCTCGAGTGGTCAAGGTCAAAAAAGATTTCACGCCCTGATCTTGTAGGGACGAGGCGTGCCTCGTCCACGTAGCACATCATATTTTAAAAAAACGATGAGGGTTCCTCGAGCGTTCGACTTTGGTCACGGGACTCGTTTGTAGTCTCTCATGGCGAAGAAATAGGCGAGGATTGTTGCTCCTGTACACCAGGTGAGTGCCGTCCAGATGCTACTACCCACGGGCTGACCGCTCAGGAGGGCGCGAAGTGAGTTGACGATGGCGGTGACGGGCTGGTTTTCTGCGAATGCCCGAACCAGGGTTGGCATGGTGGCTGTGGGGACGAACGCTGAGCTGATAAACGGCAGGAAAATAAGCGGGTAGGCAAAGCCACCTGCGCCGTCCACCGTTTTTGCGGACAGCCCAGCAATCACCGCCAGCCAGGTCAGGGCGAGCGTAAACAGCGCGAGTATACCAGCCACGGCAAGCCATGACGTCACTCCTGCCGACGAGTGAAAGCCCATAATCAGCGCCACGAGAATGATGAGAACAATCGAAATTGCGTTGGATACCAGCGAGGTCAGCACATGTCCCCACAGCGGAGCCGAACGCGCAATCGGCATGGAATGGAACCGTTCAAAGATGCCCCGCTGCATATCCATAAACAGACGGTAAGACGTGTAGGCTGTACCGCTTGCGATGGTAATTAGCAATATGCCAGGCAACAAGTAATTCACATAGTTATCCGTGTTGGTTTTGATTGCACCGCCGAAGACATAGACGAACAGCAGCATGATCGCAATCGGCGTTATGACGACCGTAATGATGGTGTCCATGCTGCGGGAAATATGGCGCATGGAACGTCCGAGCATCACACCCATATCGCTGAAAAAGTGATTCTTTACGGTTTCCATTTAATTTTCCTCCTTCTTGCCAACGATTGCGAGAAATATTTCCTCCAAGCTCGGTTGCTTTTCCACATACTCCACTTTTGCGGGCGGGAAGAGTTTTTTCAGTTCCTCGAGTGTGCCGCGAGCGATAATTTTTCCCTCGTGCAGAATGGCGATTTGATCTGCGAGCTGCTCGGCTTCCTCCAAATACTGCGTGGTCAGAAAGACCGTTGTGCCCTGTTCGGCAAGCTCTTTGACCGTCTTCCAGACCTCGATGCGTCCCTCGGGGTCAAGTCCGGTGGTCGGCTCGTCGAGGAAGATGAGTTGCGGTTTTCCCACCAGGCTCATGGCGATGTCGAGCCTGCGGCGCATCCCGCCCGAATAGCTGGAGACACCACGGTCGGCGGCATCGGTCAGAGCGAAGCGTTTGAGCAGATCGTCCGCCACCTGACGCGGATGCTCGAGGTGGCGCAGCCTGGCGATCATGATCAAATTTTCCCGTCCGGTCAAAATCTCGTCCACCGCGGCAAACTGTCCGGTCAGGCTGATCGACTGCCGCACGCTGTCGGGCTTTGAGGCAACGTCGAATCCGTTGACGCTGGCGGTTCCGCCGTCCTGTTTGAGCAGCGTCGTGAGGATTTTAATAATCGTCGTCTTGCCCGAGCCATTGGAGCCGAGCAGGGCGAAAATACTGCCTTTTTCCACCTCGAGGTTCACGCCTTTGAGAATATGAAGCTGTTTGTAGGACTTTTGCAGCCCTTTCACTTGGATTGCCTGGTTTTGCATGTTCGTTCCTCCTGAAGATTAAATGATCGTTACCTTTGATACATCGGCGTTCACGACGTTGAGGGCAGTGTCGCTCAGCCTATCCGTCACTTCTTGCCCTCCTCACTTTGGAGCTTTTTCATCACGTTGCGGTTCAGCGCCTCGCGCCAGTTCTCGGTGTAGGTCTTGGCGTTCCGCAGAAGCTCGTCGCAGAACGCAGCCACATCCTCACCGGTGACCTCGAGTGCGTGCTTGCCGTCTGCCGCGCCAGTTTCAAACAGCTCGAGCAGGTCTTTGAGCAGGGCGACAATATCCATACCGTTGCCGCCCGTGTTCATGAACATGTAGTGCTGGATTTCGCCGTAAACGATTCGGTAATCGCTTGGCAGCGCTTTGGCACGTGCTTCCATAGCTTTCCAGCCCTTCTTGTCTCCGATAAGTTTGGTGAAAAAGTCAAGCATTTGATTTCTCCTTCAACTGATTGATTTTGAGTGAGACGAAATCCCATTTCGCCCAGAACTTAGCGAGTTCTGCACGACCCGCCCCGTTCAGCGAGTAGAACTTTCTGGGTGGACCCTTGGTGGACGGTTTTGTCTCGATCTCGACGAGTTCGTTTTTCTCGAGCCGAAGCAGAATCGTGTATACAGTACCTTCCACGACTTCCACGAAGCCGAGCGTGCGCAGGGACGATGCGATTTCATAGCCGTAGGTTTGATCGCGGCTGATGATCTCGAGCACGCAACCCTCGAGGACACCTTTTAGCATTTCCGTGAGGTTTTCCAGGGTGATGCCTCCGTTCTGGGTAATTTGATCTGGTATGTAGTGCCACAGACTACTGCTAAGTTGTATCACCGAGTACCACTTTTGTCAACTGCGCGAATATGCGGTTTTAAACCAACGCACTCTTGGCTCTACCTGGACTTGCGATGTTTGTATTCCCTGAAAAACTAAATTGAAATGGCAGCAAGCTGAAATCTCAGGCTCAGAATATAAAACTCGAGCTTGAAACAAGAATCCGTGAGAGACGAGTTTTTCTGATTTTGATTGCAGGAAATGCCGAAATGGTTTAGATTAATTATGTCAACAGCAAAACAAAGGAGCACCATGATTCATATTGAGATCAGCAAAGCCTGGGCTGCCAACAACGCCGCCAACAATGAACTCCTGGCACACCTCACGCCCGCCATGCTCGAGGCGGTCACCCCTGGTGGAGGCTACAGCGTGGCGCAACAGCTGGCGCACATGACCGAGTGCATCAAAGGTTGGGGCACAGAACTCGAGGCGAGCGGTTTAAAAGACCTGCCCGACCTGTATTCCAATTACGATCCCAGCACGGGCATGTTCGACGCCGAGACAAACCTGGAGCGCATCAAATCGGTCATGACCCAAACCCGAGACGCTGCCCTGACGACGGCTGAGCTTGCCACCACCACGGGCAGTCTGCCACACGAGAGCGTGGGTGCTTTCCTGCTTCACATGCTGGTGCACGAGGCGCACCACCGAGGACAGATTTTGATTGCCCTCAAGACTGCTGGACACGCGCTGCCCAATGAAGAAGCCATGTGGCTTCCGTGGCGTTCCTAACGAACCACTTTGAGTTTAAGGGCGTTTCTCGAGCAAGACCGTGGCTCGGGCTTGAATGTGGTTTGGCGCAAGTCCTTCGGAGGTTTTAAAACCGATTCCGACATTGCTTGGCTCGAGGTTCAGGAGTTTGGCGAGGTTCGCCGCCATCAGGTCGCGCAGTGCGCCGAGTTTGGGTTTGTCCAGCGTGACCACCAGCGCCAAATTCACAATTTCCCAACCCAAAGACTGCACTTTCTCGAGCGCGGCTTTCAAGATAATGCTCGAGTCCATCCCCTGCCATTCTGGGGACGTGTCTGGGAAGAATTTTCCGATGTCGCCCAATGCCAGGCTCGAGAGCAAGGCATCGCTGACGGTGTGCAAGACCACATCGCCGTCCGAATGCGCCACCGCGCCAACGGGAGAGTCCGGCACGGTGATGCCAGCGATCACCAGCCTTCGTCCAACCTCGAGCCTGTGGGCATCTTCGCCGGCACCAATGCGGAAATTGGCGTTCATGCGCGTAGGGTCGTTCCCGCCGTACCATTCGCGGCTCGCTCGAGTATTCCCGCCTGCATTCCAGAGGCGATGGTCGCGGTTTTTGCGCCGCGCCCGATGGCGTACAGCGCCGCCTCAACTTTGGGAATCATGCCGCCGGCAATAACGCCCTGCTCAATCCAAGCCCGTGTCTCGAGCGCGTTCAGGTTGGATGTAAGGGTGCTGGGATCGTCCTTATCGCGCATGACCCCTGGCACGTCGGTCAAAAACACGATGCTCGAGTTTAAAGCGCCAGCCACCGCTCCCGCCGCCCAATCTGCGTTGACATTCAAAGGTTCGCCAGTGTCTTCAACGGCAATGCAGCCGATCACTGGCGTAAAACCAGCCCCAAGAATCTTGTGAATCAAAACCGTGTTGACCGTTTGGACCCGTCCAACCCGTCCAAATTCTGGCTCGAGCGGCACGCCAAGCAGCAAGTTCGAGTCGCGTCCGGTCAAACCGATGCTGTTGCCGATGTCTTGCGAGAGTTCTTTGGAGAGTTTGGTCAGGCTGGCTTCGATCACCTCGAGCGCCTCGGGCGTGGTGACGCGCAAACCGCGCAAGAAGTGGCTTTCGATCCCGAGGCGTTTTAAGTTTGCCTCGATCACGGGTCCGCCACCGTGCACGACCACGACGGGACGGGTGCGGCGCAAAATGGCAATCTCTTTGGAAACTGCTCGACGAAGCTCGAGGGTTTTCATGGCGTTGCCGCCGTATTTGACGACCAAAATGTCATTCAACGTGTTATTCATCCGTGCTTCTCCCAAAAAATTCGGCTAATCCTGGTTTGTCCGCCTCAAGCTCGAGTTTCTCGTAATTCTCAAGTGTGCCTGCGTCCTCGAGTGCTTGCAAATCTTCAAAACCCAAATCGGGCTGCTCGGGTTTGACGGTTGTGGCAACCTCGAGATTGTGACGAAAACTTTTGATTTGTGCTGGGATTTTTTCGCCGAAGCACGAAACCGTCAAGGCAAAATTTGAGAAGCCTCGAGCCACGGATTCAAAATCATCCTTGTCGCCAGCATCCAAGAATTGATCAAAATAAACTTGCGTCCAACCGTTGCTCACACGCAAAAACGCGCTCGAGTTTGGTTGCAAATTCGGCATCAGCAAGGTTTTAACGCGCTCGAGGTCGGTCGTCTCGAGCTGCAAACTGGCAATCATGGCATCATTCTAACGGGTTATCTCGAGGTTGCCAGGCACAAGTTCTTTGGCGTACCACGCCAGGACGGGGCGGGCATCGACGGCAAAATGATAGCCAAGGCGCTCCCAGAATTTGACCGCGCCAGGGTTTTCGCCGTAAATCCCTGCCAGCAGGCGATGCACACGGCGTGGAGTGAACGTGCCGTCGTTCAGACGCCGTTCGAGGTTGGTGACAATTTTTGAGCCAAAACCGCTCGATTGCACGTCCTCGGCGATCAGCAGCAAATTGATGGTCGCATCGCCAGATTGTGGGTAATCGAATTTCAAATCCAGGTAGCCAAAGGGTTCGGGAAGATTCTCTTTAAAGTACAACTCGAGGTGACGCCGCGCGTCGCCCAAAGCACTCTCAAGTTCGCGGCTGACATCGAATTGATTGGGAATTTCGGCGGCGATAATGTCAAAGTAGCGCCTTGAGCGCTTGTATAAAGCTTGAACATTCTGTACGTCCTCGAGTTTGACGGGACGGGGATAAAAGTCGGTGTTCACGTTTAGAGGATTATAAGCCCAAAGCACAATTTTCCTTGGTTATCTGATGAACAAAGCACTAAAGCATCTTGCCACACGCAATAAAACAAAGCCTCGAATGGGTTGCCAGTAACAACTCCCCACCCGAGGTTTTGGGGTTGGTGAATTTTAGCAGTCCAGTACAGCGTTTTGCGTGCCGTGTGCGTTTGGCACGAAGCGGTCTGCACCGTTGTCGTTGTCAAACCAGGTGTTGTCGCCTTTGGAGAGCAGGTAACGGAATTCGTAACTCTGCCCTGGCTCGAGGTCTTGCTCGAGTTTCCACTTGCCGTTTTTGAGTTTTGGCACCTCGAGCGGTTGCCAGTCGGTGAAGTCGGCGATCAGGGCGATGGTGTCGGCGTCGATCTCGCTGGGTTCAAAGCTGACTTTGGTAACGTTGCGGGATTTGACAAATTTTTTGTTAATCATTTTATCTCCTTGGTTTCAGGCGTTTGCCTGGTGGTTGGCAATGGCGGGGTTGCATAAGAAAACGAATACTGCAACTCACACGCGCAGGGTAATGAATCCGAGTGTGTGTTTGATGTGTAAAGTTGTTACTCATTCAGGGTACAATGCTTTCGTTATTGAATACTAAACAGTGAACTTCACGATGTCAGTTGACTCATATTGGATTGAGTACAGACTTATGCAGGCAACTGTATTTTTATGCAAACAGTATACATGAATTGATTCACTCGAGATGATAAGTTTGAAGCCTGGACTTCAAACACCAAGTCGAAGCCTCAAGAAGTGACTCAGATCAAATTGCGGGGAACAGTCATGCTTTATCGACTGTTCCCCCGACCAACGGGAGTGGCAAAAGTACGGAATCAACGAGGTTAACGGAGTTATGGAGCGAAGCGGAATAACGGAGTGTTCTCGTTAATTCCGTATCAGATCACCTCGAAACTGGGCTGGGAGTTGATAATCCACCAAGCCTTGCCGTAAAGCCCGATCTTCCAGCGCCGCCCTGAGCAAGGCTGAATTCCAAGAAATCAACTCGGGTTTTGAAGTGCGGATGCCGTTCACAGTCCAATAGTACCCATGCCACACCAGAACCTTGACGCTGGGTTAGAATGATACTGCCAATGCAAGTCCAATCGAGCGCTCGAACCGTTTCACCTTGGATTCAAAATTTAACGGTTTTGACGGTTTTGTTTGCCCTGGTTCAGCAAATTTGGTCATTCATCACCTTTTACAAGATCGCTGACAATGTTTTGGTCGAAGGCGTGGCTCGAGTCTTACCGACATTGTTCGCGGCTTTGGCGGTGGCTTTGATTTCCCGTCAGCACTCAAAGCGTGCAAGTTTGCCTTGGCGTTATTTGGCGTTGGCGCTGGGGTTGTACACGATTGGCACGATTCTGTATCAACTTTTTAAGGGCGTTTTGAACATCACCGCGTTTCCGTCAATTGCCGACGTCTTCTTGTCACTGACCCCAATGGTGATGGTTTACGGTTTTTTTCGTTTGCCGCACGTTGCCCTCAAACGACTCGACGGTTTACGTGCCGTGCTCGACTCGAGCATTATTGTCATGACGATTTCGGGATTCATCTGGTTTTTTGTGCTCGCGCCAGCCATTTTGGCGCATTATGCCAAAAGCAACGGTCTGAGTTTTGAAGTCTCGCTCGCCATGACCTACCCAATTTATGACCTGCTCGCCCTGGCGTTACTGATCACCAACATTGCCAGGTGGGAACGCTCGAGTTTGGGGGTTGAACTGCGTTGGCTGATGCTGGGTTTGATCGGTTGGTTGGTCGCCGACGGTTACTTTCTGGCGCGTTGTTTTTTTCCGCCGCTGCCCGAATCGCATCCGCTCGAGAGCGGTTGGGCTTGGGGGTCGTTGATGATCGTGATTGCGGCAAGGGGCAGCCTGTTCGAGCCTTCAGCCGTACAGTTGCAAACCCGAACCAACACCCTCTTGATTCGTTACGGCGCGTACATGGCACTGGTCTTGATCTTTCCGTTGTTGTTGTTCTCGCAAGGGTTTGCAGCGCTGCAACGTATCGGCACAGAAATCATTACCGGACTGATTTTTCTTGCCGTCATCGCCCGCCAAATCGTGCTGACCATGCACCTCGAGCAAAGCAATGCTCAACTGCAAAAACTCTCCAACGAACTCGAGGCTCGGGTGAGCGCCAGAACCGCAGACCTCGAGTTTCAGACCTTGCACGATGCCCTGACGGGTTTACCCAACCGAGTGTTTAATGAACGCCACCTCAACCGGATGCTCGAGTTGCAGCGCACTTCAAACCTGTGCCTGGCAGTCTTGTACATCGATTTGGATCACTTCAAGGACATCAACGACACGCTCGGGCATCCGATTGGCGATGAGGTTCTGCGCCAGGTGACAGGGCGCTTCAAGGCTTGCATTCCCGAAAATGGTTTCCTGGCGCGTTTGGGCGGCGACGAATTTTCTTTGGTGCTTTCAAAACTCGCGCCCGCAATGGCGGTCGCCCAAGCCGAACAGACCGCAGACAACCTCATCCAAAGCCTCTCGAGCGCCTTGCGGGTCGGCGATGCCGATTTTTTCTTGGGCGCCAGCGTCGGCATCAGCCTTGCGCCAAACGATGGTCTGGACGCCACCAGTTTGCAAAAACATGCCGACAGCGCCATGTACCGAGCCAAACGCGAGGGTGTGGGCTGGCGTTTGTACTCACCAGACATTGACGCCAACACCACCCTGCGCCTCGAGACTGAACGCGCTTTGCGCCGCGCCCTGGAAACCGACCCTGGCAATTCATTTCGGGTCTATTACCAACCGATTCTCGAGATTCAAACGGGGCAAATTGTGGCGCTCGAGGCGTTGGTGCGCTGGAATGACCTTCAGGTGCTGCGCCTACCAGATCAGTTTATTCCAATCGCCGAAGAATGCGGTTTGATCGTACCACTGGGCAACTGGATTTTGCAGGAGGCTTGCAAGCAACTGGTGCTCTGGGAAGAATACGATTTGCGGGTCAGCGTCAACGTCAGCACCGCACAGTTTGAGCGCCCAGATTTTGTCAGCATCGTCCAGCAACCCTTTCCAGCACCAAGTTGCCACCCGAACGACTGAGCCTCGAGCTGCTGGAAAGTGTACTGGTCAACCGTTTTGATGAAACCGCCGCTAAAATCGCGCAACTTCGTGCCCAGGGAATTCGTTTGGCATTGGACGATTTTGGCAGCGGTTACTCGAGTTTGTCGTACTTGAACCGTTTGACCTTCGATACCCTCAAACTGGATCGGTCATTCGTTCACGCCCTGGGCAGCGCCCGAGACACCCGCGCTTTGGTGGCGGCGATTGTCTCCATTGCCAGCGAATTTGGCATGGACACGATTGCCGAAGGGGTCGAAACCAAAGCCCAACTCGAGACGCTGCACGCTTTGGGTTGCGACAAAGTTCAAGGTTGGTTGTACGCTCCCGCGATGTCCGCGCTCGAGCTTGAAAGATTTTTAAAACGTGGCAGCCTCGAAGCTCGAGAATTCACAGCCTGATGATATGGTGATTCCACATCCCGATGACGAGGTGATTTGACATCCCGATGACGAGGTGATTTCACATCTTCGTAAGACGCTTTCGTGTATAGTTCTGACATGACCTGTTAAGGTTACGTGATTTCAAAACTCGCCTCCCGCACCTTTGGTGCGCGAGGCTTTTTTCTTAAAAATCGCGTGGCACAGGTTTTATTGGGAGGCTTTTATGGCGAGACACTCCTTATTCGATTTACAAGACCTCATCTGGGCTGGACGTTACAGCATCAAACCCCACGCTGCACGGCACGCCATCAGTGAAGGTTTCACCGAAGCCGACATCGTGGCGACCCTCGAGCGCGGACGTGAAATTGCGGTCTACCCCGAGGACTCGAGGATGCTGATATTGGGCTATATTTGCGTCAGCACCATCAAAATCCCGCTTCATGTGGTGGTCGATTACAGCTTGTATCGCTGGCTGGACGTGGTCACGGCGTTTATTCCAGAAAACCCTTACCGCGTGATTTCCCGCGAACGCGTGGCGATTTTGGTGTCCAAAGACCGTGAAGACCCCAGGGAACAATTGATCGACCCCTCAAAGCGCGTCAAACACCACCGTGCCAGAAGTGCCAGGGCTTGGAAAGGACGACACGCTTAAGGGCAGATGGCAGAGAGGGCAAGCTCGAGTTTGGTAGGGTGCGCCTTGCGCACCGTCGGCGACGTGATCATGGTGCGTCTTGGGGTCAAGACAGGTGCATTTTATGGTCAAGGAGCGCACCCTACGGGTTTGATGTTTTTAAAGAATTATTTTGGTTCTTTGATGGTCAACACATGTTTAATCTTGTCGCCTTGCTCGTTGAATCGCTCATCGATTCTGACAACTGCGGTAGACTGACACATGGATTTAGTTCATCGGCAACAAGAACTGCGGTTGCGGCTGCTCAATGCCGCCTACAAAACTTTCGTTCAAGCGCCCAGCGATTACATCGACGTGGCAGAATTGAACCTCGTTGCCCCGCCCGATGTCGCTCGAGTGCCGCTCGATGCCGACGATGACGTCACAACCGTACCTGTGGATTTCAGCACCGACCCGATCAACCCGACCGAAACCCGGGCAGCCGTGTATTACCTGGTCGAACGGCAACTGTTGACCATGCTGCCGCCAGAGTCGCTCGAGAAGTCATTGATTCCAGCCTCGGGTTTGCACATTCACATCACTGCCAATGGCGTCGATGCCTTTGAAGCCTTTGTCATGAACAGCGAAACCCGAGCCAGCGAACGCCCTGTGGGCTTCAATTTTACGCCCATGCCAACCAAGGGTTTCCCGCTTGCCCGTGCGATTCCAGGCTCGAGCGACCCACCAAGCCGAGAGTGAGGATGTAGATGAGTGTTTTGGAAAAATTATTGGTCTCTCGGGCTGGACGCATCATGTTTCTGGCATTGACGGTTTTGGCGGTGATGCTGGCATTAAACGCCGTGCGCGGTTTGCTGGGCGAAACGGGTCCAATTTTAAAAGAACTCGGGAACGTCACGCGCTTGGCATTGCTGTCGTACCTGTTCGCCTACCTGTTCAACCCGCTGGTGCAATGGTTGGTGTCGCGCCCGTTCTTGCAGGCTCGTGGCATCAGACCTTTCGCTCGAGCCATCGCCGTGACCATCGTGTACCTGATCGTGATTGTCTTTTTGATCGTCGCGTCCTTGGTGATCGGTTCGTTGATTCGGCAATTGATTGTTTTTGCCCAACAACTCCCGACCCTGATCACCAGTTTGCAAGGCTTTCTGAACGGCTGGTTGGTCAATTTGAAACAAGTCCCAGAGTTACACGACACGCTGCAAAACACCACCAAAACCATTCAAGATGGACTCTCCGGTTTGGTGCAAAAACTCCTCGAATTCTTGCAAGGCTCCGGCTTGAGCATCCTGACCCGCGCGGTCGGCGTGGTCGGCAACGTCTTCGAGTATTTTCTGGTTTTCGTGCTCGGCGGTTACATGCTCTTCACCTTTCCAAGCATCGGTAAAACCTTGCTCGAGGTGCTGCCAGTGCAAGTCCAACCCACCGCCCTCGAGTTAAGCAAAGATGTTTCCACCGCTATTGGCGGGTACATTCGCGGACAATTGATTATTGCGTTGTCGATTGGCATCATGATCGGTCTGGGCTTGACCATCGTCGGTTTGCCGCTCGGTCTGGCAATCGGTTTTATTGCGGGCGTGTTCAACATCGTGCCGTACTTGGGCGTGGTGATCGCCGTGACCCCCGCCCTGCTGTTGGCTCTGCCAGGAGGATTGATCAAAGTCTTGCTGGTCGGTGTGGTCTTCACCATCGTCAACCAACTCGAGTCTCACGTCTTCGCGCCGCAAATCTTATCCAAAAGCACCGATTTAAGCCCGATCAGCATTATCCTGGCAATTTTGTCCGGCTTGGCGCTCGGCGGTGTGGTCGGTGCGTTGCTGGCGGTACCACTGACCGCGCTGGCAAAATTGATGATTCGCAAATACTGGCTCGGCTCGAGGTTTCATGGCGGCGAAAAAGTGGTCAGTGAAGTTTTGCTCGAACCCTCAGAACCTGAATACTTAGACCAATGAAACTCGAGCATCTACTTGAACGCTGGAAGAAGTTGGCGCTCGAGGCGCATGTTCCTGGGGTGGCAATCGGGGTTCTCAATTCAGATCAAACAAGCTCGAGCATCGGTTTCGGCATGGCGAACGGCGAGTTGCCCGTGACCGCCAACACGATTTTTGAGGCTGCCAGTTTAAGCAAACAAGTTGTTGCAAGTGCGACCCTGAAATTATGCAAAGCGGGTTTACTCGAGCTTGACACGCCACTTGCACATTACGTTCCCGAAATCAACCTCGAGCACGATGCAAGACTTGGTTTGATCACGACCCGCCATGTGTTGTCGCACACTTCGGGACTGCCAAATTGGTTGCCCGAATCTGAAATTGCCGTGACACAATTTCAACCTGGATTGCGGTTTTCGTACTCAGGAATTGGGTTTGGGAAACTTCAAACCGTGATCGAAAAAGTCACGAACACTTCACTCGAGGATCACCTGCAACAAACCGTTTTTCAACCACTTGGAATGCAACACTCGAGTTTTGTTTGGCATGAAGATTTCGCAGATCAAAGCGCCCGTGGGCATGACCAAAACGGTATTGTCATACCCAAAACCCAACCGATCACTCGAGCACATGCCGCCTTCTCTCTGCACAGCACGGTGACCGACTTGGCAATTTTTTTGCAAGAATTTTTACGTTCCGAGATTTTACTCGAGATGCTGCAACCACAAGTGCAAATCAACGATTGGGTTTCCTGGGGTTTGGGTTGCGGACTCGAGCAATGCACGTCGGGGCAATTTTTCTGGCAGTGGGGCAACAACCCAGGCTTTAGACCTTTGATGGCTGGTGCTAGTGACACAGGATTTGGCATGGTGCTGCTGACCAACGGCGCGAATGGCGACAAACTCTGGAAACCGATGCTCGAGGATTTAACGGGCGTGGCACACCCTGCGCTGGCGTGGCTCGAGCCGTAAAATATGCGTCATAAACTCGAGTTTGAAGGTTTAATTGGACGGCGTTGTAAATTGCGCTTTTACGGCACTGCCGAAGATCGTGGCGGGAATAATTTGTAAGGCTTGCCTCTCGAGGCTGGATTGACTTCAAGACTTTTTCGCAAAACCTCGAAGCCAAACAGAAATCCCAACCAGAACGTATAAGCCCGCAATCGTGGTTGCGAGCACTGCGACATTTTCAGTAAAGTGTCTTCGCGTAAACACGGCATTGGCGAGAATCGTTCCCGTCATGAGTTGTAAACACCGATGCGCAAAACGTGAATAAAAGTCTTTTACCGATTCGTGATTTGACATAAAAACCTCCTGAAGACAGGGTAACTCGAGCATCTGGTTTGACGAATCTGGCGTGGGTAACAAGTTCACTTGGCAGATAAAAGGAAACGTGCAGCTTGAAGAGAATTCGGACTCGAGGGTTGCTCGAGTCCTTTTTGTTCCTTTTGCAAGTCATTTATGCCACGTCGTTGGTTACTTGGATTTCAATGGAGTGCGTTGATTGCGGGTTAACCCCGTTGAAGTTTCAATCATTTTCACCTGTAGTATCCGCTTCGACCCTTTGGATACCGAATTTGCAACAATCATGAAGCTCAAGGGTCATTTGGGTGGTGATAACAATTGGAAATCTCTAAATGCGGATGCGGTTTGGTTATTGGCATCTGTGAGTACCAACTTAATAATGCCATTACCTGAATCACAGCCTAAAGGACTGATTATTGGCATATCGGTGGTATTCCAAAAAACGTAAATTTGGTATGGGAGTCCGCCTGGTGGAACTGAAAACGGTGGCTTTGGTTTCAGCACCACTTCAGGACAATTTGCTCGGGTTGATTGCCAAGTCCAAACTTGTTTGTAAGGTGCTGTACCGTTGTAAGTGTTGGCAGCCAACAAAACCACTTCCCCAACATTTGCAAATGCAATCGGTTTTTCCAAATCTGAGCCTTTCAGTTGAATGTTAAATTCGGGTTTTGGATCAATCACGATAAACGAAACCACCGCCTTACCAACACGACCATAGGCGTCTTTCACCTCGAGCCACACTTGATAATTGCCGTTCTGGGCAAAACTCAAATTGACTCTACAATTTTGTGGGATTGGATTGGGTAATGTGTTGTTTGAATCACCACTGGTCCAGTTGACATTCGGGTTATTGGTGTTACCGCACAAATCTGTGGCTGGAGCAATCCAGGCATGACCCAGGAACGTGTAATCCTTGCCGCGCTCGAGTAAATTGCCGCCGTTGGGCTGGTCGATTTTGACGTCCGGAAGTGGCACATCGACATTGATGGTGACCTCGGCGTAACCAACCCCGCCTTGGCTGTCCGTGATTTTGGCTTTGATCTGACGCCCACCCAAGGAAGCAAAACTGGTGGTTTGCGTCAATCCCGTGCCAAGTGCGCCATCAACACTCGAGGACCATTCGACGGTGCAGCAATTCAGACCATCCTCGAGATCGTCGGTGTTGGCGCTAAAGGTGTATCTTGAGCTGTCAAAAACATCTGGTGTGACCCCAATGGTGGCGGTTGGTGGAATGTTGCCCAGCACTTTCTTGATTGCCCCGAGCGCATTGACCCAACGCCTGACCGTGCCGTCCGAGGTGTTGGTATGGGCGGTTGTTAACAAAATGCTTTCGATCTGGTCTGCGTTCAAGCTGGGGTTCGCGGCGCTCACCAGGGCTGCCACGCCAGCCACAAAGGGCGTCGCCACACTTGTGCCACTGGTGAAGATGTTGGTTCCACTCGAGCCATTCAGGCTGGCATCGTCGGGCAACCAGAGCGTGCCAGGACCAAAGATATTTACCGAATCGTCTTCATTGACACTGCCATAGTTGGAATAGTTGGCGCGATTGCTGCTGTCCCAGGCGAGCGCACCCACGCACAAGACCTTGCTGAATTCGCAGGGAATCGTGGTGCTGCGTTCCCAGCAAACAATGAAGCAGTCTTTGGCATCCACATCGTAATTGATATTGCCTGCGGCGGCAACCACCAGAATGTCCAAAGCGCGTAAACCCGCAAAAATTGGATCACCCAAGCCATTGACAAACACTGCACCGATGGCAACGATGTTGGTGGAAGCGCTGATGTTGACAATTTTGGGTCCAACCGCCAAGGTCTTCACCAGACTGAGCATGTACTTGAGGTAACTAAAAAAATCGGGCGATGGGCTTTGTACCAAAATCGGACGAGCAACAGGACCCGCCGGACCTGCCGTGCCAAAACTGTTGTCAGGTACACCCATTGCGGCAATGGCTGTACCTGTGCCGTGCCAAGGGCAAGGGTGTTTGCCATTTAGACCAACGCAATCTGCGGGGTTTTGTTGATTCCAACCGTTGCTCGGGATCATCATCCAGTTGGCAGGAAGGTCTTTGTTCTGAATAAAGCCACCGTCCAGCACTGCCAGTTTGACTTTGTTACCAAGCTTGCCTGCCGCCGACAAGCCGCGCCACGCGTCGGTCACGCCAATGTCTTGGTTGCCGCCACGTTTCATGTATGACCAATCGGCGACATCTTTGGAATATTTGGCATAGGTATTTTCGCCGCTTGTGCCCTCGGTGGTATGACCCGATGCAAGGTCGTTGCTCTCGAGAATAAAATTCAGTCCGACGTTTAAACCGTTGCTGGCGCTTTCGTGGGCAGCCACCGCCATCAGGTCAAGACCCGCTTGGCTCGAGAGTTTGAGGTTGCTGTGAATGTTGGGATTGAGTGTTTCCAGGTCTTTGGCGAGCTTAGTGCTATCGGCGTTGCTTGCATTGACCCGCACCACGTAATAAGGTTTGACGCCGGTTAAACCCTCATCGCTGGGTTTGAAGCTCGAGAGCACTGTGCCATTCCAACGGCTGACAAAGGCATTCAGCGTGCTGCCATCGTCGGTGGAGATCAACAATTCGTTTTCGACAAAATCTGTTTTGATGCCGTTCCCATCCTCGAGGGCGGCAACAGGGCGGGCTTCGCCGCCATCAATGCCAGGAATTGTGGCGCTCAAAGGTTGCAGGCTGGTATCGATTTTAAAGGTTGAGCTTGGCACGAGGGCGTTGACGGTCAATTTCAAATCGAATGAATGGCTGAGACCACCACCGACACCCTGCACAACCACTGGGTATGAACCTGGGGCTGCGTTTGTAGACTCGAGTTTAAGATCACTGCCGCTGCTGGTCGCAGGATTGGGGGTAAATGTTGCCGTTGTTCCATTTGGCAAACCACTGACCGAAAGCACGACGGATTGATCGAAACCATCAAACGGAACAAGATTGATGTGTATGGTGCTGCTCGAGCTTGAGTCCAGCTTGACTTCGTTGCCAGAAGAACCCATGCTGAAATTGGGGGTGTGACAGGCAGTTAAGGTTAAGGCTAATGCCAAACCAAAAATAGCTAAGGCGCGGTTTTTCATCACGAATCTCCTTTGTATTTTTGTATTGCTGTGAATATCTGACTGAAGGGTTTGATTAAGAACGGCGGAATTGTTGCTGAGGCTTCTTGGGTTGATGATTGCGTTTCGAGCGAAAAAACACGCTGAGCCGCTTGAAGAAACTTTGGGGTACTCGAGTTTCCCCGGTTTCAAATTGGTGTGAAGCACGAACCAGACAGTGCCTGATAAACGCTTCATTGAAGATTCGTGCGTTGTTTTGCTGCGAAAACGTAAAGTACAGGTCACTCATGATGGTCTCCTTGTGCTGTGGTGCTCGAGAATTCTGAGGCGTATTCCAATGGGTGTTTGAATCAAGCGATCAACCTTCCTTTCTTTGTAAAAACACAATGCGCTGGTGTTGGTGAACCCAGGGTTCCAACAACGGTGGTTTTTGCCGTTCTCAAAATTTGCAATCCTTAAAACTCGAGAAAGAGAAGTTTGGCAGGCAAACAAAAATGGAGCGCAAATGCGCTCCATGACGTTGATTGCTCGAGAATTACTTTGAAACGGGCAAGTTGGCGGGTGGTGGGTTAAAGGCAAACCACTGGTCTTCGACAACACCAGATGGAATGGGCGTGCCAGGCAAATTGAGAATCACGCTGGGGTTTGGATTGCCAGACTTGGCAAGGTCGTTTGCCAAGAACTTGACCAGTGTGCGGTTGCCGCCGTTCCAGACCCAAAGGTTGCCAGCATTGTCAAATGCCAACCCAGAAGGCTTGAAAAGTGTTGTGCCATCGCCGCCAAGCGTGACATCTGGGTCTGGGCTGCCATCTTTGGCGTATTGGGCTGGCGTAAATTTGACAATCGTGTTGCCGCCCTTGTTGGTGATCCACATGTTGTTGCTCGAGTCAAAGGCAATGCCAGTTGGTTGGTTGAGCGTTGGTGTGGCGGCGAGCGAGGACAGGGTGATGGCGGGTGGTGGTAATTGACCAGGTTTGAGTTGAGGTGTCATGTACTCGACCACTGTGTTGTTGGCGGATGTCACCCACAACGATTCGCCAGAAAAAGCAACACCGACAGGCACTACAACGGCTGGATCGGGTGTGAAAATGTCAGGGTCAACCCGAGGACCACCAACAATGCCTTTTGCGGTAAGTTGCCCAGACAAATTGCTTACAAAAAACCTTTTGTTGTTAAGCGCCGCATCGAGTGGACCATTGAGTGGGGGTTTATATGGCAAGAAAATTTGCAATGGTATTGGCGCACCCGAAACCAATTGCTGGGTTGGATCGAAACTCACCGCTTGATTTTTGGCAAACAGCGTGACCAACAAATTTCCAGCAGGGTCAATCACTGTAGCTTTGGCACACGCGCCTTTCTCGAGTTCGAGCACAACGCCTGGCGTGGGTGTACCACTTTTTTCGAGTTGGTCAGGGTCAAAGGCAAGCACCTGATCTTTGCTTGCGGGGTCTGCCTGATCTGGACAGATGGGCAACCAGAGTTTGCCACTGCCAGGTCGCAGCACAAAATCAACTTGCACTTTGGTGGTGGTGTTCGCTTTCACAGTCACAGAACTTGCGCTGACTTGCCCAACAAAAACCTTGTCCACAACCAAACCTGATTCTCGAGCATTTTGAGCGGTAATTGTGTATGTGCCGTTGCTGAGGTTGGATAGGGTCGTGCTTTGGTTGAGGGTGGTGGTCGAATCTGGTCCGGTCACAACCACTGAAGGCGTGATGGTCACACCAGCAGGAACATTGATGCTAACCTCGAGCGAACCTTTGTTGCACACAGAACAAATAATCGTAGACAGGTTGCAAGCACTGAAGGTCAAGATCAACCAGAGCAGAACCGCCAATTTATAGGTTTTCATAAACACTCCTTCCGATTTGGGCTTTGCGGTTTGGGTTGGATTTTGGTCGTGTAAATGCCGTCCCACAAGACGTACAATGTCGAGCAAAGGGCGACCTGATTCGCTCAGAGCAGGCAGGACATCGTTCGAGCAGTTTATTGCCATCGTTGGCGCAGTAGCGTTCTTGGCTTTGGGCTGGAACGGCTCTCAGGCAGTGTGGACACAGCAGATACCAGACCTCATCGTGGACATTTTGAATGGCGTGAATGTGCATCATTTTGAACTCCTTTCAAACGCCATTGTGCTTTGGGCTTGGTGAACTTTTGGTTCCAACAACCCGCAATTATGCCGATGATGCCATCTCGAGAAACGTCCTCCAATCTTCAGGCAGTTGTTCACCCACCTCGAGAAGTCGTTCTTTGGCTTGTTCATAGACACGATTCAGGCTGCGATGGTTGTCGCTGGCACGCAAGGCTTGCAAGGTAAAGGCAAGTGCTTGCTGGTCATACGGTTCGGCTTCAAGCCAGATTCTTGCCACCCGAGCGGCTTCTGTTGGGTCAAGCTCGAGTTGCTGCCCAATACTGGCTGCCAATTTTTTGTAAACCACTTCGCGGATGGTGGTATCAGGATTTTGGATGTCAATATTTTCCAGGTACTGACCGCGCCACAGTCGTGTATCGCCAGAAGCCAAAAAGTGTTCAACGTCCGAATCCACGTTGCCTAGCGCGTAACCATTGGTCGTGGTTTGAATGGCGGCTTTGGAAAAACCCGAGCGAATTAGATGCACCATTTTTTTGACACTGGTCAGCGCTGCATCTTCAAAACTGTTTGGATAGAGCACTTCAGCCAACTCGAGGGCGGAAACCTCAGCCCGCCCAGCCAAATGTGCTTCGAACAGGTATGCCAACAGTTCTTGGCGTTTGGCACTTTTGCTGGTCTGCAATTGGTTGTGGTCAAACAAACGCATTGAACCGAGCACCTCTATTCGTAAAGCGTTCTGATCATGGTTTTGGATTTGCTGAGGGCTTGGGTTTTTAGAAACCAAATCGGGAAAAGCCCGAAGCACCAAATTGATACCATGCCGCAAACCGCGTTCTTCAAACCAAAGCAATTGATTTTGTGCGGCTTGAACGTTTTGATCAAGACGATGAATCTCGAGCACGATTTTCTGACGGCGCAGCGAATGATTTGATTCCTGAATCACACTCAAAGCATGTTGATATTGATGCAACGCATCTTGCGGCTGCTCAAGCACTTCCAAGCTGACTGCCTCAGCCCAGACTGCGTTTGATACAATACGCGGTTCTGAATGTTGTTCGGCAAAAGCCAAGCTTTCTTTAACCAGCCCTAGCGCACGCTCGATACTGCCAAATTTGGCTTCGGCAAGCGCAGCACAAAACAAGGCTTCTGAAAGGTGCAACGGGCTTTGCAAACGACGCGCCAGTTTCAGTGCGGTTTGTGCGTGTTGCAATGCCAAAATGCCTGATGTCGGTGTTTCCACCTCACGGTAGTAATCGCTCAAACTTGCCTCGAGATCGGCATGGAC
>CAXTTL010000022.1:0-13511 GCA_964247135.1 uncultured Deinococcales bacterium | reverse complement strand
TGAACTCGAAAATACCACACACTTCAAGCAACTGCCCACGTTGCCGAGCACTCAGGTTGGGACGCTCGAGAGCGTTCAGGGCTATCTCAAATGCCAGTTCGGTCTGACCCGTGTTTGCCAGCGCATGGGTCAGATACGAGAGGGCTGACGGGTCAATGTCGGTATCTGCTTGAAGTTCGTTGCGCCAGATGCTCACCGCACCAGCGTCGTCGGCTTGGCGGTATTGCAAGAACAAGCGGGTCTCTAAACCACGTCTAGATTCGCGTTCTGCTATAGAAAGTTGCGAAAATACTTGACTTGCCTGTTCAATTTTTCCGAGCCTGACCAGCAACACGATCCAGCCATAATGGGCTTCAAGGTCGTGTTGCAATTGCACAGCCTGTGCCATCAGTTGTTCTGCTTGCTGTAAATCAAAAGGCTCGAGCAAATTTGCGGCTTCAAACGCCAAAGCCCCGCGCCGTTCAAGTTCAGCAAATTCAACGGCTCGAGCTTTCAACCGAGCAGCCTGTAAAGAATTCTCAGTTCGTGTTGCCGCCCGTTCCAGCAAGGCAAAAGCTTCGCTGGGTAACAGTGCCGCAGCTTGAATCAATTCTGCCGCCAATTCTGCAGCATCCATCTCTAAAGCTTGAATGGCTCGTCTGGCAAAAGTTTTTCGCTCGAGCGGCGTCAAACTTTCCAAGGTCACTTCTCGAAAAAGCGGGTGAACAAACTGCCCGTCCACCAAAATTCCGCGCCGCTCGAGTTCAAGTTTTAGATACCCCAACTCTGGCGGCTCGAGTTCGGCAACGTTTGCCCACAACAGATCGTTTGCCCCCGCAAACAGCAAGGCTTTTGCTTTGAGCGCTTTTTCCAGTGCGGGCGAATCCAACGCCTCGAGCAAGCTGCGGAAAATCAAGGCTTCGACGGTGGTCGGCATCAAATTGTTTTCGGGAGGTCGCCAACGCCAACGTTTTGAATCGTTCCACAAAAACCCAGCCCGTGCCAAAGTCCGAAAATATTCCAGGGCAAACAACGGATTGCCTGCTGCTCGAGCTTGAATCCACTCGAGTGCCTCGGCTGGAATTGCTGCACCAAGTTCTGTCTCGAGTGCCGAACGGCTTTCTTCGATGGACATTGGCAAAACCCGATGCAAGACAAACGGCGTTAACAGCGCCGCACGGCTGGTTGTCAGGAGCGCTACGCCTTTGCTGTGCGCGACAATGCCCGCCAACTTCTGCCAGAATTCCAGGCGTTCTGGTTTGGATTCATGGACATCTTCAACCCAAAGAATGATCGGGGTAGCTTGCACCAGCAGCACCCCAACCAATTCTGCCGCCTGAAGCGCCTCGAGATGCCCAAGATTGGTCAATTGATCTGGTAAACGTTGCGCCCACAAGGGCAACTTCTTTGGCATGGGCAAGGCTTGCGTCATCTCGAGCAGGCTGGCATTTGCCTGAACCTTAACGCTTTTCAACCCAGAATCTCGAGCCAGCACGCCTGCCAGGTGCGTTTTACCAATTCCAGCCTCGCCCCACAAGCACAACGCCAGACCAGCACGCCGCAACTGAATCGGTTTGAACAGGTTCTCGAGTGGCTTGACTGCCGTGGTCATAATGACAATCATGGTACGACAGATTCAAAATCACCCACCAAGGGCGTGAACAATAACCTGTTCTGGAAAACGAATCTCGAGAATTCAACGGATGTGGCACATCCTGCGCCGGCGTGGCTCGAGGGGAATTAGCGCTTTTCAGGCAGGTGACAATCGCGCCACCGAAGCCATTTGCCCACGATTCCAGGCAAGCGTTGCTTTGATGGCAACCTCGAGCGGGGTGGGTTTAATGCCAAAGGTTTTTTGGAAATCGCTCGAGTCCATGATAAACGGCTGATTCCATTCGTAAAGCATTTCGATGGCTTCTCGCATGATCGGGTTGAACAAACCCAGCAGGTTTAAGATCAAAGCTCCCGCAACTTGGGTTTTAACCTTGTGACCCAGTTGGGCTTCAATCAATTTCACCAATTGATTTTGCGTCACCGATTCTGGGCTGGGAACGTGCCAGGCTCGACCAAAAACGCTAGGCTCGAGCTTGGCGTTGACCGTGCCAATGGTTGTTAGGGCGCGTCCAAAATCTGGGGCATACGTGAAGGTATGTGGTTGATCGAGCCGTCCGAGCAGGTTCATGGGCTTGCCTTGCAGTGCAGGTTTGAACAACAGGTCGGACATGACTTCATCTTCTGGACCAAAGAAATTCGAGCCACGTACCAGCGCCACCCGAACCCGTCCGTTTTGATGTGCCTCGAGTGCGCTGCGTGCCATTTCGGCGCGGATCAAACCCTTTTTGGTGTGGGCGTTGTACGCATTGGTTTCTCGCAAGTCTTCCCCGTTTGAAGCGCCGTACATGTATAAATTGTCGGCAACAATCAATTTGGCGTTGTGGCTGGCGGCAGCCTCGAGAATGCTGGCTTGCAGTTTTGGGAAGTTCCCAGCCCATTGATGGTAAGCGGGTTGGGCACACTGGTAAACGCTGGTCGCGCCTTGGCTGACACGGCGCGTGAACTCGAGGTCATAAGCGTCGCCTTTAAGAATTTCGATGGTTTTGGGCAGGTCGCTGCTTTGACCGCTGCGGTTGACCATTCGCACGCGGTGTCCGAGCGTGTGCAGTTCTCGAGCGGTTGATTTACCGAGGGGTCCTGTGCCGAAAATCACGTGCAGTTCTTGGGTTGACTCGTTCATGGCTTACTCCTTGAGTTTTCATCTGAACATTGCTTAATATCTGAACATTGATAAGATACATGGTTATCTAAACAATGTCAAGTTCCAGGCTGGCAATCCAGACAAAACCCGAGTAGACAAGCAAATAATCAGTGCCTCAAACAGAAAAACCCGAGATCAAAACCCGAGAAATATGCTCAAAACAATCTTTTAAAGATTCCAAAAACTGAATTTCCCAACCATTTCAGGCTTCACCAACTGCGCAAACCTTGCCAAACCAGCCCGATCAGGCGCCTCGAGGTGATACCTGAAATTCCAAAGGTAATGTTGCACAATTCGCACGGGCAACTTCAAACGCGCCGCCTCGAGTTCGGCAATCTCTGCCAGATGCCCGACACCCCAGCGCCTCGAGTTGCGCATTGCCAAAACCAACTCTTTGGGCGGCGGATTGTCCGCCCTGGAAGCCCAAACCGCGAAGACAAACGGCATTCCGGTGTGCGCGTACCAACTTTCCGCCAAGTCTGTGACTTGCACCGTTTTGCCGCTCGAGGATTGTCCAGTGTTGGGCAACCCAAACATTTGCGTGGTTTCAGAGATTGGACCGCAGAAGCGGTACCACTCTACCAGCGCATCATCACCGATCAGCAAGACCGCAGGATAGGTCTCGAGCAAAGTTTCCAGATTTTGGGTCGCGCGTTCGAGCTTGGCATTAATCCCATCAAGTTTTAAAAGCGTCTCGAGCAACTTGACGCTGGTGGCGCTGTGGGTGGTCACCGCAATCGTGCGCCCATTTAATTCTTGCCACGGCACGGTATGAAATAAATTTACGCTGTAAACCGGACCCAGCACCGATACCGAAAAATCGGGCAACGCCCGTAAAGAATCGGCATGTTCAAGGAATTCAAACACCGAAATGTTGGCTAAATCCACGCGTCCCTCGAGCAACGCGGCATTGATTTCGGTTGGTACGCCGCGTACAAACTCGACTGGAAAATCCGTCAAGGCTGGCTCGAGATGATGAAGCAAAGGAGCGACGTTGGTGTACTTGATGATGCCAAGACGGGTCACGGTGAAAACAGTGTAGTCGGTTTTGATTGCTTTCTCGAGTGCAGGTATAGAAAATCGACACACTTGAGCGTAATCATGTGTATATTATAATGATTTAAGACCGATGTCATGGTGAATCACTCTACCTTTTGCCACCGCCGCATGGGTTTGCGACCATTGACAACACGAGTTGAAGCAAAAGAGACTTTCCGTGAGGTGTTGGTTTTACGGAGTGTTCATGAAAATAATCGTTTCATACTGTGATGTTGATGGTACGGATCATACCGAGCAACCTCTGAACTCTGGAATTGCAAGGGTTTTGTTAGTTCGAGGTTGAGAAAGAAACTCCTCCTCAAACTTCACTGGGGACACATACCCCAGGCTCGAGTGCCGACGTTCACGGTTATACCAACCCTCCATCCAAGAAAACGCGCTCCCACTCGTGAAATCCTTTGTTCCAATCGATTTGTTCAGGTCTAACTCGAGTTTCAACGTTGAAAAGAAGCTTTCAGCTACCGCATTTTCTTGACCATAAAACGCAGCTAGTGGGCATGGTCACCATCCCAACAATTTCCTTTCCGACTCACGCTACACGTCGCTTTCAACGCATTTAATGCCTATCGGTACTCGAGACTCGCGTATTGCACCCCACGATCACTGTGATGCAACAAACCCCCTTCAGCACTCGGTTTACGCTTTCGTCTTGCACTCTCTAATGCGTTCAACACCAATTTCGTCTCGAGGCTCGAAGAAAAAGCCCAACCCACGATCATACTCGAGAACAAGTCCAGCACCACAGCCAAATACAAACAACCTTGCGTTGTTGGAATGTACGTGATGTCAGTCACCCATTTTTGATTCGGTTTCTCCACTTTGAACGCTCGAGCCAGCACATTCTCAACCAATACCAAAATTACTGTAGATTTCGCCTTTTTGCCCTGTGGATGTAACGCGGAAGTAGAGATTTTGAGTTCATCACCGCAGGTTAAAAAACCCTGACGGTACTTCAGTCTCAAATCATGCTCTCGAGCGTCTCTTTCACTTCAACCTGCCCTTGCTGGTGCAACAACGTTGCCACCAGTCCAGTCCAGCCCGTCTGGTGTGACGCGCCCACGCCTTTGCCGCTATCCCCATTGAAATACTCGTGAAACGGCACCAGGTCTTGCCAGTGCGGGTCGTTTTGAAAGGTTTGGTTCTCGCCAAACACGGCGCGGCGCTCGAGCTGGTCTTTGGTGAAAATGCCGATCAAACGTTTTGAAAGTTCACCCGCAACCTCGAGCAGGCTCAGGTACGCGCCAGAACCGGTTGGGCATTCGATTTTGAAATCCTCGGTGTAATACAAGTGAAACTTTTGCAGGCTTTCGATCAAGAGGTAATTGATCGGAAACCAGATCGGTCCGCGCCAGTTGGAATTGCCGCCAAACAAACCGCTGCTGCTCTCGGCGGGTTCGTAGGCGATGCGGTAACTTTGACCCTCGGCGTTGACCTCGTAAGGATGCTCGAGGTGGTGTCTGGAGAGGGCGCGGATGCCGTAATCGGAAAGGAATTCGGTCTGGTCGAGCATTCGGGCGAGGACGCGTTTCATTCGGTGTCCACGTGCCAGGGCGAGCAGGTGGCGGTCGTCTTTGCCAGATTCCATCCATCTGGAGACCAGGCTGGCGAGGTCGGGGCGATGCTCGAGAAACCAGTTTAAACGGGCGGTAAATTGCGGAAAAGATTTGAGATCTTCTGGCTCGAGGATTTCGACGGCGAGCAGTGGGATCAGTCCGACCATGCTGCGCACGCGTAATTTCTCGGCGTTGCCGTTGGGCATTCGCAGCACATCGTAGTAAAACTCGTCCATTTCGTCCCAGAGTTCCAGGCGGTTGAGACTGTTGGCAATGTACAAGAAATGCTCGAAGAATTTGGTGGCAATGTCCTCGTACACGGGGTTATCGCGGGAAAGCTCGAGCGCGATTTTGAGCATGTTCAGACAGAACATCCCCATCCAGGCGGTGCCATCGGCTTGCTCGAGGTGTCCGCCTCCGGGCAGGGGTTGTGAGCGGTCAAAGACCGAGATGTTGTCCAGCCCGAGAAACCCGCCCTGAAAGACGTTGCGACCTTCCGCGTCCTTGCGGTTGACCCACCATGTGAAATTCAAGAGCAGCTTGTGAAAAGCACGCTCGAGGAAGGCTCGGTCGGAGCGACCCCAGTGTTCTTGTTCGGTCTGGTAAACCCGCCAGACCGCCCAGGCGTGAACGGGTGGGTTGACATCGCTAAACTGCCATTCGTAGGCGGGCAGTTGACCGTTGGGGTGTTGATACCATTCTTTGGTTAATAACAACAATTGATTCTTGGCAAATTCTGGGTCGAGCAGCGCCAGCGGAATGGTGTGAAACGCCAAATCCCAGGCGGCAAACCAGGGGTATTCCCAACAGTCCGGCATCGAGATGATCTCGGCGGTGTTGAGCGTCCGCCAGTCGCGGTTGCGCCCGTTTTTGCGTGATTCCGGCGGCGGTGGTCCGGCTGGATCGCCCTCGAGCCAATGTTCGATGTTGTAATGGTAAAATTGTTTGCTCCAGAGCATCCCCGCAAAGGCTTGACGTTGTACCAAGCGTTGATCGTCGTTCAGTCCTGCGGGTTCGAGGGTGTCAAAAAATTCGTCGCTCTCGAGTTTGCGGCGCTCGAAGATCATGTCGAAATCGTGAAAAGCTTGCTCGAGCACCGCCGCCGAAAAACGCACCCGCACGGTTTTGGACGCGCCTGGTGCAACCTCGAGTTGATGCCAGATCGCGGCTTTCGAGCCGTCGATGCGGTTGGCGGCGTCCAGACGTCCGTGAACCACCAAGTCGTTGATGCCGTCCTTGGCGGTGCTCGAGTGGTTGGGAACGTTGTAGAGTTTGGTCAGGTTGGTTTCGTTCTCGCAGAACAGGGCGTCGGCGTCGGCTTCAAAGTACAAATGGCGCTTCCCAAGTTCGGGATGATCGGCAGACAGCGCAAAAGCACTTTCATGTTGAATGGTGTGATGCTTTGTGCCCTCATAACCCCAAGACCAGGTGTTGCGAAACCACAGCGTTGGCAGGACATGCAACCGTGCGGTTTGGGGTCCTCGATTGTGCACCGTGACGCGCATCAGGATGTCATCAGAATCGGCTTTGGCGTACTCTATTTCGACATCCCAATATTTTTGCTCATTAAATATTCCAGTATCAAACAATTCAAATTCCGGTTCAGATTTACCGCGCCTGCGGTTTTCCTCGACCAACCTCGAGTACGGAAATTCGGCTTGCGGGTACTTGTACAAACCCTTCATGTACGAATGGGTTGGGGTACTCTCGAGGTAGAAATAATGCTCCTTGACATCCTCGCCGTGGTTGCCCTCGTTGCCCGTCAAACCAAAAAGCCGTTCTTTTAAAATCGGGTCAACCCCATTCCAAAGCGCCAACGCCAAGCACAAACGCCCATTGTGGTCGCTGATGCCCATGAGTCCATCCTCGTTCCAACGGTACGCCCTCGAGCGAGCCTGATCGTGCGGGAAGTGCTCCCAAGCCGTGCCGTTGGCGCTGTAATCCTCGCGCACCGTACCCCAGGCGCGGTCAGACAAATACGGTCCCCAGCGTTTCCAGTGACCAATATGCTGCCGGTATTGCTCGAGGCGTTCGTGTTCGGGCGTGTTGGTGTTTGTCATGATTGACCTCCTGGGTGTGCGGTGAGTTTCAACGTAGCGGCGCATAGCCATGCGCCGCTACAGGACAAGGATTTTTGAGAATCGGACTCAAGTTTTTGATTCGCTTTCTTGTTCGCGTAAGTTCTCAGCTCTCAGCTTTGACGGCTTCTCGAGCGTGGTGCGGTCAGTTTCCAAGCTCGCAGTATTTCGGCGACACTCCAGGCTTGCCACGGACAACCTCGAGGTGTATGTGGCGCGTCACCGTCAAGAATCTCGGAGATCGAACCCAGACCGCCCTGCAAGAGATGTTGCGCCATCGGCTCGAGAAACGCCCTGGCGGACAGTGGATGGGCGTAGGTGCGCAAATGGGCTTCGGCAAAAGGTCCAAGCAACCAAGCCCAGACCGTTCCCTGATGGTAAACCGCATCGCGCTCGAGGGGCGAACCACGGTACTGCGGCGCGTAGCGCGAATCTTCTGGCGAGAGTGAACGCAAACCGTAAGGCGTGAGGAGTTGCGCGGTGGCGACATCCACCACCGCCCTGCGCCAACGGTTCTCGAGCGGCGAATGCTGCAAGCTGGCGGCGATCACGGCGTTGGGGCGTATGGTCGGATCATCACCGTCAGGACCATCGATCACGTCGTAGAGGTAATTCGTGTTTTTATTCCAATACCGCGCAAACGAATCACCCACCCGATCCGCCAACGCACCGTAATCATGGTTCGCCTTGCGCGATGCCGCCCATGCCTCGAGGGTGCGCAGGGCGCTGAACCAGAGCGCATTGATCTCGACGGGTTTGCCGGTGCGCGGCGTGACCACCCAATCACCAATCTTGGCATCCATCCAGGTCAGTTGCACCCCAGGCTCGCCCGCCCGCAACAGACCGTCGCTTGGATCGACCCCAATGCCGTAACGTGTGCCGTTCAAATGCCAGCGCACAATTGCCTCGAGCGTCACCCAAAGTTCGTCCACCAAGCCTTCGTCTCCCGTTGTTTTCACGTGCTCACGCAGGGCGTGAACATACCAGAGGGTTGCGTCCACCGTGTTGTACTCGGGTGTTTCACCGACATCAGGAAAACGGTTGGGGATCATGCCGCGATCCACAAAATGCCCAAAGGTGCGCAGCAAACTCGAGGCGAGTTCGGGGCGTCCGGTGGACAGCGCCAGCCCAGGCAGTGCAATCATGGTGTCGCGCCCCCAGTCTCCAAACCACGGATAACCTGCGATTACCGTGTCACCCGCGCCTCGAGCCACCACAAACTGGTCGGCTGCCAGCACCAGTTGTTGCACCCAAACGGGTTCGGTTTTGATTTTTGCCAACTCGAGCAAGGTTTTTGCCCTGGCTTGTTCCGCCTCGAGTTGCGCCTGCCAGTCGCTGGCACTGGCATCGGTTTCGCTCGAGAGCGCGAGCGCCAGGGTTTGTCCAGACTCGAGTGTGGCGTTAAAACTGCCAGCACGATACAGGTCTTCAAGCGCATCAAAACCGCGTTCGGCTTCGACCCGCAAGAATTCGTTGAACCACCACTCACCGCCCGCAACAGGCTCGCCCAAGTTGGTGTGAATAAAGTATGGTTTGGCATTTGGAAACTCGATTGCCAGACCGTCCTCGAGCCTCTCGACCTGCGGGGTTTCACCCGCCTTTGTCCCCGAATGATGGTCGCGGTAGGTGCAAAGCGGTTGCACCTCGAGCGTGATGGCATCACCCGCCAGCACACTGTAGGTCACGAAACTGGTGTTCTTGCCATGCACCATCCAAAGGCGCTTCTCGAGGATCGTCTCGCCAAAAACATAACGCCAGGTTGGAATCGTACCCTCGAGGCTAAACGACTCGAGCCAGACATCGCCGCGCGGGTCGGTGCTGCCGCCGCCCCACTCTTGAACATGCAAACTTTCAGAGCGTCCATCTGCCAGCGTCACCCGTTCGATCATCTGCGCCACCAGCACAAAACGCCCCGTTGGAGGCTCGAGCGCCGCCACCAGCAAGCCGTGATAATGCCGCGTTCTGCCACCAACCAGCGAACCCATGCCGTAACCACCAATGCCGTTGGTCACCAACCATTCTTGATTCAACCCAGCCTCGAGCTTGATTTGCTCGCGCTCGAGCGTCAGGGCTTGAGGTTCGGCTTGCTTCACTTGAGGCATCTGGCTGGATTTTGGGCGTGCAGGATGAAGCGCCGATGAAGTGGTTTGAGTTTCGGTTTTCTGTAACTTGTTGTTCATACAGTGTTCACCTCTTTGGCAGACCCAAGTTGTGGCTCAGATCACTTCCAAAATCCAGTCCCGAACGGAGAAAGCTCAATTTGATTTGATCGCTCGAGCTTCAAGTTTTAATTGACTTTGTCGGACATGAAGATCAGCGATTGCGCTGTCTTCCCTCATCCCCAACCCTTCTTGGTTTCAAGACGCACCTGACGGGCGAAACCGCTTCTCCCAACATCGGGAGAAGGGAGTTTAGGTTTTTACACACGTGGCTCGAAGTCTTTTCCTTCTCCCGCAAGCGGGAGAGGGTGGCGAGGAACGAGCCGGGTGAGGGCTTCAGGCGAGGTCAAGTACATTTTCTGGTCTGAGGCTCGAGTTTTTGGGTTGAGCTATGAAGTTCACCCTACGAATTTCAAAACGCATAACCTTACCGAACCACAAGCGATGCTCGAGCGGGAACTTCGAGCGTGGGCAATGGATTGGCTTTTGGCACGAGTGCCGTTGCGCTCTGAATGGCTTCCTGCAAGGTCGGGTGGGCGAATACGGCATCACGAATCACGGTGTACGGCGCGTCGGCATTCATCAGGGTGACGTAAGTGTGAACCAGTTCCGCGCCTTCGCTCGAGAGCACCGCCGCCCCCAGCAGACGATCCGTTTTGGCGTCCACCACCAGTTTGATAAAGCCGTCCTCTTCGCCCACCTCTCGGGCTTTGCCGTTTTTGATCATCTCAAATTTCACGACTTTAACCTCGAGGTTGCGTTCACTCGCCTCGCGTTCGGTGATGCCGACGCGTCCCAATTCGGGATCGGTGAACAAGCCATAAGGCACAACGCGCTTGGTCGTCCAGGATCGATCTCCGACCAATTGCGACTCGAGCACGCGGTAATCGTCCCAAGCGACGTGCGTGAATTGTGGTCCGCCCGTGATGTCACCCGCCGCGTAAATTCCAGGCACGTTGGTCTCGAGGCGTTCATTGACCTCGACCGCGCCTCGGTTGGAGACTTTGACGCCGACGGTTTCCAGACCCAGGTCATCGCTGTTCATGACGCGTCCGGTGGCGACAAAGACATGGCTGCAATTCAGGGTTTGAGCACTTCCAGCCTGTTCAAAAGCAATGCTGATTGTTCCAGCGTCGTTGCTGACATGGCTGATGTGAACATTGGTCAGAATCTCAAGCCCTTCACGCTCGAGCAAGTTTGCCAGTTCGCGGCTGACATCTTCGTCTTCGCGGTCTGCGATGCGTTGCCCCGCATGAAGCACGGTGACTTTTGAACCCATGCGGGCATAAAATTGTGCCATCTCCAGACCGATGTAACCGCCACCAATCACCGCCAAGTGCGTGGGCAGTTGGGTCAACTCGAGCCAGTTGCCCGCATGAACCACATCGACATCCATCAAGCCAGGAATCGGCGGAATCAAACTGCGCGTGCCCGTGTTGATAATGACCTGTTTGGCAAGAACCGTGGTATCACCCACATGTACCACAAAGCCTTGACCGCCTACGTCCTCGCGTTTTTCAAATCGCGCATGACCGCGCAGCAATTTTGGGTTTTCTGAAGGCTCGAGCCGTGCATCATGCCCTTGTCTCGAGTGGGCAGCAACCTTGCGGGCGCGTTCGATCACCGCCGCAAAATCCACAACGACACTTGAGATTTGAATGCCGTACTCGCTGGCTCGTCTGGCTTGATGCGCGAGTTTGGCACTGGCGATGGCGGCTTTGGTGGGCGTGCAACCAAAGTTGACGCAGCTTCCACCCAGCAGTTTGCGTTCGGCGAGAGCCACTTTCTTGCCTGCCTTGGCGAGCGCAAACGCCAGTGGAATGCCCGCCTGTCCGCCGCCAACAATCAAGATGTCAAATTGATTCATCGTGCCTCTCCTCATGGGTGTGATGGTGCAGTGAGCGCTTGACTGCAAGTATATTTGCCATTAACCATCTGAGATTCGCTTTTTCAAACTGCCCATAAACGCCAACGGCGGCTCGAGGAATCAGTCCCCCGAGCCACAAGCCACTTATTTCAGAAATCCTTTTGCCATCAGATACGCTCGAGCCACATCTTTTGGGTTCTTGCCCTCGAGGTCAATTTGTACGTTCAAGCTTTGCAAGGTTGCCTCGTCGAGCGTGGCAAAAATCGGGTCGAGCAATCTTGGCAATTCTGGGTTCTTGCGCAAGACCTCGCCGCGCACGGTTGGTGCGGGTTGGTAAATGGGTTGTGCGCCTTTGGGATCGGAGAGCACGACCAGCCCAAGCGCCGAGAGCGAACCGTCCGTGCCGTAAGCCATCGCAAAATTCACGCCGTCTGTGCCTTTGGCGGCGGCAGATTCTGTTTGGGCGGTGGTCGCCCCAGCCAGCACCAGGGTTTGCTCTGCCTTCAGGGTAAAGCCGTAGACTTTTTGAAAGGATTTGAGCGCATCGTCACGCTCGAGAAACTCTTGTGAGCCAATCAATTTGACCATGCCGCCCTTGTTGACATAGCTGGCAAAATCGGCAAGGGATTTGATGCCCTCTTTTTGCGCCAGGGTTTTTGGCGTGCAAATCGCCCAGGTGTTGTTGGCTGGCGCACGACCCAACCAGGCGATGTCGTTCAATTTCTTGTCCAGACTTTTGACCGTCCTGAAGGACTTGGCAGCGTTTTTGGAAGTGCCTGCTGGGATGTTCTGCCCTTTGAAAAAATTATTGATCGCCGTGCCGGTGTACTCGGGGTAAATGTCAATCTGACCCTCGACCAATGCCTTGCGCGTGATGGTGGTCGTGCCGGTGCCAGTTTTGTCAACCACCTGATAACCCGCCTGCTCGAGCCTCAACCCGATCAGGCTGCCGAGCAAATGCCCTTCGGCATCGAGTTTTGAACCGACCGTGATCGTACCTTTGCTTTGTGCCGCCGCCAAACTGACCAGCAACACTGCCAGAACTGCCCCGAACATACCAAAATTCAAACGCTTCATAATGACCTCCGAACAATCAAGTCTTGACTCGAGCCATGAGAGAATCCGAGTGCTTCGCTTATCCTGAACCTTTACAAGCCAGGCTGCAACGGCAGATTGCGGGGCGGTGGCTACGTCAATTGTCCTGAGTCAAAACTCAGGTTCGAGGGAGAGAATAAAACCATGAACCGTTTTGCCGACCTTTGGGATTACCGCGCTTGGGTGAATGAAATTTATTGTCAAGTTCGTGAAGCACAGCAACGTGGGCTTGAGGCTCGAGAAACATTGCAAGCATTTCGGACGGCTCGAGATCAATTGTTTTTCAGTCATCCGCAATCTGCGCTGGATGAGATGCAAAAAGCCAGTTTTGGCAAGCTCGAGTATTTTGATTACGACCCCGCCCTGCGTCTGAAATTGCCGCTTGAAACCGCCGCGCCAAACCTGCTCGAGTTTGAACTCCCAGAAGACGGTCTGGTTCGCGCCGAGCGCTTTGCGCAAGTGCAATTCAAACTCGAAGGGCAAGATTGTCGGTTGAGCCTGTACTGGTTGCTCGGTTATGGCGGCGGCGTGTTCCTGCCATTTGGCGACGCGACCAACGGTACAAGCACTTACGGCGGCGGGCGCTACCTGCTCGACACGATCAAACACGCCGACCTTGGACGCGACCAAGATGCTGTGGTGATCGATTTCAACTATGCCTACAACCCATCGTGCGCCTACAACCCGCGCTGGGTTTGCCCACTCTCACCGCTCGAGAATCGATTGGCTGTCCCGATTCGGGCGGGCGAAAAAACGTTTCGCCCCTAACCCGAAGAATTTGGAACAATGCCCATCTTGATCGCATACAACGTGGCTTGCGTGCGGTTCGCCAAATGCAATTTCTCGAGGATGTTGCTGACATGCGTCCGAGCCGTGCGTTCACTGATCTCGAGCCGATCCGCAATGACCTTGTTGGCAAGCCCTTGCGCCACCAAGCGCAACACCTCGAGGTCACGTTCGGTCAAG
>CAXTTL010000021.1:0-34488 GCA_964247135.1 uncultured Deinococcales bacterium | reverse complement strand
TTTTTAGATTGCGGTTATCGTTTGGCGCGTCAACCATTATGAAAACCGCTGTAAGTCCAAACTTAAACATCAAAAATATTCCCGTGGGCACAAAAAGTTTTGCGATTCTGGGTTGGGATGACAACACCAGCGCAGCGCCACTTTCCACCTGGGAGGTCTACGACATTCCAGTGACGACCACAACGATTCTCGAGGGTGTACCGCAAGGTCTGAGGGTGCAAGGCTTTAAGCAGGGTGTCAACAGTTTTGGACAAACTGGGTTCAGTGCGCCCTGCCCCGCCAAAGACGGGAAGCGCCGAGAGTATTACATCGATTTTTACGCCATCAATGTCTCGAGCCTCGGTTTGCCCGCAGGCGCGGGCGCGGCACAAGTTCATAGCGCAATCAAAAAGCACAAGTTGCTTGAGTCAAAATTGCTCGGATTGTACGCCAGAAAATGAATCTTTTCGTGAAACCAAATTTTATTGCTGGTAGCGTACTGCTCGGCGTTGCGGTGGCAGGGGTGATGTTTGTATCACGTCAAATGTCCTCGGTGTCTGAAGACCTCTCAACTGTGCCCACCACGCTTGCCAGCGCCAAACCCACAACTTTGAATGTTCCGGCAGTGACGCAAAAGACTGGACCGATGACAGGTTCGCGCGACGATATTTACGCCTACACCGTCCAAGGAATGCTCAACCCTGCCGTTGTTGGCATTCCGGAGCGCGTCTATGTGCCTGATGGTCAGCGCAACACCTTGAGCGTGATCGATCCAAAAACCTTCAAAATTATTGCCACCTACCACGTTGGTAGGATGCCACAACACATCGTCCCAAGTTTTGACCTGAAAACCTTATATGTCACCAATGATGTCGGTGACACGCTCACGCCGATTGACCCCAAGACAGGCAAAACTGGGACACCGATTCCAGTGATTGCACCCTACAATTTGTACTTCACCCCAGATGGTCAAAATGCGATTGTGGTTGCCGAGACCAAACGCCGTCTGGACTTTTAAGACCCACACACCTGGCAGTTGCGCTCGAGCTTAAAAATGCCGTGTCGAGGCATCAATCACATGGATTTCAGCCGTGACGGTCGCACCATTCTGGCAGCCTGCGAGTTTAGCGGCGATCTGGTGCGAATTGACTCGCAGACCCAAACCGTGACTGGACAATTGCACATCGGCGGGATGCCTCAAGATGTCCGACTTTCTCCAGAAGGCAAAGCGTTTTTCGTGGCGGACATGCGTGCCAACGGCGTGTACGTGATTGACCTGGAGAACATGCAAAAAACCATGTTCATTCCGACGGGCAAAGGCGCACATGGTTTGTACCCCAGTCGGGACGCCAAGAAGTTTTACATCTCGAATAGGGGAGAAGGTTCGGTTTCGGTCATGAACGTCGCCACGCGGGAACTCGAGGCGAAATGGTGGATTCCTGGAGGAGGCAGTCCGGACATGGGCAGCGTCTCGAGCGATGGGATGCAGCTTTGGCTTTCGGGTCGCTCGAACAGTGAGGTTTATGTCTTTAACACCACTTCAGGCAAGCTCGAGGCTCGGATCAAAGTTGGTGCTGGACCGCACGGTCTGACGTTCTTTCCGCAACCAGGTCGGTACTCGCTCGGGCATACGGGGATTTACCGTTAAGTCGAACGATTCGACACCCAAGTGACCCGCACGGCGAAACCCTGTTCACTCCAATCAGGCTCGAGGCTTGCATCCCAACGGGCAATCAGTGCAGCCACCAAGGGCAGTCCAAGACCGCTGCCCGAGATACCGTGGACGCTCGAGCCGCGCTCAAATGGTCGCAGCAATTGCGACCAGGTTTCTGGTGCGGGTCCAGCGCCAGTGTCTCGCACCTCGAGAAAATTCGTACCAACGCTGAGGGTCACGACTGACCCACCGTACTTGCGGGCATTCTCGAGCAGGTTCACCAACACCTGTTGAACTCCGGCACGTTCTGCGAGGACACTTGTACGCTTGAGAGATGACTCGAGTTGCTTGCCAGAATGCTCAAACGAATGCTGTAATGCCTTGAGAACTTCACTGGCGATTTCGTCCAAGACCACTGGCTCGAGCTGAACGGGTGCGTCCGCTCGAGCCAAGGTATCGAGTTGATTCACCAATGCGCTCAAATCATGGACGCTCTCTTGCATGATCTCGAGGTGGCGTCTGTATTCGCTGGCTTCGCGTGGTCGTTCGAGCGCCAACTCGAGCCTGCCTTTGATGGTGGTCAGCGGTGTGCGGAGTTCGTGGGCGGCGGCTCGAGCGAAACCTTTCTCGCGCTCCAAAGTAAGCTCAAGTCGCTCGAGCATGGCATTGACCGTTCCCGTGAGCCGCGCCATTTCGTCTTGCCCTGGGGCGCTCGGCACGCGCTCATTGAAGTTGCCCTTGTTGGCAATCCGTGCTGCCGTCCGTGCCACGGCATCGACTGGGTGCAGGGCGCGGTCTGCCAACCAAAATCCAAATGCACACGCCACGGCAACCATCACCACCGATGCCAGAATCAGGATTTGAGCCAGCGTCTCGAGCAGGCGTTCGGGCGTTTCATCTGAACGCGAAACCCGCAACCACAAATGCTCCAAGGTCGGGATGGTAAACCAACGCCGCGAGGTGGTGACGGCAAACCCCTTGACCAACTTCGGACGCTCATCACCCGTCAGTCCGACCACATCCAAACGCTTCCCTCGAGCGTCGAGCAGTTCAACCGCCAGGTCGCTGATGGGTTTGAGGTCTTTGGTGAACTTTGGCGGCGCGGGTGGATCATCAATGTTGCCGAGCGCCACCGTTGCGGTGTCGCGCAAGGTTGCGTCCAGCGAGGCGATCAATGCCGTTTGGGTTGCCAGGTAAACGCCAAGTGAGCCGAACATCACCGTCAAGGCAAAGACCAGGGCATAACCGAAAGTCAAGCGCCAACGCAGGCTCGAGTACCAGATTCGATTCATGAATTGGCTCGGGTTACTGTCTCAAGAGATTGGGCTTGTCGCGCGATGCGGTAGCCAACACCACGCACGGTTTCGATCAGTCGTTCATCGGTTTTGCGGCGCAAGGTTGAGACGTAGACATCAATCACTTTGAGTTCCACACCCGTTTCATCCGCCCAGAGTCGTTCAATAATCTCGCCCCGCTCGAACACCCGTCCTGGATGGCAAGCCAGCAACTCGAGCAGTCCAAATTCACGGCGCGTCAAGTCTGAAACCTGATGATCCAAACTGATCTCGCGTTGTGAAAGCTCGAGCCGCCAACCAAACGGCAATTCAATGATGTTCTGAGTGTGTCCGTTCGCCCGACGCACCAATGCCCGCAATCTTGCCCGCAATTCGGCGTGTTCAAAAGGTTTAACCAAATAATCATCGCCACCCGTTTCGAGACCTGTCACCCGATCCTCGAGTGCAGTCCGGGCGGTGAGGTACAAAATCGGTGTCTTCAAACCAGCCTCGCGCAGTTTGCGTCCAAGCTCAAAACCAGCGTTCAAACCTTCCGGTAAACCAACATCGAGAATCAATACGGCAAATGGGAACAACTGCGCCAACGCCAAACCCTCGCTGGCACTTGAGGCAATCGAGCACTCGAAACCGTCTTCGGTCAGGGATTCGTTCAGCAATTCGGCGATACTCGAGTCATCTTCAACGATCAACAAACGCATTCAAAAACCTTTCTCATGCCCTTCAAAATCCCATACCAAGGTTAAGAACGAGTATATCCCTGGCTCGAGACTCAGTTTTCAGTTTGTTTTGAGTCCAAATGTTCTTTACCAATTCCAAACCTTGTATCCTTATCCTGCACCCATGAGAGTCCTGCTTGTCGAAGACGACCCACGCCTTGCCCGTTTGATCGCCAGCGGTCTGAGCGAGGATGGTTTGATCGTCGATCACGCGCCAAATGCGACCATTGGTCTCAACATGACCGAACTCGAAACCTTTGACTTGTACATTCTGGATGTCATGCTGCCCGAGGGAGCAGATGCCGGTTTCGAGTTGGCTCGGGCGGTGCGAAAGCGTCAGGATCACATCCCAATTCTCTTTTTGACCGCCCGTGCGGACATGGATTCCAAAGTCGCGGGTCTCGAGACGGGCGGCGACGATTACCTCGCCAAACCATTTGATTTCCGCGAGTTGCACGCCCGAATTCGCGCCCTGGTGCGCCGCGCCAAGGGCGGCTCGAGCAACGTTGTCGGCTTGCCACTCGGTCTGACCCTCGATATTGGCTCGAAGGAGTTGCTGGGTTTCCCAGGTGCAAACCTCACCCCAACCGAGTACGCGTTGCTCGAGTGTTTCGCCCTCAATCCAGGTCGGGCGTACTCGCGCAGCGCCCTGATCGAACGGGTCTGGCGTGAAGATACCGAAGTTGATTTGAAAGTCGTGGATGTTTACGTTTCAACCCTGCGCCGCAAACTCGGGGAGGGGATCATTGACACCGTGCGAGGAACGGGATACCGCTTGGGAAAGCTTGAATTGGTGGGCAGGGCAAATTGAAACGCCTGAATTTGCGTTGGCGTTTAACGCTCTTTTACGCAATCCTCTCGAGCATCATCTTGCTTGTGACTGGCGCGGTGTTTTACCTGAGTCTGCGTGCCAGCCTGCGCGAGATACTCGACAACAGCTTACGAGATGCCGCCTCCCTTGCCGCAACGCAATTGACTGGCGATGAAGGCGCACCAAAATTTTCGGAAAAAGACACCGAAACCCTGCAACAAGAACTTCAGGGTGAAACCACGCTCGTTGTGTTGGGTGCCGATGGAAGACAAACAGACCGACTTGGACGCGCCAGGTTGACAGCCCCACTGTCCGTAGGGTTCACCAGCCTCAAAAGTTACCGCGTCTACACGATCAAAACCGCACAAGGCGACTGGGTGCAGGCAATGCGCTCTGAGGTTGAAACCCTCGAGACGCTTGCAAGGGCGGAACGATTGTTGATCGTGACGATTCCATTGATGCTGCTGGTTGGACTGGGAGTAGGGTATTTGATTGCAGACCGTGCCCTCAAACCCGTCGAAGAAGTCTCAAGACTCGCCTCATCCATCGCCTCGAGCGGACGCTATAGGGAACGCGTCCCTGAATCGCCAGGCGGTGATGAAATGGCGCGGTTGACCCAAACCGTCAACGCGATGCTTGGCAGACTCGAGGCGACCATCGAACGAGAACGCGCGTTCGCTTTGGCTGCCGCCCATGAACTTCGCACGCCACTCGCGCTGCTGCGCGGTCAAGCCAGCCTGATTTTGACCCGAGATCGTACACCCGACGAATACCGACGGGGCTTTCGTGAAGTCGATCAGACCAGTCTCGAGATGACCAGCCTCGTAGATAGCCTGCTCGCATTGGCTCGTACCAATCAAGTGTCTCAAGCCCAACCGATCAACCTCGAGGACATCGCCATTGAAGTGGTCGAAGCACTGACCGAGACGGCTCGAAGCCAATCCATCAAACTGGTACTCGAGACTCAAAGTGCGCCAACACTGGGCGATTCCGCAGCTTTGAGATTGCTGATGACCAATCTGGTTGGGAACGCGATCAAGTACGGGCGTGAAGGTGGGCATGTCTGGATCAAAACCTCAAACCAACCAGACCGCGTGACGCTCGAGGTTCGTGACGATGGTCCTGGTGTTGCGGCGGCTGATCTCGAGCGCCTCACCCAACCGTTCCAACGGGGACTGGGCTTGCAAAGCGTGAGTGGAACTGGCTTGGGTTTAGCATTGGTCGTGGCGGTGGCTGAACAACATGGTGGAACGCTCGAGTTGAGCCAAGCCCTTGAGGGTGGCTTGCGAGCGGTGGTGCAGCTCAAGCGAGTGTTCTCGTGAGATATGACCTTCCAATTCAAGTGAATTCTAATTTTAGTGTTTGCAGTACGACTTAGATTTACACCAATCTGAATTTGGTTTTTACGTTACCATCATTCCTTTACGGGCGGCGACTGGCAACAACAAACTCGAGCAGGTGGGAGTTTACTGACAACTCGAGCGTTGGTGTTGGTGGTTAAACCTCGAGCATCAACCATGCCAAAGCCGTTTAAGTTTCAGGTTCGCTTTCAATGCTCGAGCTTGTGTTTTCACCTTGCAATGCCGCCCGTTGCAAATTGAGTGCCAGCAGTTTCTCGAGGATTTCGTCTTCTGAAAGCGGGTACGTCCAACCGTAAGCCGCGAACACCGCCTTGTCCAGCCGTTCGTGCGCGTCCATCAGTGTGTACGCCTCATGGGTCGGGCTGGGATTTTTGCGGCAGTCCTCGAGCGCGTTGTAAGCCTCCGTGAGCGTTTTGCCCTTGCCTTTCAGGTGTGCGCGGCATTGCTCGAGGTACACCGCCGCTTTTTCGATGGCGGTGCGTTGGGTGGGGTCTGGGTGCGGGAAGGGAAAGGTTTCAAAGCAAGATGTGGGGGTATGGGGTATAACGTGGTGTTGGTCCAATTGATGTACCTGAGGCAAGACCCCAAGTAATGTGAATGCTCGAGTTGAGAAGCCCGTGCATATAGTCAGAGTCTGAAACCACAACGGTAAGCGCATCCCCAGGGAGCGCATTAAGCGCGAACCATACGAATGCCCGATGTTTCATGTGTCTTGGTGTTGCTAGGAAACGACTGACCTGTCCCAAAGCGGCTCGAAGTGCTGGAACAGTGCGTTTATGCCGCCACCAATTTTCTCGAGTTGCTTTTTCGTTATTTTTGTCTCGAATTGGCTTTACATTTTCTTGAACGTATCGAAAAGGAATTGCAAATTGTTGAGCCGCCTCGAGACTCATCTGATTGAAGTCCACAATCCAACGGCTGTCAGGGTTGTCCGTTATGTCTTTGCCGCCAATAAACAGTTTTAAAACATCACGATTGCTCACACCATCAGGATTGGGTAAATCCAACCACTCGAGTGCTTGCGCTTCAGAAATATCAAAAGCTCCAGCAGGTTTTACGCCTTCAAAACTCAATCCTGCATTCTCAAGCAAACGTTTTGCGGTGGTCACATCAGCAGCACTTGAAAGATCAGGATTGATCTTGTTGACTTTCCTTTTGATCGTTCCACGGGTTGTCGGATCATCTTCGTTTCCTTTGTGTTCAAGCAATACACGTTCAATTTCTGAACCATCGTCAAAGCAGACAATGCTTACCCGTACCGCCGCGCCATCCTGAACCCAACTTCGGTCAGACCAGGCTCTAAAAATTCCACCCGATGCGCTGATGCGTTCCAGAACTTCCCGATTCTTGCCGCCTCGAATGCTGTTTGTGGCAATCAAACCCGCTCGTTTTGTCTTGCCTTGTTCAATGTTCTCCCGAGTTTTTTCAAACCAGTAACACACCAAATCAGCCGACCCAGGCACACGACCTTTGTAAGCCTCGCGGATGGCTTCGGCGTAAGTGTCGCCCAACTCTTGACGCATTTTATAATTTCCCAAAAACGGTGGATTGCCAACAATAAATTCGGCTTCACACCACTCGGCAGGCTTGCCCGTCACTTCATCCAAAGCCGCATCACGATTCTCGAGTCCAACCAACTTCTCGAGAATCGGTTCTTGGTCAACCCGCTCACCGTGCTCGGCGCACCACTGAATAAAACCAATCCACAAGACCATGCCGGCGATTTCGTGGGCGTAACGGTTTAACTCCATGCCGCGCATTTGACGCGGACTGACTTTGACCGGCACGACGTACCCAGGCTCGAGCAATCTTATCGTGGCTCGGACTTCGTTCTCGAGGTCGAGCAACAAACGCAAGGTCATGTACAAGAAATTGCCTGAACCACAGGCGGGGTCAAGCACACTCACGCTTGCCAGACGGTTTTGAAATGCCTCGAGTTTGGTTTTGGCGCTGCTTCGGGCGTGATGCCAGAGTGGTGTTTCCTGATGAAAATTTAAGGCATCGGGTTCGTTTTCTTTTTGTTGAACTTCTAAAATAAGTGGTTCGATTTCGGTGCGTACCGCCAACCATTCAAGGCGCAACGGCTCGAGAATCACGGGTTCAATCACGTCCAAAATGTCGGATGGCGGGGTATAATGAGCGCCAATTTGGGCGCGTTTGCGCGGGTCAATGATCCGTTCAAACAGAGTGCCAAAAATCGCGGGGTTGACGTTTTGCCAGTCTTGACGGGCGGCGGTCAAAAGGTAATTTACTTCGCGCCCGTCAAGGTCTGGGGCTTCGCCGTCACTAAAAACCTGTCCGTTAAAGTGGGGAATGCGTCCCAAAATCGAGATGCCGCCCTCGCTCATCAGGGCAAAGAGTTGCTCTGCCATCGGTTTGAACAGCTCAGGTTTTTCTTTGGCAGCCTCGAGCAATTGCGTAAAACCGTTTCTGGGCAGCAAATCCATGTCTTCGGCAAACAGGGTAAACACGCATTTGACCAGAAAGTGCGCGGTTTTGTCGGGGTTGTTCTCGCGTTGCTTGAGCGATTCGGCAATGTTTAAAAATTGTTTGACCGTGGCTTCGGTAATGCTGATGCGTTCTTTGGTCGGGTCAAAAGAATTGGGGTCAGTCCAGACTTTGCGCAAGCGTTCGCGTTTGGCATCGTCAAGTAAATCCTCGAGCGTCCAAACGGTAATGACTTTGTTTGTTCCCGTAAAATTGGTGTGAACCTGAATGGTTTCCATGTCGCAGACCACCAGCAACGGTGGATTCTCGAGGTCGTCACGGTAAATCAAAAGTTGCAAGTACGCTTCGGTCAGGTCTTTGTGTTTGCCTTTGTACTCCCAAGCGAACGCGCCACGTTTCCAGACATCGGCAAAGCCTTTGCTGCCCGTGAGTTTTTTGACATGGCGTTCAAAAGTGTAACTTTCACCTGTTGGGTCTGCGGTGGGTGGGTCGGGCAGGTTCAGCAAGCGGCACAGGTCAATAAAATGTGGTTGGGAAGAACTGCGTTCCTTGAGTTTCGAGGCTCGCCATTTGGTCACGAATTCGGCTGGGGTCACGCACACAGTTTACTTGCTTATGGGCTTCATGCGCATTGAACAAATCAAGCTCGAGTTTAAAAGCGCAACCCTCAAGCTTGGTCTTGATACGTGCGGGTCACTCAGTTTCAGTGAACTTCGAGCAACACGCTCGAGCTTTTCCGCGTATGATGCGTCAAATGTCAGAACCCAAACGAATTGTCAGCATTTCGCTCGGCTCGAGCAAACGCAACGCCAGCGCCCAGTACGACGTGCTGGGTCAAAGCTTTCTGCTCGAGCGCATCGGCACGGACGGCAGCATGGAAAAAATGGCGGAACTCTTCCGCGAACTGGACGGCAAGGTTGCCGCTTTTGGTTTGGGTGGCACGGATTTAAACATTGTGGCGGGCGATAAAACCTACAGTTTTAAAGACATCAAAGCGCTGGTTGCGAATGCCAAAATCACGCCCGTTTTGGACGGTGGCGGTTTGAAGCACACCCTCGAGCGTGAAGCGATTCGGCAACTCGAGCCGCTGATTGGTTGGAATGGGCGTAAAACCCTGATGGTTTCGGCGGTGGATCGTTTTGGCATGGCGGAGGCATTGGCGGAGGCTGGTGCGGATGTGTTGTACGGCGATCTGATTTTCGGTTTGGGCTTGCCGATTCCGATTCGTTCAATTAACACCCTGCGAACTTTTGCGCAAATATTGCTGCCCGTGATTACCCAATTGCCGTTCAAATGGTTTTACCCGACGGGCGAAAAACAAGACAAAATTGAGCGCGACGCTCGAGTTAAACATTACGAATGGGCGGATGTGATTGCGGGCGATTTCTTGTACATCAACCGTTACCGTCCCGAGAAGTTGACAGGCAAAACGATTTTGACCAACACCATCACACCAGCCGATGTTGAAGCTTTGAAAGCGGCTGGCACAAAACGCTTGATTGCCACCACGCCAAAACTGAACGGGCGCAACTTCGGAACGAACGTCATGGAAGCCTTTTTTGTTGCGGCAAGCGGTAAAAACCGTGTGTTAACAGCACAAGAATTGACCGAATTTATCAAACTGGTTGGTTTTAAACCCGAGGTTTACGAACTGAACCCGTAAAAGCACGAGCATCTTTGGGTTTAAAGAAATTCGGCAGGTGAAACCTTAAAATACGCTCCAAGCGCCTTGCCGATGCTTTTGCTGATGCCGCGTTCGCCTTTTAAAATCTTGGAGATCGTTGGTTGATCTGCCACGCCAGCGCGTTCCAAATCTTTTTGTGTGGTCTTGTGCTGATCCATCCAGAACTCGAGAACGTCTTTTGGCGTGCCAACGTCCATAACAACTTCGTGTTCATCTTCCCACAAGTTTGCATAGTGCATGGCAAGGTCCAGGAGGGCGCTGTACGAATGTTGCTCGAGGTCATCCACGGTGTCTGTGATTTGCTGGATTAACTCGAGCAGTTTTTCGTACTCGAGTTCTGTGGAGGGTGGCGAAATGTTGAGTTGATTGGCGTGTTTTGCCCAAACGGTCATGGTTTTGGTCGTATTTAACATGGTTTTTTTCCCTCGAGGTTATTACCGCCTCGAGACGGTTGAACTGGTTTTGATTGCGTCTGACACTTACTGTCACTCAGATTTCTTAGTTTTTACCCGCATTTCCTCAGTCCACAGATCATATTGTTTATGGGTCAAAATTTTGTCTATATAAATTTTTTGAGAGGTGTAAATCATTTTGACGATCAATCGGTATTTATTACCACCAATGTTAAAAACGGTGTATCTGCCAACCAAGTCAGCACTTGGAAATTGTTCACGCAGTTCATTCGCGTTTTGATAACGCGTTCGACGCATATGCTTAAACCATATCGTCAGTGGGATTTGAGCGGGTGGATACTCTGTCCAGAACTTTCTAAGTCGGGGTTTTGCAATGACGTTCACTGAAAACAAGATATGACAAAAAGCCATACCTGTCAAGTCGTGCTCACGGATCAAGTGATCTTATTTTTTAACACTCAAGCGTTGCGCCTCGAGCATTGAAGCTTTTGCGTCCGCGCCACCGATTAGACAACGCTCGAGTTGCCCCTCGAGAATCGCTCGCCAGTCTTGAAAATCGACCAGATGCGGCAGGTTGTAACTGCGATCCAGCGCCTCGAGTCCAGCTTTCATGACCGCGTTGTTGGCAAAATCGCCCAGCAGTTTGACGGCACTTTTGCGCACGGGCAGGTAATAACTTTGCTTGTCGAATTTCGCCAGGTTTTCTGGCTTGACCAGGTATTGCCAGAATTCAAACCCGCCCTTACTCTGGTCACTCGGGTTGCTTTTGAAGGTCACCAACTGGGTTTCGCCGGCAATGGTTTTGCCTGGCAGGGCAACAGCACCCACCTGAAACGGGGCGCTCGAGGGCAAGAATGGGTAGGCGCTGGTTGGCACGACCACCATGAAGGCTTTGGTGCGCAAGAAGTCCACCACGGCAAAATTGGCTTGCCCGAAGGTGCGAATGATCGCGTATTTGGGGGTCAAGTCTTTAATGAATTGCAGGGTGCTGATCGTGGTCGCCTCGTCAAAAGTCGGCAGGTTGTCTGAACCGAGCAGGTTGCCGCCTCGGCTCGAGACCATTGAGCCAAAAATCCAGGCGTCGGTAAAAAAGATCGCGCCTTTGCTGGTGCGGTTGGTTAACGCTTTGGCGGCGGTCGCAAATTCGTCCCAGGTTTTTGGCGGGGTTAAACCTTTGGCGCGAAAGGCATCGGCGTTGTAAAACAGCAGCAAGGTGCTGGACGCCCACGGCAAACCCAACCTTGCGCCCCCAACATTGCCGTTGTCCCAAAACGTTGGAAAAAAATCTTGGGTTGTGCCTTTGGGGAGGGCTGCAACTGCGTCATTCATATTCTCGAGCACCCCAGGTTTGGTCAGTGCGAGCGTGCTGAAAAAAGCGTTGTCCACCATTGCCATGCCAGGCAATCCACCCGCCCGAAGCGCCGCCGTAAGTTTGACTTGAATGGTTTTGAAATCACCAATGTATTGCGGGTCGATTTGGTATTTGTTTTGGGATTTATTGAAATCCAAAGCAAGTTGATCCAGAACGCTCGAGCCTGTCTCTTGACCCAGGTAATGCCAGAACGTGATTTTGGTTGGGGCGGCAAGCGCACCCCCAAAACCGAGCACAATGGGTGCAAGCAGGACGTGTGCAATGATGGCAAGCCTGATGTAAGCAATTTGAGGGAAAACTCGAGATTTCACATGGTTACTATAGCCTGCCATTGCTGAAAGCCTTGTGTGAAACACCCCAATGCTTGTTCAGCCCAGGTCAATCAAGGCTTTAGCTTTAAATTAAAAATCCTGACCATATGGTCAGGATTTTTTTGATCGTGTTGTTTTAAGCGTCGTGCATGATTTTATCGAGACGGTCAATCATGGTCTTAAACGTGGTTGCGCGTTCGATCAGGCGACCACGGTGTTTTTCCATGCTGGCTTTGGCTTTTTTGGATTCGTGCAAGACCACGCGGATGTCATCGAGCGGCATGTCCACTTCGCGCAAACTGCGGATGCGTTCGGCGGTCGGGATTTGCTTTAAGTCGTAATACCGATAACCAGTTTCGTTGTCCACGGTATTGGGTTGCAGCAAACCTTCCGCGTCGTACAGACGCAAGGCGCGAACAGAGAGTCCTGTGAGTTGAGAAAACCGACCGATTGGAACGAGATTCAAGAGTGCCTCCTTCGTTTTCTTTAACACGTCTTCAAACAAAAGTTTAAACACGCATTGCGAGATTTAATCAGGCAAATGTGCCTCTTTGACAAGACATTCCAAAACGCAAATTCCCCAATCCGAATTTTGGTTTTTACACATTATTGCTGATTAAACGTTTCGAGTCTGAAGTATACCCTAACGTAAGGGTCAAGCAATAAAAAGTTTTGAAGAAGTTGGCTTGAACCTCAAAATAACAATACTCTTCCTGGATAGATTTTGTGTGAATATTGCACATTTTGGCGTCTGTGATTGCAATGTGACATTACCATAAGTTCAAAGAATAGCGTACTTTTCTTAGTCAGGTTTTGAAGCACCAAGGCTGGAATCGGCAATAGTATTCCATTGGGTAATCGTTTTTGGGTCAATTTTGAGGTTCATATTCAATCCAAAAGCCCCATGATACCAAATTGTGGGGAACAGTCATGCTTTATCGACTGTTCCCCCGACCAACGGGAGTGGCAAAAGTACGGAATCAACGAGGTTAACGGAGTTGTGGAGCGAAGCGGAATAACGGAGTGTTCTCGTTAATTCCGTATGACTTCAGGCGTCACAAGGCTTTTGGATTCCAGTCTAAACAGCCGATAGAACCTCAAACTGCTTGGCAATCAATTCAAAATCTGTGCGCCCAATCTCGAGGTGTCCACGGAAAAATGGATCGCCCCAACGTGCAGGGTCTTTGATAAACTCGAGCTTGGCAATCAACGGGCGGATTGGCACGATTCGCGCAACCTCGAGAAAGCCCACATCGCGTCGCCAGGGTTTGAAATCGCCCAGGTCGGCTTGGTAGATTTCACGGGTCAAAATCTGTTCGATGGCGCTGAAGGCTTGCAGTGTTTGGCTGTCTGGCGCCATGTGTTGACGCGGTGAATAATAAATGATCCAGTCCTGGGGCTGTATTTTCTCGAGTGCCGGTTTTTTGCCGTGTCCAAGTTGGCAAAATCCACCCTTAACGCCGTTCAGAACATGATCATACGGGGTGACGCCAATCCAGTAACGCATTTAATCCTCCAAAAGTGACCCTAAAGTCAGTGCAAATTCTCGAGGTCGCTCGAGCTTGGAAAAGAAGCTTTTGTCCACCGCCTCAACGGCTTTGATGGCAATGTTCACCAAAGCCAGACCTGCCGGCGTGATGCTCAAAAGTTTGGCTCGAGCGTCGTTTGGGTCGGTCTGACGCCTCAGGTAACCCTTGGTTTCAAGGGTTCTGACCACCTGCGAGGTCATCATGACGTCCGTGTTGGCGTGCTGCGCCAGCAAGACTTGCGGAATGCTCGTTTCTTGATGGGAAAGCCACGCAAGGCTTGCCAGCAGCACAAATTGCACGTGGGTTAAATCCAACGGCTCGAGCGCGGCACGGATTTGGCGTTGCCAGGAATTGGTCACGCGCCACAACAAAAAGCCTGGGTTGTCGTTGGGTTCGCTAAATTCGGTTTGAAGCGGCATGGATAAATGCTACCTGACTTAAGCAAGGTGATTTTGATTTATTGTTCGGCGGCAAGTTTGGCAAGGTTTGCCACCGTACTTGGCAAGCGCTCGGCAATTCCAGCACCCAGGGTACCCACATAACGCTCCCACGCCTCGCCAACAATTTCGCAGTGGTGGGTGATGCGTGTGCCTTCTGGCAGTGCCTCGAGCGTGTGGGTGAAGACCACATTTGCGCCTGGAAGTTGGGTGCTGTCGGTAAAGCCTTGGTTTGGTGTGACGGCAAGCAGGGTGAACGGCATTGGGGCGGGTGCTCCAGTTGGGTGCAACGTCCCAACGCTGCCCGCTTCAAACGCACCTTGCAGGCTTGTGGCGATCAGGTGGGTGTCCCAGCGTTTCCAGTTTGGGAAGTCGGCGTACAGGGCGAAAATGGTTTCAGGGCTGGCGCTCGAGATGCTGCTGGCTTGGGTGCTCCACATAAAATCCTCCTGGCTCGAGGTGGCTCGAGCAGTGCTGAAAGAATGGCTTTGTGTTTTGAGAACCGAGTTTGATTCCGTTGTTAGATAATAAGCGCACTTATTAAAATTGTCAAGCGCTCACTTCGACTTCAAAATTGGACTCGACTCGAGGTTTCCCGTACATTGAATTGCATGAGTACGCTCGAGACATGCCCTGGCTGCCAAGCGGTGTTGCCAAGAATTGAAAACGGTGCGACCCACCGTTACATGACCTCGTCGTCGGCGTGTTGGGCAATCTTCAATTCGTTGAATGACCCAGAACGACCCCTCGCGCCTAAGGCGTTCAACAACCTGATCGTGGACGCTTACGCCGTTCAACACCCTGGCACACCGTCAGATCAAACCATCAATTCTGTCGCCATTCATGCGATGGTGCTTTATGGAATTCTCGAGCGCGGTTTTAAGCCAGACCAAGCCCTGTGGCTGCGGCAACGCCCAGGGCGAATCAAAAGTAGCGAAAAACACTCGAGGTTTCACTGGCTCACCCCGCCCTCGTTTGACTCGAGTTTGACTGTTGCGGATGTGGCAGCCGGCAAAACCCCACTCGAGCGTTCAGAGCTGGTTGAACGTTGGGTCAGAGAAGTTTGGTCGCGCTGGTCTGAATTGCACCGAGATCAAATCGGGATTTGGTTTGAACGTTTTATGATCGCCGAACGCATTTAAAATCCAAGTTGCGCTCAACACATCAAGAAACCATCTCGAGCCTTAACCTCGAGACATGATCGACGCGTTCATCGGCAACACCCCAATCCTCAAACTCGAGCGTGTCACCAACGGCGACATGGCGGAGGTCTGGGTCAAGCTCGAGGGGCAAAACCCTGGTGGCAGCATCAAAGACCGCACGGCGCTCAGCATGATTCTTGATGCTGAAGAACGTGGTGTGCTCAAACCTGGCGGCACCATCGTCGAACCGACCTCGGGCAACACGGGCATCGGTTTGGCGCAAGTGGCGGCGGCAAGGGGTTACAAACTGATTTTGACCCTGCCCGCGCAAATGTCCGAGGAACGCAAACGCACGCTGCGGGCTTACGGCGCAGAATTGGTATTGACCGACCCAGAGCGGCGGATGCTTGCCGCCATCGAGGAAGCCGAGCGCATTCGGGACGCTTTGGGCGCGTGGATGCCGAACCAATTTGAGAATCCTGCCAACCCACGCATTCATTACCAAACCACCGGACCAGAAATCTGGCGGCAGATGCACGGACAGATTGATGCGTTCGTTTACGGCTCGGGAACGGGCGGCACGATCAGCGGCGTCGGACAGTTTTTGAAGGAGCAAGACCCAAAGATCAAAGTCATTGCCGTCGAACCCGAGCGCTCCAATGTGCTCTCAGGCGGGAAAAGGGGAGAGCACGGTTTTCAGGGCATGGGACCCGGTTTTATTCCCAAAAACCTCAGGCTCGACTTGCTCGACGAGATCAAAACCGTGCTCGAGGAAGACGCATTTCCGTTTGCGCGGCAACTTGCCAAACAGGAGGGTTTGTTTGTCGGCATGAGCGGCGGCGGCATGATTTACACCGCGCTCGAGGTGGCAAAAACCTTGGGCGCAGGCAAGCGCGTGGTGACGATAGCCTGTGACACCGGCGCACGGTACTTGAGCACCGCGCTTTTTGCCGAGGACACCGTAATTGAAGCCTCGAGCCACCATATTTGAGGTTTTTAGCATATTATTGAGGTTTGTTTTGTTTTTAACATAATATAATGTGGCATTGACCGTGCAAGTTGTCACACACAACGATTTTTATGCTAAGGTCTTCAGAAGTGATTCGGGGAAGCAAGAAATTTCAATTGCCTTCACGGGAAACCGTTCTGTACGGAATCCTGACCTTGGTCATTGCCCTGGGTGTATTGCAAATTAGCGCCTTGCTGGGCTTGACCTTATTTCGGCAACTCGAGGTCAATGCCAACATTCGCAACGAACAAGCCCGCGTGAAAAAATTGCAAAATGAAGTCAACGATTTAAAAACGCGCTTTCAGGAAGCCAAAACCGATCCAGTCTATCTCGAGTTTGCCGCCAGAAATCTGGGATTCATCAAAAAGGGCGAGCTGGTCATCATTCCGACCAACAAACCAAACCTGATCTTGAACCCCAAACCAAAATGAAACTCGAGCTTCCCAAAAACCTGCCCGACACAGCCGGCGTAAAAGCTTTTGTTGAAGTTCTAGCGCAAGCCGAACTTGATTTGACCCTCAGTTTGGGCAAGATTTGCGGCTCCAAGGTGGCGGCGGTGGCACTGGGCGATTCGCTCGAGGTTTACAGCGTGACGCTCGAGCCTCAAGAGCTTGAAAACGTGGTCGTTGCCAGAGCCAAGGCGCTGGCATTTGTGACGCAGTTAGAAGCCCATCACCTCGAGATGCGTTAAGGGTTTTCGGGTCAGTTGTCACGCTTGCGATTAAAAGCACAAGCTATGATAAAGCTCAGCGCTCGAGTCTCCTGAATCGGCGCTCTCGAGGTCCTCTATGTTCAAATTGATTGCCGACCTGGTCTCCAAACGCCCCGCCTGGGTACTGATCTTTTGGGCTGTGCTCTTGCTGGTTTCCGCGCCCTTCGCCGCGCTCGCGCCAAAACGATTGGTCGGCAGCGCCAGCGCCACCAAAAACAGCGAGGCGCAAACGGTCAACAAACTCTTTGAAACCAAATTCGATCAAAAGCAAATTGACCGCACCATTTTGGTCTCCCAAAGCAGCCTCTCGAGCGACGATGCAAATTTCAAAAGCCAGTACAAGACCTTGACAACCGAACTGGGCAAACTGGATGGCGTCTCGAGCGTCACGCGATATTACGATGACAGCCCCTTAAAACTTCGCAGCAAAGACAACGAATTTGATGGCAAGACCATCACCGCGACCATCCTCGAGACGCGCCTCAAAAAACCTGAACCCGTGCTTGCCAGCATCCGAGACCTTGTTAAAACCAGCCAGATTCCAGACACCAAATTTTACGTGACCGGCGCAACCGCCGTGACCCAAGATTTTTTAAACTTGAGCGAATCGGACACCAAACGCAGCGAGTTCTCGGCATTACCACTGATCGCCATCATTCTGGTGCTGGCATTCGGCGCCCTGGTCGCGGCAGGCATTCCACTCGTGGTCGGCATGGTGTCCATAACGATTGCGATGGCAGCCGTTTTTGTGGTCACGCAATTTTTTGATGTCTCGAGTTTCGCGCAAAGTGTGGTGACCATGCTGGGCTTGGGCGCCGGCATCGATTACGCGCTGTTGCTGGTCAACCGCTTCCGCGAGGAGCTGGCAAACGGACGAGACCCGCGCCAAGCCGCCGCCAACACCAGTCGCACCGCCGGACGAGCCGTGGCGTTCTCGGGCTTGACCGTTGCCATTGCCATGGCGGCACTGCTCGTTCCCGATTTGCTGTTCGTTCGCAGCATGGGCGTGGCAGGTGTGATCGTTGTGATTTTAACCGTCCTCTCGAGCATCACCGCCGTCCCCGCAATGCTGGCGCTCTTGGGCGAACGTGTCAACAGCCCACGCAAACTCCAATTCAAATTCACCTCGAGCAATCAAAGCAACGGCTTCTGGCACGCCTGGGCGGGCAGGGTCATGCAACGTCCCTGGCTCTCGAGCCTTTTGATTATCGGTTTTCTCCTGCTGCTCGGTTCTCCAGCCTTGCAAATGCAGCTCGGCTACACTGGCGCGTTCGGACTCTCGAGCCACGTCGAATCCCGCAAAGGGCTGGCGCTGATTCAACCGCTCGAGCTTGGCGGCGCGATGGACTCGTTTGAAATTGTGCTCGACCTGGGCAAACCAGGTGGTTTTGACAGCACCGCCAGACGCAACTGGCGAACCCTCGACAAAGCCCTAGTTGCCATGCCCGACGTGCGCGTGGTGATCTCGCCGTTTTTGGTTGGGCGTTCAAACTCGAGTTCTGGCAGCGGCAACGGTTTTGGGGCGCTCGATACCCTGACCAAACGCAGCATCTCGAGTGACAGGCAATACTTGCACATGAGCGTGATCCCGAAAAATGCGGTTCATCCCGCCGAAATTCCAGGTTGGATTGTCCGCATTCGCGCTGCAATTGCCAATGCTGGGTTTGAAAAGCACTACCTCGGCGGCTCGCCCGTGGGGGCGCAAGAGTTCACCAATGCCCTGATCAGCGCCATGCCAATCTCCATCGGCACGGTTTTTATCGCCACGTTTATTTTGATGGCGCTGGCGTTCCGCAGCCTCTTGATTCCCTTAAAAAGCATCATCATGAACACCCTGACCGTCGGCGCAAGTTACGGCATCATCACACTGGTTTTTCAAAAAGGTTTGCTCGCCAACTTCTTCAACATCCCCACCGACGTTGGCGCCATCGACTCGAGCCTGCCACTCGTGATGTTCGCCGTGACCTTTGGACTCAGCATGGATTACGAAATCTTTTTGCTCTCGAGGGTCCAAGAGGCGCATTTAAGCGGCATGAACACCACCGACAGCGTGAAAAGTGCCCTCGAGCGAACCGCTGGCGTGATTACCAGCGCCGCACTGATCATGCTGGTGGTGTTTTCGGCGTTTATTCAAGGCGATGTGGTCGCCAACAAAACCATCGGTTTGGGCTTGGCGGTCGCCGTGGCGCTCGACGCGAGTTTGGTACGCTTGATTCTGGTGCCAGCCGTGCTGCAACTGGCGGGTGAATGGAACTGGTGGTTGCCGAGCGGGTTGAAGCGTTTGATGCCAAAAGTCAGTCTCGAGCATTGAAGATCAGGGCTTCCTTCGCAGATACGTGAGAAAGCATACGGTGCGTTCGCGCTCGGGATTGATCCGAACGGCTACGGCGTACCGTCTCGAGCCGTCGAGGTTGGCAAAAAATCGCACCGACATTGCCCATTCGTCATTGCCATCAATTGGAAACCAACTGTCCGTTCCCCAAAGCGGACTGATCCAACTGCGCCCAAATTGAGCTAAGGCACGCTCGAGGCTGGCTTTGACAGTCTTGGCGGGCGCATTTGGCGCGGTGAACGCATAGGCTTGTTCTGGTTGAAACACGTACTCAAAACTTGGCTCTGGTTTCAGTTTGCCGAGCATTGCAATGCAGGCTTTGGTATCGCTCGAGCGTAATGTGGCACTTTGAGCCAGGGTCGCAATGGTTTGTTGGGCGCTCAGCTTTGGGTTAGCCCCAGCCGAACCCGCTCGAGGGCTGCTGGCGGGCAGTGTCACCCAAGACCAACCCGTTCCTCCTGAAGCTTCGTAACCCAATTTGTCCATGTGGGCGTAAATTTCCTCGGCGTCTCGGTTGTAAGGGTCAAGTCGGTTGATTTCCTCGAGGAGTTTTAAAATCTCAATGGTGACCTCATCACCTTCGTAACCTGCCTCGTGTTTTCCGTACAAGCCAGGCAAGAGTTTTACGCACAAAAAACGTAAGCCAAGCGCCGTCGGCAAGCGTGCAAATGCTTGCCGACAAGTTTTTAACAAGCCATTCAAGTCGCTTTCCCCAAAACTGTTATTGCGGGTGATGTACCATTCAGCCCAGAGTTGAATCAGGGTCTGGTTGGCGGTCAAATCTTTGGGCGCAACCCGTAGACGTTGCTCTGTTTCCAAAATGGCTTTCCACAACCACACTGCGGGCGTTTCAAACTCGAGGTCGCTGCCCGAGCTTGGTTCGACGTTGTTCCAATGCCAATGGGCTTCATTGCCTTGGTAACGAACGGGCGCTTTTTGATCAAAGACAGTTTCAGCATTGACCAACAGGTTTTCGCTCGAGGCTGCGTAGGGCAATTTCACGATCAAATCAACCGCGCCAATCTTGCCAAACCAAGCCGCGCCTGTGGCGAACGTGTACATAAAATCGTTCACGGCTGAAGGTGGCACAGAACCTCGAGCATCAAAGTCAAAATTGAGCGAATCGGTCAAATACTTGACCCGAACCTTCACCTCACGACCCAGCCCAAAACGCGCCGTGAAGGCTCGCCAGGTGTACATCACGCCGTCTGTTTCAGATTTTTTGATTTCTTTGCTGGGAATTTCTTTGCCGTCCAGCCAGACCCGAAATTGACGCCCGACATAAAAACGCGATCTTTCAGAGGCGCTGGGAAATAAAACTTGCATCAGCTCGTCCTTTTTGCCTTGATTCTTAAAAACAAAATCACCCGTGACCAACGCCACATCTGGCGAAAGATGGCTTGAGCCGGTGGCTTTTACCTCGAGTTTGATGGTTTCGTGCAACATCTGAACCTTGGTGCTGCCTTCCGGCATCAAGGTCTGTCCGGCGGGGTTTGGGTCAGGACGAGCATCTGCCAAGACCACTGAAAAAAGCACGATCAAGACCATCACCGGAAACGCTCGAGTAGGCATGACCCGATTATCGAGCACCGCAGATGTGAATCGTTGTTCGCAAAAATTGCCGGGACATCTCGAGATTATTATTTTCAATTTGACTTCGAGCGCACTCGAAGGTTTAAGCTTCCCCTTGTGAGCGCTCCGACCCTCAGCATTTTAGAAGCCGCAACCCACAGCAACGTCAGCGTGCACACCTTGCGTTATTACGAACGCATCGGTTTGCTGCCACCCATCGCTCGAGATGCCAACGGACAACGACGGTATTCCGAGCGTGATCTTGGGGCGGTGAACATTTTGTTGCGCCTGCGCGATACTGGAATGCCGATTCAGGGCATGAAACGTTTTGCCGAACTTTTAGCGCAAGGTGACAGCGCCATTGGTGAGCGCTTGAAATTACTCGAGCAGCATCAAAAAACCGTGCGTCAAAGGATTCTCGAGTTGCAAACCAATTTAGAGGCGATTGAGAACAAAATCAAAATTTACCGCAAACACGATCAAATCATCCCAGACTCGAGATCAAACTCGAGAGGCGTTGGAGGTTCGGTATGAAACAGGTTTCGCTTGGCAATCAAGGTTTGAAAGTCTCGCAAATGGGTTTGGGCTGCATGGGCATGAGCGACTTTTACGGCGCTTTTGACGATACCGAATCGATTGGTGTGATTCATTTTGCACTCGAGCAAGGCTTGAATTTCTTGGACACCGCCGACATGTACGGCGTGGGTCGCAACGAGGAATTGATTGCCAAGGCGATCAAAGGCAAGCGCGATCAATTTGTGATTGCCACCAAGTTTGGCAACGTGCGCGACCCGCAGACGGGCGCGTTCTTGGGCGTCAACGGCAAACCAGAGTACGTTCGGGCGGCGTGCGAGGCTTCACTGAGGCGGCTCGAGGTGGATCATATCGATTTGTACTATCAGCACCGCGTTGACCCGAACGTGCCGATTGAGGACACCGTTGGCATGATGGCGGAACTGGTCAAAGACGGCTTGGTGAGATACCTCGGACTGTCTGAAGCCGCCCCCGCCACGATTCGACGGGCGCAGGCGGTGCATCCGATCAGCGCCCTGCAAACCGAGTACAGCCTGTGGTCTCGAGAACCCGAAGACGAAATCTTGCCCGTCTGCCGCGAGCTTGGCATTGGCTTTGTGCCGTACAGTCCGCTCGGTCGCGGTTTTTTGACGGGTCAGATCAAAAGTGTTGAAGATTTTGCCCAAGACGATTTCCGCCGTCACAACCCACGCTTTCAGGGCGAGAATTTTAACAAGAACCTCGAGCTTGTTGCGAAAGTCCAGGCTCTTGCCGAACAGAAAAAATGCACCCCAGGACAACTGGCGCTGGCGTGGTTGTACGCTCAGGGCAACGATATTGTGCCGATTCCTGGAACAAAACGCGTCAAGTACCTCGAGGAAAACATTGGGGCGTTAAACGTTTCATTGAGCGCCGAAGACCTGGCAGCCCTCGAGCAGATTGCGCCAAAAGGCGTGGCGGTTGGGGATCGTTACGCGAACATGGGAACGGTAAACCGTTAACTCGGGTCGTAACAAAAACCTCGAGACATTTGGCTTAAACCTCAGAAATCGTTGTATGCAGGGGCGCAGCAAGCAGCGCCCCTACGAAATTTCAAAGACACAAAACTCCGAACGCTTGTCCAGCCCAGTCATGCAGGACTATCATGGCTGGGTTTGACATGATCTCGAGCGCAGACAGTGCCCGAGTTGTTATTGGAGGATTCATGAAAACCCCCGTTCGTGTTGCTGTGACTGGCGCCGCCGGTCAAATTGGCTACAGTTTGTTGTTTCGCATTGCCAGCGGAGCCATGCTCGGCGCGGATCAACCCGTGATTCTGCACTTGCTCGAGATTACGCCCGCTTTAAAAGCCTTAAACGGTGTGGTCATGGAGCTTGAAGACTGCGCGTTTCCGCTGCTGGCTGGCGTGTTGCAAACCGACGATGCCAATGTGGCGTTTAAAGACGTGAATTACGCCTTGCTGGTCGGTTCGATGCCGCGCAAGCAAGGCATGGAACGCGGCGATTTGCTGGCGGCGAACGGCGGAATTTTCCAACCTCAAGGGCAAGCGCTGTCAGAGCACGCGGCTCGAGATGTCAAAGTGCTGGTCGTTGGTAACCCCGCGAACACCAATGCTTTAATTGCCATGAACAACGCACCGAAACTGAACAACAAGCAATTTAGTGCCATGACGCGCCTGGATCACAACCGCGCCCTTTCGCAACTGGCAGCCAAAACGGGCAAACCAGTCTCGAGCCTGTCCAAAATGACGATCTGGGGCAACCATTCGAGCACCCAATACCCAGATTTGTTCCACGCCGAAGTTGAGGGCGTGAGCGCTGCCGCCACCATCAACGATCAAGCTTGGCTCGAGGGAACGTTTATTCCAACCGTTGCCAAACGCGGCGCAGCGATTATTGAGGCTCGAGGACTCTCGAGTGCCGCCAGTGCCGCGAACGCCGCCATCGACCACATGCGCGATTGGGCATTGGGGACCAAAGACGGTGACTGGGTCAGCATGGGCATTGCCAGCGACGGCAGTTACGGAATTCCCGAAGGTTTGATGTACAGCTTTCCAGTGACCTGTAAAAACGGTGGGTACAGCATCGTGCAAGGACTGGCGATTGATGCCTTCAGCCGCGCCAAAATGGATGCCACGGCAGCCGAATTGATTGAAGAGCGCGATGCGGTCAAAGCACTTGGCTTGATTTAAAAAGCTCGAGCGACACTTGGCTGGAAGGGATTTTCCCTTCCGGCTTTTTGATGGCTCGAGTCTTGCGTTTGACCACGGCAGCCAAGCGTTTGAACTTCCAAAAACCTACGATTGCACCAACTTTTACTGCGCCGAAACTTGGTGGACGCACGCCAGAATTTTAGTGACGCTCGAGGAACCTGAAGCGAAACAGCACTTGGAAAGCTTGGTGAACTGGGTTTTGAAAACAAACACAGAACACGTGCCAAGCCAGTACCAAAAAGATTTTCTCGAGCATAACGCGGTGAATGCTGCGATTCTCGAGATTTGGCACAATTACAAACCAAATTGAAATTTGTGCTTGTACCATTCGGGCTTGCCAAACGTAGCTAAATCCGCAAGCACCTCTGGTTGCACGGCTCGAGCCTCGAGTTCTGCCATGATCTCGAGGTATTCGGGTTTTGTGAGGTAGCCGCCAAACCCAGCTTCACACAAATAATTAGTGATCTCGTCCGTGGATAAGGATTTGATGTCTCGTTGGGGGATCATGGTCATATCCTTTTCTCGAGCTTCCAAACCTCTTCACAACCCCTTCAAAACCCTTTCCTCCTCGAGCTTCACCACCCGCAAACACGGCACGTACCCGTCAAACACCACGCCGTGCAATTCAATGCGTTTTTGCAAGCGCAGCATCCGCGCCAAATACTGCGCAATCTCGAGCGTCACGACTTGCCCTGGCACGAGCACCGGAATGCCTGGTGGGTACGGCACGATCTGGTCGGCGCTGACTCGGTTTTGCAAGCTGGCGTTCACATGGTCAAAGTCGTCAAGGAGCGGCACGAGTTCACCCTCAACGTAAAACGCATCTCGAGGCAGAAATTTCAGGCTGGTGAATTGCGGAATTTCAGGACTCGAGATGGCGCGTTTTGGAGTGCGTTTTTCGCGGGCAATTCGCGCCAGGGCATCGAACAACCTCGAGCATTTGCTTTTCGTTGTGCCGATGGTCAGGAGCAACGTGATGGTGTTGAAGGTGCTTTTTTCGACTTGAATGTTGTACCGCTCAAACAGCAGTTCTTGCAGTTCTTCGACGGTGTACCCGCCCTGCGAAATGTCCACCGTGATTTTGGTCGGGTCGAGCCGAATCCCGTCCTCGAGAACAATTTCTGGCAGCAAATCCTGTAACTCGAGCACCCGAAAAACGCCTGTGCCGTTGATGTCCTCGCGCAATTCTTTGGCGTACTCGAGCACGTTGCAGAGCATTTTAAAACCCTCGAGTTCGGCTTGCATCCGCCCAACGTCGAGACTGGCGAGCATGGTGTATTGCGGGCTGGTGCTGGTGTGCATGTTGAAATTCTCGCGGAATTGATGCTCGTCAAAATCTGGGTCTGCAACGTGAATCATGGCGGCTTGCGAGAGTGCAGACAGGGTTTTGTGGGTGCTTTGCGTGGCGTAATCCGCCCCAGCCTCGAGCGCGGTGGGTCTGAAAGCGGGGTGGAATCGTGCGAAACCGTACCAGGCTTCGTCCACGATGACTTTGATGTTGCTGGCGTGTGCCGCCTCAATAATCGGGTGCAAATCGTAACGCAAGCCGTCGTAGGTACAACTGGTCAGAATCAGCGCCTCCGCATCGGGATGGTTTTGAATAGCCTCGAGCAAGGTTTTTCTCGGGATCGGTCCGAACATGCCGTAACGCGAATTGATGCTCGAGTCGAGGTAAATGGGGTTTGCGCCCGAAAGCACCACGCCGTGATGGACGCTTTTGTGACAGTTTCGATCCAGCAATAATTTGTCCCCTGGCGCGAGAATGCTTTGAAAAATCACTTTGTTGGCGGTGCTCGTGCCGTTGGTGGCAAAAAAAGTTTTCTTCGCCCCAAACGCCCGCGCCGCCTTCTGTTGCGCCTCGAGGATTACGCCCGTCGGCTCGAGTAGGCTGTCCAGGCTTTTGACGCTCACGCTGAGGTCGGCATCAAAGGCGTGTTCGCCCATAAACTCGTAAAAATCGTTCGCCCACGGACTGCTGCGTAAACTGTCGCCGCTCGAGTGACCTGGGGTATGCCAGGAATCGATGGCTTTGAGCACGTAACGTTTGAGGGCGTCATAAAACGGGGTTTCAAAACGCTCGCCAATTTGGGCGCTGACGATACGGTAAATGCCACGGTAATCTTGTTCTTCGCGGTAAAAATAACCGCTCACGGCTTCGTCGAACAGGGCTTTGATGACTTCATCTTCGCGCTCTTTGCTGATAAGCACGAACACGTCCAACTCTGGGCGGTCATCGCCAATTTTGGCAATCAACGCCAGCGACCCGCCAGCCTCGAGCAGTTTGTCATCCAAGATCACGCATTGCAGATCGCCGTCAGACTCGAGGAACGCCAGCGCTTGACTTGTGCTCGAAGCCCCGACGAACACAAGCCCGAACGGATTCTCGAGGCTTTGCGCGGCGTGGTTAAAACCTTGAACGAACAACTCGAGCACACTGGGGTCGTTGATGACCACCACGACTTTGGAAACGGGCTTCATACCCTCATTCTCGAGCTTTGGGCGCGAAAGTGCAAAGCCTGATAAAAAATGCTTTCGTCACGGTTTTGCCATGCTCGAGGTGTAGGATTTGGTTCGGTTCATGCTGACTTTTGCCGCGCCATTGTTCTTGCTGGGGTTGCTGTTCGTACCCGTGGTGATTGCCTTGCATTTTATTCGGCAAGCCCGCCGTGAACGTACCGTCAGTGCCTTGTGGTTGTGGTCGCGGGAGGAAGCCCCCAGCCGCAAAGCGCGGTTCTCGCCGAACATTTTGTTGTTGTTGCAACTTTTAACCGTGATCGCCGCCAGTTTGGGCGCCGCCAGCCCTCGGCTCGAGCTGCCAGGGCGCGACATTGCCATCATTGTGGATGCCAGCGCGATGATGCGCAGCACGGATGTCAAACCGTCTCGTTTTGAGGCGGCGTTGCTCGAGGCAAAAAAATTATTGTCTGGTGCGCGGCGCGTGGTGATCGTGCGGGCAGGTTTGGGTGCAACCGTGGTTTCCAGCGCCAGCGTGTCCGATGCCCGTGTAAACCTCGAGAAACTTCAAGCGGGCGATGCGGGCAGCGATCTCGAGGGGGCGATCAAACTGGCGGCGGCATTGTTGCCCAACGCCGAGGCGCACGTTTTTTCCAGCCTCGAGCCGCCGACGGGTTTTGCTGGGGTTTTTCATGCCATTCGCGGCAACGGCGACAACCTTGGCATTACGGCGTTTCAGGTGCGCGGCAAGCAGTTGTTTGCCGCGATTGAATCCAACGCGAACAGCCCCAAAACGGTGCAGGTCAAACTCGAGCGCAACGGGAACGTGATCGCCAGCCAAGCGTTGCGGGTTTCTGGCAGCACACGGGCGATTTGGACGCCACAGGTCGAGGTCGAACCAGGCGAGTACAAACTCAGTTTGCCCAAAAATCAGGATGCGCTCGAGCTGGACGACAGCGCCTATGCGGTACAAGGTGCGGGGCGGGTGCTCGTCAGCCCGCAACAAGACGACGTGCTTCGCGCCGTGGTCAGCGTGCCTGGCGTTCGTGCCGCCGTTCAAAACCTGCCGCCAGCCTCGAGTGCCGGTTTTGACGCGATGGTGCTGGTTGGGGTTGTGCCAAAGAGTTTACCTGCTGGCAATTACATCATTTTCGCGCCGCTCGCGCCACAAAATCCAATCAAAGGGCAAACGCTGCCCAAACTTGAGGTCGTATCGGGCTGGGATGCCACCAACAACCTGTTGCGCTTTGCCAACCTCGAGGGCGTGCGTGCCAGAATCTCGAGCGTGCCAGCCCCAGAATTGCTCGATGGCGGTTGGAACGTTCTGGCTCGGGTTGGTTCGAGTGCTTTCATTCAACGCGGCGACGCGCCAGGCGTCCGAGCCGTCTACATTGCCGCCCACCCGCTCGACAGCGACTTGCGTTCCAACCCTGCCTTTCCAGTTTTGATCTTCAACGCGCTCGAGGAATTTATTGGCGTCGAAACCCTCAAACTCGGCGCGAACCTGCCCGCCAGCAACGACGTTGAAGTTATTTTAAACAACTCGAGCGCACCAGGCTTAACCCGAGCGCTCGTTCCAGGGGTGTACAACGTTGCGGGGCGGCGTTACACCGCCAGCCTCAACTCGAGCGAACAAACCAAAATCGTGAACGGTGAAAGTAAAATTTTTGAAATCGGCAAAGCCAAACCCTCAAATTTAAGTGCCGCGCCCATTCAAGACTCGAGCGCTCGGGCTTGGTTGTTGCTGCTGTCTGTCATCGCTTTGGCGCTCGAGGCGTTCTTGCGAGGTGGCGGGAGAATTGATTTGAATTTCTGGCGTGCAAAGGGTGTGTCATGAAAGCTCGAGAAACGGTTTTTGGTGAAGACTCGAACTCAATCGCATTTTCCTTCATGGACGCAAAAATCAGCAGCGACCCTCTCTACCCTCATCCCCGACCCTTCTTGATTTCAAGACGCACCTTCGGGCGAAACCGCTTCTCCCAACATCAGGAGAAGGGAGCTGCCTGCAAATCTCGAGATGCCGAAATATCGCTTCCTAAAAATTTTTTCGCCTGCTTTAAAAAAAGAATGAAAAACAAAATTTTCATCCCTTTAGGAAGCAATAAAACTCCCTTCTCTCCTGGGAGAGAAGGGCTGGGGATGAGAGGGAAACAGCGTAACGATCTTATGTCTATGCGACAAATGATGACTGGGTGTCCCTCATGATCTTGCACCTCGAGCAACCTTGGATTTTGATTTTGGCGCTCATCATTTTTGTTGCGGCGTTGATCGTCTCTCGAGCGCAAATCGTTCGCGGCGTGACGGGTGTTTTGCGGTCTATCGCTCTGCTGGTTTTGGCGTTTGCGGCGTCCAGCCCGAACCTCGAGACGGCTCGGGCGGGTTTGGTGATTTTGACGGATGTCAGTGATTCCGCCAGTCCCCCGCCGCAAACGTTGGCGCGTATTTCTGCCAGTGCGAGGCTCGAGTTCGCGGGTCAGGCGGGGGTGGCTGGGACGCCGAGGGATGCGCTCGAGACGAGCCAAACCGATATTGGCAATGCGCTTCAGGTGGCGCAGGCTTACGAGGGTACGCGGGTGCTGTTGGTTTCGGATGGCAACAGCACCACCGCCAACGCGCTCGAGCGGCTGCCTGGCGTACCAGTGGACGTCCTGCCTTTAACCTCGCGCCAGAACGCCAGCGTGGCGGAGTTGATCGCGCCAAATTCTTTAAGCAAGGGCGCAACGGCTCGAGCGACGGCGGTGATTGGCTTGTCTCAGGCGGCTCGGGTGCGAATCTTGCCAAGTTTGAACGGTGCGCCGCTGCCCGTGCAAACCTTGACCCTGCCGGCGGGTCGCTCGAGTGTCGGCATTGATTTTGTCGTGCCTGACCCTGGCGAGGCGGCGCTGGAAGTCAAGATCGAACCGAATTTTGAGCAACCAAAACTCGATGACAGCAAAACCCTCAGCTTGCGGGTCGAGGGTCGCGGCAATGTACTGGTGATCGGCGATCCAGCCATGTCCAAACTCTTGCGCGGTCAGGGTTTTGTGGTGCGCGAGGGCACGCCCGCCAGCATCCTCGAGCCGCTGTCCGCCAGCGCGATCATCATTCGGGGCGCGGCAACCGATTACTCGCGGGGGCAATTGCAGTTGCTCGAGCGTTTTGTCAACGACGGCGGCGGCTTGATGTTCACGGGCGGCGCAAAAAGTTTTGGTTTGGGCGGTTGGGCAAGGACCAAACTCGAGGAATTGATGCCCGTCGCCAGCGATTTGCGCACGCGGGTCGATGTGCCGCTGGTGGCAATGGTCATGATCGTGGATCGCAGTTTGTCGATGATGGGTTCGAGCGGCAACGCGCAAAAACTCGAATTGGCGCTCGAGGGGGTCAGCAACGTGATCGAACTGGCGAACCCGAAGGATTTGCTGGGTTTGATTACTTTTTCGGACACGGCAAAATGGGTTTTTAAACCAATCCGCGCAACCGACAACAACAAATTGCAAATGCTTCGTGCGGTGCAGGATGTCCAGCCCGAGGGCGGCACGATTCTCGAGCCTGCGTACCGTCAGGCGATTCAGGCATTAATTGAGCGAAAAGCCTCGATCAAGCACATTATTTTGCTGACCGACGGACAACTCGCCGATGCGGAGGAAACCAACGCCACGCCCCCAGATTTTCCTGGCATCGCCAAAGCCGCCAACGACGCGGGCATCACCACCTCGAGCATCGCCGTTGGTTCGGATGCGGACGTGCCACGTTTGAAAGCGATTGCCAAGGCGGGCAAGGGACGCTATTACGAGGCGCTGCAAATTGACACGCTGCCCAGAATTTTCACCACCGAGGCTTTAACCGCAACCCGCAGCGTGGTGCGGCTTGAGGTCTTCAAACCGACTTTGGTGCGGCATCCTCTGGCAAGGGTTTCCAGCCTTCCACCAGCTTTAAGCGCATATATTGCCACGACCTTGCACCCCGACGCCGAAGCGATTCTGGTGGGCTTGGACCGCGAACCCGTGCTGGCGGTGACCCGCAAAGGTTTGGGACGCACGGCTGCCTTAACCGCCGACCTCTCGAGGAATGATGCCTTCACGCGCTGGGCAGAACTGCCAAATCTGCTCGGCACAATCACGCGCTGGCTCGAGCTTGCACCCACACCTTACGCGCTTTCGGTCTCGCAGGATGGCGGTAGCGCGATTGTGGACGCGGTGGACAGCAACCGATACCTCAACAATCAACGCCTCGAGCTGCGGGTCGGCGGCAAGAGTTTAAACATGACCCAAACCGCGCCAGGGCGTTACGAGGCGCAAATTCCAAAAAACACCACGGGCAGTTTGGTGCTCGTCAAATCTGGGGCGGTGCTGGCTCGCACCACCTTGCAAAGCAAAAACCGTGAACTCGAGACGGGCAACGGTTTAGAGAATTTACGGCGTATTGCCCAAGCTTCGGGTGGGCGTGTGCTCGAGAATTTGACTGGGTACGAAGCCAGCCGCAAAACCTCGGGATTCTCGCTTGCGCCGTGGTTGGCGGTGTTGGGTGCATTGTTGTTGGTGCTCGAGTTGGCGTACAGGCGTTTTCGATTGTGAATTGCCGTAGCACCGTGATTCACGTGTTTTGGTCTCTTCATCAAATGAAGTTACACTCATGTCAAGGTATTTGATATACGATGAATTTCAATTGAGAGGAATTAAAACATGGGTTCAGAAAATAGAGCGTCGCAAGGAAAACTCGAAGTGAAGGTCGTATTCCCAGAGGGTGTCAGACAAGCCGTATTTGCCAATGTTGCAACTGTCCAACATCTTAACGCTCAAATTTACCTCAATTTTGGCTTTATTGACCCCGATGCTTTAACCGCAGAGAAATTACTCAATGCAGACAAGGTGAACGTTCTAGCATCACCAATTACTCGACTCGTACTTGGCGTAAATGACGCAATCAACTTGCGTGATAATCTAAACGAAATTTTAGGACAATTTGAGCAAAAGCCACTTTTGGAGGAACGATGAGTTACGTTTTATTATCTGGAGTAACTTCTGTTGTCAACAAAGTTATTCCCTACAGTAAAAGACCTCAGCTTGATATCAGCGTAAAACCTGTTGAAATCGCTAACGATGTTTTCATTGATCTCTATGGTCAAGAATCACCCGTTTTATCAGCAAATGCCAGTATGCTTGATGAAATGCTTGTTATGTCTGAACGAATTGAAATATTAGAACGTGAAAATGCAGCTCTCAAACAGCATTTGCTTGAGTCGTCTATGTTTGCCTTCGAGGAAGACTTAAAACCATTGCCTCGAATCCAAATGATTGGCAAAGTCATTGAAATGCCGGTTCAAGTTACCCTTGGTGATGCCCCGAAATTCCGAGAACTCCGCCCCTTGAGTGAAGATGAATGATACGCTTGCCCCTCGAATGTGGGATTGGTACGAATTTTCAGATGGCCAGGATTTAGACCAGGGCGATATTTTAAGGAATGTGCCGTATCCAGTTCTGCCAACCACACTTGAATCTTACGTTGAGCCAAGCAAATTTACAGCCATTCAAGTACGTCTTCGACCAGCCATAGTTGTTTCTCATTCTTGTGATATTGCCGAGAATGGCGGTATCAGAGACGCGCAGCACATCCTTTTTTGCGCTGTGTCTTTTGAAGGTGATGGCACAGCAGAGTCATTCTTTCTTAAAAGCACTTGGAACGGAATTGTGTCTGGAAAACGTAAAACTGTTTTCCCTTTACACACATGTACACTTGAATCGCTAGGATTTAACCGTGCAGTAGTGGATTTATTGGATATTTGGACTTTACCAACCAATGTCGCTCTAGAAATCGCCAAACAGCAAAAACCTTTACGTCTACTTCATCCATATCGTCAAGAATTTTCACAGGCGTTTGCACGAGTTCATATGCGTGTCGAACAACCTGTCAGCATTATCAAAGCAGATTAATTTTTTACAAGCAAACATTGGCTTGCACATTATCGGGTATCGGGTACAACTGCGATTTGCCGCTTCCAACCCGGTATTTCACCACAGGCTGCAAAAACACCGCCTCGAGTTTTGCCGTCAATCCTTTTTTGCAGAGCAACTTTTCTTGAAACGAGGCGGCGACCACAGCCGCAGAAAAGCCTTTTCCTGGCTCGAGTTTTAAATTCAGATCGCTCGAGTTGGCAAAGTGTGAACCTGCGGGGAGCGCGGCGCTGTCGTTGGTTTTTGACCATGCCTCGAGTTTGTTAAACCATTTGGGGTCGTATTTTGGATTTAAGAGAATCTGGTTCGTGCTGGCGGCTCGAGGTGCGTAAATCAGTTGTTCGATGGTGACGGGTTTGGCAGAATCATTAAACATGTTGATGCTTAAAAACAGGCGTTGATTTGGGATTTGTTCCAGCAATTCAAAGCTGATTTCGTAGTCTTTTTTGGGCTTGAGGTACATGATTCGGTTGGGTCCAACATCAATTTTTTGAGTCAGGTTTTTGCTGTCGGTCACCACAATCGAATTGAATTCGGCGTCCATGTTGGGTGTGATGTTGAATTCAAGCTCGAGCAAATCCTTGCCAAAGGCGGTCAAGTAACCCCAATGTTTTAAAGTCAAACCTGGCACGCGCACGGTTTTAAACTCGGGTTTTTGTTTGCGCTCGAAGTACACATTCACAGGGTCGCCGGTTTCAAAACCGTACAGTAGGTACATGCGAGGCTCGAGGATGGTTTGCTTGGGACTCGAGTTTGCCAGCGCACCGAAGGCGAGTATAATCAGGCTGAAGGCAAGGCGTTTCATGGTTTTAATCGCTCGAGTTCCGACGAATGATGGTGACGCTGGCAAAGGCAACCAAGGTGAACAACAGGGTCAGCATGGCGATCCCATCAAATTTGAAGAAGCCGACAAAAATACTGCCCAGGAACGAACCGCCGATTAAATTTCCGCCTGCCAGAAAAATACTGTACAAGCCAACGACCACGCCTCGGTCTTCGGGGAAGTCTTGGGAAATATCGGCAAGGTACGCCAGCGCCACGGGGGTAAATCCTGCCTGAAAAAACGCACCGATCAAGAGCAGCAAGAACCAACCTCGAGCGTAAAATTGAGTAAAGCCCAGGTTGATGTTGAAGCCAAACTCGAGTCCCCATTCTGGATGGTTGAGCACGAACATGCAAAAGCTCAGCCAGAGCAATCCAAAGCCCGCGTAAAGCATCGGGGTGCTGCGGCGCTCGGTCGAGCGCGAACCGTAGTACAAACCTGCCAAAAACACCACGCCAAACCCACCGAGCACCAAGCTGATGCCCGCACCATTGAGTGATCCGACCAATGCCTGACCGGCGACGCTCGAGTTTTTACCGGCGTACAACTGATTTTGGACGTGCACCAGCCACAAGCCGATCACGCCGGTGGCGGCAATCCAGGCGGGCATGAAGCGCAGCAGGCGTTTGCTCGAGAGGACGCGGGTGTAATCGGCGAATTTGCGGCGGTGTTGGACGCGCAAGCCGACGTTGGGCAAGAAAAACCAGAAGACCAACGCGCCCAGCAGGTAAATGCCTGCCAGAATTGGGTAGCTCGAGGTGTGAAACGCGTCCCAGACTCGAGGTCCAAGCACCGTACCGCCGAGCAGCAGTCCGAACAGCGTGGCAATCTCGAAGAATGCCATGATTCGACCTCGGTATTTTGAGCCGTCGGTCAGGTCGGACAAGTAACCCAGCGTCGCGGGGGCGGCGGCGCCAGCCGAGACGCCTTCGATCAATCGAATGAAGAACAAAATCAGCAAACTCGAGCTTAAGGGATAGAGCATTAACGCGACCGCGCCCAAAAGCGGGGCGGCGACCAAAAAGATTTTACGCCCCACGCGGTCTGAGAGCGCCCCAAAGACGGGTGCGAGCAGCAACTCGGCAATGTAGTAGCCCGCCGCGACAAAAGCCACCTCAGCGCCCTGAGAACCCAAAGATTTGAGGTACAATCCCAGGCTCGAGAGTGCCACGCCGCCGGCAAGGCGTAGCAGCGCCGTGCCAATCAAAACCGCAATCGCGGCACGAATCAATTCGGAACGTGGCATGGAATGGTTGAGGGGTTGATCGACTGGAGGATTCACACGTTTGCCCATCCTAACCGTTCGGGCATGGTGATGTAATACTTTCAATTCACAATTCGCTCGGGTCGCCGTAAACCGTTAGGATACAAGGCATCATGAAGCCCTCCCCATCTCCTTTTGAAACCGCTTTTGAACATGCCGCCATCGGCATGGTGGTGGTTGGCAGCGATGCCAACGCGCTCGAGGTCAATGCCGCGTTCGAGCAACTTTCAGGTTTTTCAGACGATCAGTGGCGGACTCGTTCGATGGTGGACTTGGTGCATCAAGACGATGCCGCGAAGCTCAAAGATTTGCTGCATCAAGGCGGCGTCTACGAGTTGCGATTGTTGCATGGCGACGGGCGGTTGTTCTGGGCGCGGGTCACCGCCTCCAAAGCCGTGGACGCGCAGAGTATTTTGACCTTCGAGGACATTTCAGATCGCAAACGCGCCCAGGACGAACTCGAGTATATTTTTTACTACGATGCGTTAACGGGTTTGCCAAACCAGACCATGCTC
>CAXTTL010000020.1:0-34595 GCA_964247135.1 uncultured Deinococcales bacterium | reverse complement strand
GAATGACTCGGGACCGTTGACGAACTTTTCAAACTTGGCAGTCTCGAGTTTTGGAATGCGCCACTTCCCAGCCGCCAGAGGGTCAGCGTATTTGTCCCAATCAGGCTCGAGCAACGCGTTTGAGAAGTCTGCCGGTATCGGTTTGGCATCCCAAGGTTTGGTGTAGGCTTGAAACGCGCCCAGCATGATCTTATTGCCCTCGCCACGGTAATAAATGCAGCGGTTCGGGTCGCGCCCAACGGGAAGTTCATCGTATGCCCCCTCGAGCGGTTCGGACACCACGTAATGATGCTCGACAGGAAAGAGCGGAATGTTGACGCCAATTTTCAAACCCAATTCTCGAGTCCACATGCCGCCACACAAGACCACAAATTCCGCAGCAATATCCCCCTCGAGTGTCCGAACGCCAGACACGCGCTCGTTCTCGCGCAGCACATCCAGCACTTGCACATGCTCGAGAATTCTTGCGCCGCCCAACTCCGCGCCTTTTGCCAGCGCGAGGGCGGTTTCTTTGGGAAGCGTTTTGCCATCGTCGGGCAACCATGCCGCGCCAAGCACGTCATCAACACGCATGAGCGGGAATTTCTCGAGCGCAGATTCTGCGGAAATCATCTCGGCTTTGACGCCAAACAATTCCGCCATCGCCATCGTGCGTTTCAGTTGAATCATGCGGTCTGCGCTGGTGGCGACGATCAAACTGCCAACCGTTTTCCAACCAGCATTCACGCCCGTTTCTGCCTCGAGCTTAGCGTACAATTCCACGCTGTATTTGTTGATTTTGGTCATGCTGTTGCTGGTGCGAAGTTGCCCGACCAGTCCTGCCGCGTGCCAGGTCGTGCCGCCACCGAGCGCGTTTTGCTCGAGCAGCAGCACGTCAGACCAACCCAATTTGGTCAAGTGATAGGCGACACTCGCGCCAACAATACCGCCGCCGATAATCACGACTCGAGCTTGGGTTGGGAAATTCATGATGCTGATTCTAACGAATTCTGGCGCTCGAGCATTTCTTAATTCTTCAAACCGTTCTCAAAACTTTTCATCCATTCGGGCGTTAAACCCTGCAAGTAATTCCCGAGGCTCGAGTATGTGCCTGTGACCAGCAAAATGCCTGCAACGATCAACAGCACACCAGAAATTTTTTCGACAATGTTGACGTAACGCCCAACTTTACGCATGACGCTCGAGACTTGACGCCATGCCAATGCCGCCAGCAGGAACGGCACGGCAAGCCCGAGCGAGTACATGGTCAGCAAGCCCACGCCGCGCCCAACTTCGGCGCTCGAGGCGGCAACGGTCAGGATGAGTCCGAGGATTGGACCAAGACAAGGCGTCCAACCGGCGGCGAAGGCTGCACCCAACGCGACCAGACCGAACTGTGAGGCTGTGCCGAGGTCGGTGCGGTACTCTCGAGCCAGAAATGGCACGCGGTCTTTGATCAAGAGCACAACGCCGAAGACCAGAATGAGCGCACCGCCGATTTGTCCAAGCAAATTTTTGTTCTCGCGCAAGATTGACCCCAAAGCGCTAGCGCCAGCACCGAGCGAAATAAACACCAGGCTAAAACCCAGAATGAACAGCAACGCACCTTGCACTGGTTTTTTGCCCGTTGCGCCACCCAAAACCGCCAGGTAACTTGGTACGAGCGGCAAGACGCAAGGGCTGAGAAACGAGATTAAACCCGCCAGAAAAGCCGCCAAAATACTGACGTTGCTGCCAGCCGTGGTGGTCTGGGCATTCGCGCTCGAGAACAACAAAAACGCCAGCGTGATCTGCAAGGCTCGAGATGTTGAGGTTTTGAGGGCTGGTGAAACTTGTGGCATTGCTTGATGTTACGGCTTTTGGGTGAAAAAGTTCAGGGTCAAAATGACACTCGAGATACTTTTTGGGTGGGAATAAATTTTACCTTTCTGTTCATTGTGCTAAAATCTCGAGCATGAACACCACGTTGACCAAAGCCGTACTGCAGCTCAAGCCTCATGATCGGCTTGAATTGGCTCAGTTGCTGATTGAAAGTGTTCAAGGTCATGTGCGCGGCAAACTCGAGATTGATTTTCCTGAAGCTGAACGTGTTGATTTTCGTAGCCGTTTGGATACTGCCCAAAACCAACCATTGAGCGGTCGTGATTTGCAAGATTTGCTCGAATCTGTGGCTGTTGTAGCAAATTAACAATCCCAAATCTCGAGCATCACTTCCAAACATTCAAACTCGAGAAGCTATCCCCGCGATGCACCGTCGGGGTTTTCATGCCCAAAGCTTTGTACCCGCCCCGCGAGGCGTAACGCACAATGTTGCGCCATCCCAAACCCGAGCCGTGAATTTCGAGTGCCGCCAGCGCTTCGTCATAAATATTTAAACTCTCGCCCGACGCGACAGAATCCGTGCCAAGGGCAACTTCGACGCCGTACTTGGCGTACAACTGCCAGGGCAGATTTCCACACTCGAGGTTTTTGTTGCTGCGTGGACAGGTCACGACTGTACAGCCTGCCCGGGCAATGGCTTGCACGTCCGTTTCAACGACGTTAACGCCGTGAATCAGGGTGGGTTTGGCATCCAGAACACCCAGTTGCTCGAGCTGACTGACGCAGGTCAGGTCAAAACCTGGTTCGCGTCCAAAAATGCGCTCGAGTGGCAGGTTGAACGCGCGGGTAATGCTTTGGGCTAACGCGCCCGTGCCGGTTTGGAACATCTCGAGTTCACTTGGGCTTTCGGCAATGTGAATTTGCAACGGAATGCCCTCGAGTTTGGCGAACGCCACCAATTTTTTCATCAACACGCTCGAGACGGTATGCGCGGTGTGCGGCGATAAACCGACGCGCACGCCGTTTGGACGCTCGAGTTTGCGCCATTCACGGATTTTTTCAACAGTGTCATTAAAAATCTCTTCGGCTTGGTCGGGGTTTGCGCCCAGAACTTCCCAGTACGCCACGCCAGAAAAGCCTTCCTGCGCCAGCAAAAACGGCATCACCTCGGCTCGGGCGACAATGTCACCGAAGATGCTGGTGTTTGCCGTGCGAAGAAGCTCCAGACCGTGTTCGGCTGCCGCCAGCCCACGCAGTTCGCGCTGCGAGATCACGTAACCAATCCAAGGCGTGTACGGTGCGGCTTTGAACGGCACGAGGCTTAAATCCAAATGCGTGTGGGCGTTGACTGGTGCCGGCAGAATTGCGCGACCCAGGTGCTGCACCCGAGCGTCGGGGTACTGGGTTTTTAAATCCTCGAGCTTGCCGAACACGACCACACTTCCAGGGTCGATGCTGGAATCTTTGGCGACCAGGACACCAGCGTTCTCGAGTGGTAAACCCACCCCGTTGTAAACCACGTCACTTGTAAAAAGGACTCGCTCGAGCATGGGGATAGTTTAACCAATGCTCGAGCGTGAAATGTCCATGATGACCTAATCTTCGTCCTCGTCATTGGCATCGGCGGCGTCATCGTCAACAAAAACGCTTTCGGTTTCAAAGCCTTCCAGTGCGGTGTGATCGGCAATTTCTTCACCGTCGGCAAAAAACGTGATCAAACCATCTTCACCAACCTCGAGCGTCACGTCATCGGCGTCGATATCGTCGGGAATGTTGAGGTAAAAAACGGCGGTCAATTCAATGTTTGGCACGAAGGTAGCCTCCTAGGGTTTTACTTTACAAACTCTAACAGAAGTTTCAAGTTTTGCGCCAGCGTATCACCTCGAGTGCCTTTTGTCCGCCTGGATTGGGTGTAATCTTTTGACGTGAGCACCGTGACCACACCGCTTGGGAAACTCAAAACCTACCTCGAGTTCGTGAAGTTTGAGCACACCATTTTTGCGCTGCCTTTCGCTTACGCGGGCATGTTGTTTGCCGCCAATGGTTTCCCTGGTTGGGAGAAGTTTTTGCTGATTACCGTGGCAATGGCGAGCGCCCGCACCAGCGCGATGGCACTCAACCGTGTGATCGATGCCGCGATTGATGCCAGAAACCCCAGGACTGCCATGCGTCACGTTCCCAGAGGGGTCGTCAAGCCGCTCGAGGGTGTGTTGTTGGCAATTGTATCCTTGGTCATTCTGACTTTTGCAGCGGCACGTTTGGGTTCGTTGCCGTTAACGCTGTTGCCGATTGCCGTGGTTTTTTTGGTCTTGTACCCGTACACCAAACGTTTCACCTGGCTGTGTCACCTTTGGCTTGGCATTACCGACGGCGCGGCTGCGGTTGGTGGTTGGATTGCGGTCACAAACAGTTTTTCCCCCGCCGCCTGGTTGCTGTGGTTGGTCGTGATTTTTTGGATGATCGGTCTGGACGTGATTTACGCCACCCAAGACTTTGATTTCGACCAACAAAACCATGTTTTTAGCATCCCGCAACGCTTCGGCATTCCAGCCTCGCTCGAGATTGCCAAAATCTGTCACGCCATCATGTGGCTGCTGCTGATTGCTGTGGGATTCGCCGTGAATGCCACCTACCCGTATTACATCGCCGTGGCGATCATGGGCGGGATTCTGTTTTACGAGCATCGGCTTGTCAAACCAGGCGATCTGGCAAGGGTCAACGAAGCCTTTTTTAATGCCAATTCCTGGCTTGCTCTGACCATGTTGGCTGGCGTGATTATCGATGTGTGGATACAATGAAAACCTTGACACTCAAGGTGTTAACAGGCGATTACGCCATTCACCGACTTGCGCCAAACTCCAGCATTCCAGATTGGGCGTTGACCGCAACAGGTTTCTCGAGCATCACCCGCACCAATGACGAGCTTTCGATTGTCTGCGAAAGCGTCATCACAGATACGGAAGATGTGAGGCAAGAAAGCGGTTGGGCTTGCCTGAAACTGCTTGGACCATTCGCGTTTGATTTAACTGGTATTCTCTCGAGTGTCCTGAATCCATTGCGTGATGCAGAGATTGGGATTTTCGCCATTTCCACGTTTGACACCGATTACGTGCTGGTCAAACTCGAGTACCTCGAACGCGCCATTGTGACCCTCGAGAATGCAGGGCACAGCATTCAAAAATAAAAGAGCGAGTCAAATAAAAACTTTGAGGCATCTCGTGAACATTTTAAAGCGTAACTTTCAATCCTGACCGTGCAGATTTCTCGAGCGCATCAAGCACTTTCATGTTGCCAATTGAATTGTTCATGTCGTAAGCCAAGGCTTCTTCCCCTCTGGCGGCGCGAACGAATTGTTCGACCATCAGTTGATACTTGTCGGCGGCAACGGTTTTTTCAGTCACACCATTGACCCGAATTTCTCCAATGTGATTTTCGGGCAGCACGAACTTATCAATCTCGAGGATGCCTTTTGTGCCGACAATCTCGAGGTGTTGACGCCCTGGCTGCCCGAACGAGCATTCCATCACGCCGCGAAGACCGTCACCAAACTCGAGAATGCCCGCAAAGTGCAAATCCACGTCCGTCCCAGAGTAATCGGCTGTACCGTAGACGCTGGTCGGTTCGCGCCCTGCGAATAAACGCGTGGCGTTGACGTTGTAACACCCCAAATCGAGCAGTCCACCGCCACCCATGCTCTTCACCCAGCGAATATCGCCAGCGTCGCCCAGAAAGAATGAAAATCCGGTGCGAATCAGTTTGATATCGCCCAGCACACCGCTGTCCACAATTGCTTTGGCTCGAGCCACCTGCGGGTGAAAACGCCACATGAAGGCTTCCATCAAGGTTTTGCCCGTGCGTTTGGAGACCTCGAGCATGTTTGCCGCCTCGAGCGCGTTCATGCCGACGGGTTTTTCGCAGAGCACATGCTTGCCCGCCTCCAGCGCCTTGATGCTCCAAGGCGAATGCCCATCGTTTGGCAATGGGTTGTAAATCGCATCAATGTCATCCCGCTCGAGTAGCGCCTCGTAACCCTCGAGCGCCACCGGAATGTTGTGTTCCTTGGCAAAAGCTTCTGCCCGAGCGCCGTCACGTGCCGCCACCGCGACCAGTTCGGCATTGCTCGAGTTTTGAATGCCAGGAACGAGTGCTCGAGCGGCAATACGAGCCGCGCCCAGAATACCAAAACGCATTTTTGTCATGGCTCGAGTTTACGACATTTTGGATGGCATCGCTTATTCGGTTGTCCAAATCCCCATGACTTGCCGCAACGCCACGATTTTTCCCATGTGATACGCGTTGTGAACCGCCAAGCTGTGCAAGATATCGCGCATCGTCTCGCCTGGATTCACCTCGAGGTTCAATTTTTCTGGCGATTTTGTCCACTCGAGTGCCTGTTCTATGCCCGAAAGAAACTCTTCGACCAAAGCCGTCCATTCTTCAAGTTTTTCTGGCGCGTGTTTTGGGTAACGCTCGCCTTTTTGCCAAGTTTGGTCGTAGAGGGTTTCGTCCCGTGTGACCATTATTTTTTGCCAAAGCACCGTGTGCCACAACTCTGCAAAAATGGAATGGGTTTGATTTGATGGGACAGCGTTCACTTGCTCGAGCGTAAGGTCCGAGAGGATTTTCGTGCGCTTGGTGTATTCCCCGTAAAATACATGTTCCCACTGATTCATCTTCACCTCTGTTGGCTCAGTTTAAGCGTTTCTCACAATTCTGAAAAGCACTTTTTGGGTAGAATCTTTTTATGACGCTCGAGCTTCCAGAAATTCTTGATCTCGTGAACGAAAATGATGAAGTGATTGGACAAATTCCGCGCGATGATTCTTGGGACAAGGCTTCTCGAGGTGGTTATGTTCGGGTCATCAATGCCTTTGTAATAAATTCAAAAGGGCAGTTGTTTATCCCGCGTCGAAGCTCAGTCAAGCGCGTTTTCCCAGATGCGTTGGACATGAGTGTTGGCGGTTTGGTGCAAGCTGGCGAGAGTTATTTGCAAGCCTTTAAACGCGAAACGCTCGAGGAATTGAACCTTGATGTTGATGCTGTGGTTTGGCGTGAAGTTGTGTATTTTTCGCCTGTCAGCACAAGTTTAAGCGCGTTCATGAAAGTCTTTGAAATCGAACTCGAGGAAACCCCGAACTTTAATACTGATGATTTCAGTGAATTCTTTTGGCTGACGCCGCTCGAGTTAAAAACCAGAATCTCGAGCGGCGATGCTGCCAAAGACGACTTGCTCGAGTTGCTTGAAAGGGTTTATGGCTGAAAAATATTTGATGTGGGATTTTGGTCGCACACTCTCGAATCATGGTTGGGTTTGGTCGAATTCGCTTGCTGGAGCCATCAATAGGGCGCATTCCGAGAAAAATCTTTCTGGTGAAATCATCAAATCGCTCATCACCAAAGGTTTTCCGTGGCATACCCCAGATATCGGGCACGATCACATCAAAACCACCGACGCTTGGTGGCTCGAGTTGATGAAACCCGTTTTTATTCGGGTGTTTGAAGCGCTTGAGATTACTGAATCCGAATTTGAGAATTTGATTCAAGCCACACGGCAAGAATGTCTCGAGCCAAGACATTGGACCTTGTACCAGGGTGTGATTCCAATGCTCGAGAAGTTAACTGCGCTCGGTTGGAAGCATGTCATTCTTTCAAACCATTACCCCGAACTCGAAAGCGTGATTGAAAAACTCGAGATTCGGCATTTCTTCGAGCATGTTTTCACGTCTGGGATTGTTGGTTTTGAAAAACCCAATCCACGCTTTTTTGAGTATGCCCTCGAGCGGATTGGCGCGGAAAATCAGATCATCATGATTGGCGACAATCCAGATCACGACATTGAAGGCGCGGCACAATTTGGCATTCCAGGAATTTTGGTCAGAGACGGTAAAAACGGCGCTCGAGAGTGGGTTTTGGACAATCTTGTTACAACAAATTTGCTCGAGTTACTAATTTAAACTTCGAGCTTCACTAGGGCATCTTGTTAGAAACTCTCGGCTAGAATTGATATTCTGGTGGGCGTTGAGGTTTTCATGTCCAAATTAACCGTTGGTATTGTTGGTGGTTCTGGTTACGCCGGTGGCGAGTTTTTGCGCCTCGCACTTTCACACCCAAATCTCGAGGTCACGCAGGTCACGTCCAGGGCTAACGCGGGCGATCCCGTGACATTCACGCACCCGAACCTTCGTGGTCGCACGAGCTTAAAGTACAAAAAACTGGTCGATCTCGAGCCTGTGGATGTGCTTGTTTTGGCAATGCCACATCACGAGGCGATCAAAAATTTCGATCATTACTCGAGTTTGGCACGTGAAGTTGTGATTGACCTTTCGCACGACTTCCGAATTCGTGATCCAAAACTCTACGAAAAATTTTACGAAGAACCACACCCGCGTCCTGAGTTGCTCGAGACGTTTGTTTACGGCAATCCTGAACTTCACAAAGAAGAATTGAAGGGCGCGAATCGAATTGCTTGCGCGGGTTGTGGTGCAACGGCAACCATTCTTGGTTTGTACCCGCTTTACAAAATGGGCGTGCCACTTCCAGGCAAGGATGTTTTCACCACCGTCCTGATGGGTTCGAGTGCGGCTGGCGCAGCCTCGAGCGACGCGAGCCATCACCCAGAGCGTTCGGGCAGTTTGCGGGTGTTTAAGCCCACGGGTCACAGGCACACGGCAGAAGTGATTCAGGAAGTGCCAGCCAACGTGAATTTTCACCTGACCGCCATTGCCATCGAACGGATTCGCGGCATTTTGGCAACCTCGAGCGTGATGCTGCCCGACGGTTATTCCGAACGTGACGTTTGGGGCGCTTACCGCGAGGTCTATGCCGACGCGCCGTTCATCCGAATCGTGAAGGTCAAAAAGGGCATTCACCGCAACCCAGACCCAAAAATGCTCGACGGCACAAATTACTGCGATATTGGTTTTGAACTCGACAACGACACTGGGCGCGTGGTCATCATGACAGCAATCGACAATTTGGTGAAAGGCACGGCGGGTCACGCGATCCAAAGTTTGAACATCTCGAGAGGCTGGGATGAAACCACTGGACTCGAGTTTAGCGGGTTGCACCCATGATTCGCCGCGCCTTTGGAAACACTGGTCTCGAGGTTTCCGCGCTCGGTTTTGGGGCGGGTCACATTGGCAGCCCCGACATGAGCGAAGTTGCGGCTGGCACAATCCTTAACCGCGCTTTGGACTTGGGTGTGAACTTGATCGACACGGCTCGAGGCTACGGTTTAAGTGAGGAACGCGTCGGGCGGCATTTGTCTTGGCGCAGGCATGAAGTGGTCATCAGCACCAAAGGCGGTTATGGCGTGCCTGGCGTGCCAGACTGGACTGCCGGTTGCATCACCCAAGGCATTCAGCAAGCCCTCGAGCGCCTGCAAACCGATTACATCGATATTTTCCATCTGCATTCCTGCCCTCAAGAAACGCTCGAGAATTCCGATGTGATTCCAGCCCTCGAGCAAGCCTTAACACTCGGTCAGATTCGCGTGGCGGCGTACAGTGGCGACAATGAAGCCCTGGCATGGGCGGTAAAATCTGGGCATTTCGGCAGTCTCGAGACCAGCGTCAACATTTGCGATCAACGGGTGCTCGAGACGGTCATTCCAAATGCGGCGAAAGCTGGTTTGGGCATCATTGCCAAACGCCCAATCGCCAATGCGTCTTGGCATTACGCGACGCGTCCAGTCGGTGATTACTGCGAAACCTACTGGGAGCGATTGCAAACCATGAAACTCGAGCCTGAAGGACTGCCCTGGGACGAATTCGCCCTGCGTTTTTCCGCCTTCGCCCCTGGCGTTTCCAGCGCCATCGTTGGCACTTCCAGCCTCGAGAATCTGGCTCAAAACGTTGAAATCGTTCAAAAAGGTGCGCTCGATTCCGAAGCTGTGGCTCGAATTCGAGCCGCTTTCAAAACCCACGATCAAGGTTGGATCGGGCAAGTTTAAATTCGATTTCTCGAGGAATCAATTGAACTCCCTTCTCCCGCTGGCGGGAGAAGGGTTGGGGATGAGGGTGGCGTCACCATTCGCCCCTCGAGATTCCAAATTTGTCGCGTACAATAACCCATGAGCCTTGAGTCCGTGGATACCCCCGCATTGCTGGTCGATTTGGATGTGTTTGAACAAAACATCAGGGCGTGTTTTGCCGCGCTCGAGGGTAAAAACGTTTCAATCCGTCCGCATTTGAAAACGGGTAAAAGTTCAATCGTTGCGCATAAATTGCTCAAAGCTGGGGCGGTTGGGATTTGCGTGGCGAAACTTGGTGAGGCTGAGGTCATGGCGGCGGCTGGGATCGAGGATATTTTGATCACCACCGAACTGGTCGGAGCGCCTAAACTCGAGCGACTGGTCAAACTGCTGAAAGATCACTCGAGCATCAAGTTGGTGGTGGACAGTCTCGAGGCGGCAACGGCATTAAATGCCAAACTCGAGCAAGCTGGTTTGCAGGTGGATGTTTTGCTGGACGTGAACGTCGGTCAAAACCGTTGCGGTATCCTTCCCGAAAATGCCCTGGAACTCGCGCTCGAGCTATCTAAACTCGAGCATTTGCGTTTGATTGGTGTGCAAGGTTACGAGGGGCATTTGCAGCATGACCGCAGCTTTGAAAACCGCCGAAATTCGTGTTTGGCAGCCATGGAAAAACTGGGTAAGGTGGCGTTTGAACTCGAGAACAGCGGTTTTGAAATGCGAATCGTGACCACGGGCGGCACGGGAACGTACCCGTTTTGCGCCGAGCATCCTCGAGTGACCGAGGTTCAGCCTGGTTCGTTTATTTTCATGGATTCGGATTATTTGGCAACGCCTGGTGTGCCGTTTCAATCGGCGTTAACGGTGCTCTCAACAGTAATTAGTGTGACCGAATCTCGAGCGATTGTCGATGCGGGGTTCAAATCACTTTCCACCGATTCTGGTTTTGCCACGCCCCAACATCTCAAGGGTTGGAAATATTCACCCGCAGGCGACGAACACGGTTTGCTCGAGAAAGCCGATCCTGACGCTGTTTGCCTTAAAATTGGTGACGTGCTCGAGCTGATCCCGAGTCACATCGACACCACCGTCAACCTTCACGACTGGTATCAGCCGCATCGAAATGGTCTGCTCGAGCCAGCCTGGAAGATTGAAACCCGAGGGCTGGTTCAATGAGCTTAGGTCATTTCGCGTTTCCAAGCTGTTTCACGTAAACTGCCTGAAGTTCTTCTCGGCGTCAGGAAAGATTTAACATGGACACTTTGAACCCTAAAATTGATTTGCGGCGCGTTCGTGTGGGTTGCGAACTGACTTATGAACTGCCCGTCAGTGCGCCCCTCATGTTTGTGCTCGAGGTGCAAAACCGTGGCGTGCAGCGAATTCTCGAGTCCAAACAATTCATCAGCCCGACGCTTGAGGCTGGGGCGTTTCGGCGTTACGAGGATCGGCACAACAATTTGGTCTGGCGGCTGCTCGCGCCGCAGGGTGAGCTTAAAATAACTTACGACGTGATGCTCGAGGTTCCAGCCGGACTTGATCCCGTGCTGCTCGAGCTTCCCAAAACCCAGATTCACGATTTGCCCGATTCGGTGATCGAGTACACACTGCCCAGCCGTTACTGTCCATCGGATTTGTTTATCGCCGAGGCTTGGGATTTGTTCGGCAACATCCTCGGCGGTTGGGCGCAAGTTCAGGCGGTCTGCGATTTGTTATACATGCGCGTGGCGTATGCTGCGGGCAGCACCGCCAGCACCACGGCGCTCGAGGCGTACCGTTCACAGCGGGCGGTGTGTCGGGACTTTGCGCACATGGGCGTCAGTTTTTGTCGGGCGCTGAACATTCCGGCGCGGTACGTCAGCGGTTACTTGCCCGACATCGGCGTGCCGCTGACGCCGCCGATGGATTTTCACGCCTGGTTCGAGGCTTATTTGGATGGTGCGTGGCGAACCTTTGACGCGCGTCACAACACGCCGCGCACGGGTCGGGTGGTGGTTGCCACGGGGCGCGACGCCGCCGATGTCGCCTTCAGCACCACCTACGGCGCGACCCAATTGGCAAACATTCGCGTTTGGGCGGACGAGGCGACCTCCACCGAGCGCCTGCCCGACCAGATCGGGCGTGAACTGCGGTGAGCGTGCCAACCTTGGAGGCTCGAGTTGCCAATGTGCATTCCGAACCGCTCGATGTGGTGCTGGGACCCAGCGGCAGCTTCGAGCGCCAGATTGCCAATCAAGTTCAATTTCTCGAGTACAGGGGCATCGATTGGGCTTCGGTGACTCGAGCGCAGGTGTTTTCGTTTCAACAGTTTGCTTACGTCTACCCGAGTTTGGTGACCGACCTTTCGCAGCGCCTGATTGTCAAACCCAGGCAAATGTATGGCAATCAAAAACTCTTGGATTTCAAACTTGGCATCGAACCCATCCCGCTCGAGAAACGCCTGGTCACGGATGCTTTCGGCAATGTGGTGATCGAACTCGAGGTGGCGCACATCAACCATTGGACGACCTTTGAGGTGATCTTTTGCGTCGAACGTTGCGCCGACCTGCCCGCGCCAACCGTAACCGACACTGAAGCTCGAGTGTTAACCCAAGCCACGATTTTCACGCGGGCGAATCCCAAAATGCTCGAGGTTGCCAGCGCTTTAAGGTTGCGTGCCAAAACCCCGCTCGAGCTTGGTGAGCGAATTTGCGATTGGGTGTCGGCTGCCATGACCTACAAAGCTGGTGTGACCGGCGTGGCGACCACCGCCAGTCAGGCGCTCGAGCTTGGGGTTGGTCTGTGCCAGGATTACGCGCATATCGCTCTGGCATTGCTGCGGGCTGCGGGACTGCCAGCCCGTTACGTCAGCGGTCACATGCTCGGTGAGGGCGGCTCTCACGCCTGGCTCGAGGTGATGATTCCAAACCAAAACGGCAAGCTCGAGGCAATCGGCTTTGACCCGACCAATGCCCGCCGTCCCAATTTGGGGTACACGGTGGTCGCCGTTGGGCGCGATTACTCCGACGTGCCGCCGACCACGGGCAGTTACATCGGCGATCATGCCGGCGAACTGCATTTTGAAAAACGCGCTGGATTGGTCGAACTCGAGTTTGATGATGCTCGAGTGCTCAGCACTTTGGTTTCCTAAATTATTTGAGGGTTGCTGATTTACTTTTGAACACGCTGTAGATTTTAAGTCCGAGCATTGCCAGCAAACCCGTGGGCAAGGTAAACGCGGTGAATGCGCCCAGAAACGCGCCTAGCAGCAACAACGATCCAATGTCTTGCCCAAACACCAGACACGGCTCTATTTGGTTGGCGCTGACCGAACAACCGTTTAACTGTGCAATGCCCAAACTGAGTAACATCAAAATAAGTGGCGCGAGGCTGAACACGATCAGCAGGGCGTAAATCAAAGTGCTGCGCTTTGCGGACATCGTGCCAGTCTAACCCCCGAATCTTGTCCTCGAAGGTCAGTCTCGAGCTTCATCCAAAATTGGTCTGGCTTGCGTATACCAACAATAGGAGGCTAAGATCATGGTTCGAGCGGGCGACAGCATCAGCAACCCCATTTCTGGTGAAACCATCGTTTTTTTAACGACGGGTCTTGATCGTCCAGGGGCAATATTGCGTGCCGAGTGCATCGTCAAACCTGGCGGGCGTTTGGCGGCGCCCTTAATGCACGTTCACCCGATTCAAACCGAAACCTTCTGGGTGCTCGAGGGCGAGTTGAAGACCATTGTGAACGGCGTCGAACGAATCTTGACGGTGGGGGAGACGATGGTGATCGAACCTGGCGTGCCGCACCTGTGGGGCAATGCCAGCAAGACCAAGCAATTGCGTTTTACCTTCGAGCTATCGCCTGGACTCGAGTGGGCGACATTGTTCGAGAGCATTTTTGCGATGGCTCGAGACGGGCTGACCAAACGCGACGGAACGCCACCGATCCTGGCGATGGCGGCGGGTCTGCATCAGTTCAAAGATCATTTTTACTTGGACAAACCATCCATCAAGCTGCAAAAAACCATGTTTGCCCTGCTCGCCCCAATCGCCAAACTGGCGGGTTACCGACGGGCTTACCCGTACAAACCCGAGGCTCGAGCCATGAAGTCACAACGCTCATAACTTGAGTTCGATGATCTGACCGTTCGCCACGTCTCGGGTGCCGGTCACGCTCCAAATCGCCATCTCGTGACAGACCACGATCACAAAGTCAAGGTTTTTATAGCGCTCCAAGACCTTTGAAACTCGGGTTTTGAGTTGTTCGAGCGTTTCCCAACGCCGCGTTTCGCCCAATGGGTAAATGCCGTGATTGCGTTCAAAATCGTCTGCCAAACCAAAAATCTCGAGTTGCGAACTGTAAACGCCTGTGGAATCGGGCATCCACTCGTGCAGATCGTATTCGACCTCAATTTTGGTTTGCAAGTTTCGACTTAAGATTGCGGCGCTCTGTAATGCCCTGGTGTACGGACTCGAGAGGATGATGCTGGCTTTGGTCAGGCGCTCGTCTTTGGCGGTGTTCTCGAGTTGATCTGCCCCCAGCGTGGTCAGTTTGGTGAAATCGGTGCGGAAACCAGTCAAGCCCCTGGCGTAACAATCGTCCCAGTCTGCCTTGCCGTGCCGAATCAAGTAAAAAGTGGTCATCATTCCGCCCGTAAAACCAGCGTTTTTAAGTACAAACTTTCAGGCACTTGCAGCATCCACGGGTGATCGAGCGGTTGATAAGTCACGTCCAGCACCTCGAGCCTGCGTTTGGCATCGCCGGCGGCAAAACGGCAGGCTTCGATCAGATCGTCCACTTTAATGTGATACGCGCAGGTCGAAACCATTACAATGCCGTTCGGCTCGAGCATCCTGAGCACGTTTTTGGTGGCAATCGTGAAAATTCTTTTGGCGGCGACCACCTCGTCTTTGCGTTTGGCGAGCGTTGGCGGGTCAATGATCGCGTGGGTGAATCTGCGGTTTTCTTTCAACAATTGATCGAGCACCTCGAGCGCATCACCAAGCCTCGAGCTGATTTTCTTGTCAAAATTATTGGCTCGAGCGACCTTCTCGAGGGCTTGGAGGGCGATTGGGTCTTTGTCCACGGCGAAGGCGGTTGCGCCTTTGGCGGCGGCATGAAGGCTAAAACCGCCAGTGTAAGAGTAAACGTCAAGCAGTTTGCTCGAGGCATCCACCAGGCTCGCCATCAAACGGCGGTTGTCGCGCTGGTCGAGGTAAAAACCAGTTTTCTGTCCGCCTACGGGTGAAAAACCAAAGTTGATCCCATCCTCGAGAAAGCTGACCGTTTCTGGAACCTCGCCCCACAGAATGCCCGTCCGATTCTCGAGTCCCTCTTTTTGACGTTCACTGGTGTCTGAGCGCTCGAAGGCGCTGCTGACTTTGGTCTCGAGTTTGAAGGCTTCAAAAATCAAATCCTTGTGGCGCTCGCTGCCTGCGTTGCGCAACTGAATGCTTAAAACATCGCCGAACAAATCGGCAATCACGCCAGGCAGCCCGTCCGATTCGGCGTTGACAATCCGCAGCGCGTTGGTGTTCGTCAGTTTGCCGCGTTTGGCGATGGCAATCCGAATTTTTTGGCGGTAAAACTCGAGGTTGATGGCTTCGCGTTTAAAACTCAGAATCCTTGCCGGAATCGAACTGCGGGCGTTGACGTAACCCAACGCAATGAATGCGCCGTTGGCGGCTTTGATCTCGAGCACCTCGCCTGGCTCAAAATTGCCGTCCACACTTTGCACATCGTCTTTAAAGACCCAAGGGTGGAAATTCTCGAGGCGGCGTTCGCGGTTGGCTTTGAGGGTCAGGCTTGGCACGGGCAGCATCGTACCCGATTTGGCTTGATCGAGGATTTTCTGAAGTTTGTACGCTGGATTTCAATCTTCTGACTTTTCTTAACCTTCCTTCATTTTTATAACTGTAAGAATTGCGTGAGACTTTTTGAGGTAAAAATACAGTTAGAATGCAAACCTTGAGCGCCGATAACACCAACGCAATCTGGAATGTCAACGGTACGGAGTTGTCCGATTCTGTCATGGATTCTGCCGTGGCAGGTTTTGTGCTCCGCAACCTGCACCAGAAAGACCTCGAAACTTATCAGCACTCCGAACGGGTTGCCAAATACGCGCTGGTGATCGGACGGGCTTTGGGTTTGCTGCAAGAAGAACTCGAGCGTTTGCGGTTGGCGGGATTGCTGCACGACATCGGAAAGATTGCGGTCAACCTGGCAATTTTGTCCAAACCCAAGAAACTCGAGCATCACGAAATGGCAACGGTGCGCAACCACACCGAACTTGGACAAGAGTTTTTGCTCTCCGTGCCAGGTTTGGAGCGTTACGCACAGGTCGCCCGTTCGCACCATGAGCGCTGGGATGGCAAGGGTTATCCCGATGGTTTGCGCGATCAAGATATTGCCCTTTCCGCACGCATTGTGGCGCTGGCTGACGCTTTTGATGTCATGACCCAAGGACGGGTGTACAGCAAACGTAAAACGTCACTCGAGATTGCCAACGCTTTGATTGCGGAGCGCGGACGCCATTTTGATCCGCGCGTGGTCGATGCGCTCTTAGAGGTTTGGCGTGAAGGATTAATCCCAGGCATCGAACCGTTGCGCTCGAGCATTGAAGGCTAGAAAATTCAGCCATTTTGCGGATTGACCCTCGTGAATCGAGCGGTAAACTCGAGGTATGAATCAAAATATTGCTGAGTTGATCGCCCAAGCTGCCCAGTTTGCCCGCCCGATCAAAACCAGTGAACATTGCGAGGCGGGTGGGGTTGCAGCCTTGATCGTATCCGATTCGGGCAAGCATTATACGGGCGTTTGCGTGGATTTTGCTTGCAGCATGGGGTTTTGTGCCGAACATGCGGCGGTGGCGGACATGCTCAAGCATCACGAATCGCGGATTTTGTACGTGGTGGCGGTCTTGTGGAACGGCGAAGTCATACCACCCTGTGGTCGTTGCCGCGAAATGATGTGGCAACTGAACGCCGCCAACCGCGATGCGCTGGTTATTTTGGGCAAAGATTTGGTCAAACCCTTGCATGAATTGCTGCCCCATCCCTGGATTTAGGGCATGACCGTCGGGAGTGGTCTTTTTGTAGCTCGAGGGACTGTAAAACCCCCACTCGAAAGTGTTAAATTTGTTGGTATGCAGCCTTTTGTTGTAAACTCTCTCGTGAAAGTTCGCACTAGCTCGAGTTTGACCCTCGAGCATGGAAGGAAACCATGAACGAATTTCTCCACGTTTTTATCATGTTCCTCGTCGCCGGCGGTATCGGCGTGCTCGCCCTGATTGTCGGCGCAGTTCTTGGACCTAAAAAACCCAGCCGCACCAAGTTAATGGCATACGAAAGCGGCAACGACCCCATCGGCACCGCCAGAGAGCGCTTCCCCGTTCACTTTTATTTGGTCGCCATGCTGTTCATCATCTTCGACATCGAAACCGCGTTCTTTTACCCATTGGCGGTCAGTTTTAACAAACTCGGCTCGTTTGCCTTCTGGGAAGCCCTGGCATTTGTCGTGCTGGTCGCCGTCGGTTACTTTTACATCCTGAAAAAAGGCGTCCTCGAGTGGAAGTAAAGAATTAGGAGAAATCATCATGCCAAGCCTCGCAGACCTATTTGAAAAAGACGTTCAAGAACTCGAAAACGAAGGCATTCTTTTTTCCAGCCTCGAGAAACTCGTGGCATGGGGACGCAGCAACTCGGTGTGGCCCATGACCTTCGGGCTTGCCTGTTGCGCCATCGAAATGATGGCGAGTACCGACGCCCGCAATGACCTCGCCAGGTTCGGCTCTGAGGTCTTCCGCGCCAGCCCACGCCAAGCCGACGTTTTGATTGTGGCGGGACGGTTGAGCAAAAAAATGGCTCCAGTCATGCGCCGCGTCTACGACCAAATGCCAGACCCGAAATGGGTCATCAGCATGGGCGCCTGCGCCTCGAGCGGCGGGATGTTCAACAATTACGCGATTGTCCAAAACGTGGACAGCGTTGTGCCAGTGGACATTTTCGTGCCAGGTTGCCCACCGCGCCCTGAAGGCTTGATTTACGGTGTGATGCAACTGCAAAAGAAAATCCGTGGCGAAGCCTTCGGCGACGAGGGCATTGCACTCCCAATGGTGGAAGCGTGGACACGATGAGCCTGACCAAAGCCTTAGAACTTGCCACCGAACGCGGTTACGAGGTCATCTCGAGCGCCCACACGCCCTTCAAAACCGTGAACGCCGCCAGGGACACCTTCAAAGCCTTTTTGTTTGAATGCAAAGCCGCCGGTTTCAAAATGCTCGCCGATTTGACGGGCGTCGATTACCTCGAGTTCACCACCTTCATGCCCGAACGTTTTGCGGTCATTTACAACCTGCTCGAGCCTGTCACGGGTGAACGCTTGCTGGTGCGCATGTTCGTTCCCGACGGCGAAAAAGTGCCATCCGTGACCGACTTGTGGGGCACCGCCGACTGGCACGAACGCGAAACTTTTGATTTGTTCGGACTCGAGTTTGAAGGACACCCAGACCTGCGCAAAATCCTGACCCCAGAAGATTTGGACGGACACCCGCTGCGCAAAGACTTCCCGCTCGGTGAAACCCCGACCCTTTTTCGTGAGGGACGCTTCATTGACCCTGCCGCCTTCCGCGCAGGTTTAAGCGGCAAAGACTCAGGCTTGTCCGGCTATCGCGGTGGCGCGCGCATCGACTCGAGCCTCGTGCCAAAACTGCCGACCGAAGCCAACAAAGAATCCAGGGGATTGGGAGGTCAGAAATGACGCAGCCGAACACAAAATCCAAGAAAACCAAAGCCGCGCCCCCAGTCAAACTCGAGACCCGAGCCGAAGTGATTGTCCCACAAGAACGCTCGAGCTTGGTGGGCGGCAGTGGTTTGCTGCACACCGAAACCATGAGTTTAAACGTTGGACCGCAACACCCCAGCACCCACGGCGTGCTGCGCGTGGTTGTGGACATGGAAGGCGAAAACGTCAAGAAGGTTGTACCGCACATTGGTTACTTGCACACCGGTTTTGAAAAAACGATGGAAAATCGCACGTACAGCCAGAATTTTACTTTCGCGCCGCGCATGGATTATTTGCACGGACTTGCTTACGAACTGGCTTACGCGCTGCCCGTCGAACAACTGACCGAAGCCGTCGTTCCCGAACGCGCCATGCACATTCGCATCCTGATGGTCGAACTCAACCGAATCTCGAGCCACCTGGTTTTCTTGGGAACGGGAATGCTTGATTTGGGCGCGTTAACCCCATTTTTTTACACCTTTCACGAACGCGAAGCAATTCTTGACCTGCTCGAGATGGTTGGTGGACAACGCCTGCACCAAAGTTACTTCCGTGTTGGAGGCGTGGACCGCGACCTGCCAGACGGCTTTGAGGCGGCTTGCAAAACATTCCTTGACGGCTTTGACGCCAAAGTGGACGAATACCAAAACCTCTTCCAAGGCAACCCGATCTTCCTCGAGCGCAGCAAAAACGTTGGTGTTCTGACTCAAGAAATGGCAATTGACCTCGGCGTGACTGGACCGAATCTTCGCGCCAGCGGGGTCAAACTCGATCACCGCAAAACCACGCCATACGCGGGTTACGACCAATACGACTTTAACGTGCCAATCCGCACCAACGGCGATTGCTTTGACCGTTTCGTGGTTCGCGTCGAAGAAATGCGCGAAAGCGCCAAAATCTGCCGTCAAGCGCTGACCAAACTCAAACCAGGACCGATTCAAGACCCAAACCGCAAGATCAGCCTGCCGCCACGATCCGAACTCGAGACCAGCATGGAAGCCGTGATTCACCACTTCAAACTCGTCACCGAAGGTTATCACCCCGCCAAAGGTGAAGCTTACGTGCCAACCGAAAGCGCTCGAGGTGAACTGGGCTGCTTCATCATCTCAGATGGTGGCAGTATGCCGTACCGCATTCACTTCCGCAGCCCGAGCTTTGTTAACCTTCAAGTGCTCTCGAGACTCGGGATTGGTGGGTTGTTCGCCGATTTGATCACCGTGATTGCCAGCCTTGACCCTGTGATGGGCGACGTGGACAGGTAAAACCCAAGATACCGAACGCTGAGGTGAAATGCCATGACTCAAATCGTAGAAGAGCCGCAAGTCGCGCTGTACAGCGTGAATGACTATCACAAAATGATTCAAGCTGGCGTATTTCCAGAAGAAGTTCGGACTGAATTGATTGACGGAAAGGTCTACATTATGCCGCCGATGGGACCCGAACATTACGGAATTCTTGCCAGACTGACCACCGAATTCAGTGTCAAGCTTTACGAAAAAGCTGTTCCCATCAGTCAAGTTCCCGTTGAACTCAGCGACACCACCGAACCCGAACCCGATTTTATCATCCTCGAGTACCGCGAAGATTACTATCATAAACGCAAAGGTACTCTAGAAGACGCCTTGCTCTTTATCGAAGTCAGCAAATCTACGCTTGACCATGACCGACACGTGAAATTACCAAAATACGCCCAAAGCGGCATTCAAGAGGTCTGGATTATCAACGCCACCAATGAACTTTACAGCCTCGAAGTGTATCAACAACCTGTTGGAAACGAGTACACCCTGATTCACAAGTACAGCCAAGGGCAGAAAGTTGCACCACTCGAGTTTCCAGATGCTCAGATTAGGTGGTGGTGAACATATCTCGAGCAATGCCAACCAATTCCTTCACTCCAGTGCGTTGGCTCGAGATAATTTTTGGCGTTTTACCAGCACTGGTTTATTCCCTTTGGCTGATCTGGGATTTTTCTGTATCTGCGCTCAATAAACAATTTAGTGTATTTATGAGTTCTATGGTTGTTCTAGGCATTTTTGGCGCATATGCACTGATGTCCTCAATCTGGAATCAACATCAAATTCGCTACAAAACAATTTATATATTTATGCTTTTAGGTATTTTGACTGAAAACTTGTATTTCGTAGCAGGTTTGCTTTTAGATACCCAACTTGGAAACTTTGAAACACCTTATATTTTGTACTTTACAATCACCTTTTTAATCAGTATTTTTACTATTCGCAGTATTTACTTGCTGGCTCGAGGAGATCAAAACATGAAAATACACGATCATAAAAATGCTCTCTCGAGTTTACAAATTTAGAAAAGAGGTTTCGAAATGCAAGCAGACCCAAGCACTATTCTTGACAGTCTATTCGACAGTATTCCAGGTTTATCAATTCTTTGGAGGTTAATCCGTGAACTTTTTCGCCAATAAACAAAATCTGGTTTCTGATATCCTCTCGAGATACCCCACCGACCGCAAACGCAGCGCGGTCATGCCGCTACTTCGTGAAGTGCAAAACGCGGAAGGTTATGTTTCCGACGAACGCATTGCAGAAATCGCAGGCATCATCGAAAGCACCGCCACCGAAGTTGCTAGCGTCATGAGTTTTTACAGTACCTACTCGAGCATCCCCACAGGCAAATACCACTTGCAAGTCTGCATGACCTTATCGTGCGCTCTGGCGGGCAGCGACCAACTCTGGGATTACTTGCAAGACAAACTCGAGATTGCCCAAGGCGAAGTCACACCTGACGGTTTGTTCAGCTTGCAACGCGTCGAATGCTTGGGTTCGTGTGGCACAGCCCCGTTAATGCAAATTTCCGACGCTGGCTATGCCGAATGCCTGACCAAAAAACGCACCGACGCGCTGCTCGAGGAACTGAAACGGCGCGGCGATGGCAGTATTCCAGCGAACGACATCCTAAGCCCAGTTTTTGTGAAATACCTCGAAGGTCGTGTGGTGCAGGTTACAGCAGATGAACAAGTTGTAGGGGGGAACGCATGACCGCCATTCTCGAGAACACCGCGCCAGAAAAACCCAAGAGCATCACGAGCGGACTTGACCCACGATTTAAACCGCGTCTTTACGAACACGTTGGCGTTCCCAATTCGTGGACGCTCGAGTACGCCCTGAAAAATGGGGCTTACGAAGGCGCGAAAAAAGCTTTGGCACTCACACCCGAGCAAGTGCAAGACGAAACCAAAAAATCTGGTTTGCGAGGTCGCGGCGGCGCAGGATTTCCAACGGGTGTCAAATGGTCGTTCATGCCCAAAGAGGACGGCAAACCGCATTACTTGGTCTGCAACGCCGACGAGTCAGAACCAGGCACCTACAAAGACCGTTACCTGATGGAACACGACCCGCATCAACTCGTTGAGGGAATGCTGGTCGGAATGCACGCCATCCGCGCCAACGTTGGTTACATCTACATTCGCGGTGAGTACATTCTGGCAGCCGAGCGCCTCGAGAGTGCGATTACCGAAGCTCGAGCCGCAGGAATTCTGGGCGAGAACGCATTGAGTTTTGGGAAGCCCATGCAAGTCTTCGTTCACCGTGGTGCGGGCGCGTACATTTGCGGCGAAGAAACCGCCCTCATGAACTCGCTCGAGGGACTTCGCGCCAACCCGCGTTTGAAACCGCCATTTCCAGCGCAAGCCGGAATTTTTGGAATGCCAACCACGGTCAACAACGTGGTCAGTATCGCCTCGGGTGCCTTGATTATGCGACACGGTGCAGACTGGTTTGCCAGCATGGGAACTGAAAAATCCAAAGGCAATTTTCTATTCCACATTTCAGGACCTGTCAAACGCCCAGGCGTGTTTGAGCTGCCGCTCGGCACGACCTACCGCGAAATCATTTACACCTGGGGCGGCGGACCAACCGAAGAAATCAAAGCCTTCAACCCAGGCGGCTCGAGCACCCCAATGCTGCCGTTCACCGACGAGATTCTTGACATGCAAGCCGATTACGAGAACTGCGCTGCAAAAGGAACTTTCCTTGGGACAGGCGGGATTATTTTGATCCCAAAAAATTGCGATATCGTTAACATGATGTACAACTACGTGCGCTTTTACGCCCACGAATCTTGCGGCAAATGCACCCCGTGCCGCGAAGGAATCGGCACGTGGATGGTGCGATTGATGCAAAAACTGATTTCGGGACGGGGCGACCCAAACGATGTCAAAATTCTCGAGGATTTGTTCGGGAACATCAAAGGCAAAGCGTTCTGCTTGCTGGCAGATTCGTGCATCATGCCCGTGCAGAGTGCCTACAACCTATTCAAAGAAGAATTTGAATACATGGCGCAAAATGGCAAACCCATGTACACGGGCTACGCCAACCGTTGGAACGACGAATAAAACTCGAGATTTGAGGTGAACCCATGACGCAACTGGTCAACCAAAACCAAACACAAGCCCCGCTCGAGCGGCGGCATCGGTTCACCGTGCAAGAATTTGAGCAAATGGGCAAAACAAGTGTGTTGTACGGACGCAAAGTGGAATTGCTGGATGGGGAGATCATCGACATGAACGCGGACGGCGACGGACACAGCACTTGGACGGGTTCGCTGACAGAGCGCCTTGTGCTCGCCTTTCATGGCAAAGCCAGGGTGATCCCACAACAAACCATGCGCTTGATCGAAGATTTTTACATGCCCGTCCCAGATTTTACAATCACACCGCTCGAGCGTTACCAACCACGGGTGGTTCGTTCAGACGAGATCAGCATTGCCATTGAAATCAGCGACAGCACGCTATCGGATGACCGAAGCTACAAACAAAAACTGTACGCCCGAAATGGAGTGCTCGAGTATTGGATTTTGAACGTTCAAGCAGGACAACTCGAGGTGTACCGCGACAGAGAAAATGACACGTACAACACCAAATTTACGCTTTCAAAAGGACAACCCATCACGCCGCTCGAGTTTCCTGAAGTAAGTTTGGAATGGTGGACATGACGCAAATCGTCCAGCACAATGAAGCACTCGAGCCAGCCTTGTTTCGCTTCAGTATTGCCGCTTTTGACCGATTGTGCGAAGAAGGAATTTTTGCCGATCAACGGGTTGAATTGATTGATGGCTTGATTCTCGAGGTTGCTCCAATGAACGATTTGCATTACAAATGGCTTTTGGAACTACATGACGTTCTTTTCTTGGCATTACACGGCAAAGCGCGGGTCAGTCAACAAACACCAATCAAACTCGAGATCAGCAACACCAAACCCCTACCAGATTTCACGATCATTCCACTCGAGCGTTACTCTGGGAATGTACCAGACCCAACCGAAGCAGCCTTGGTTATAGAAATCAGTGATTCTACGCTCGAGACGGACAAAGGCATTAAATTGCAACGTTACGCCCAAGCAGGCATCAAAGAATACTGGGTGGTGGATGCCAAAGCCGAAAAACTCGAGATGTACCGCGAACCAGAAGGCAATGAATACCGCAGCAAACAAACTTTGGACAAGGGAAAAACCGCCACGATGCTTAAGTTTGAAGATGTTCCCATTCGATGGTGGATTTAAGCAATGGGTGAAAACAAACACCTTCGCAATCGCATTAAAGGACTGAGCATTCCACTTCAAGAACACCTCGAGAAAATCGCGCTCGAACGAAGCAAACCACAACCCAACACCGGTTTAATAATGCACTGGGAAAAGGAGGCTACGGCATGGCAACACGAAATAATTCGACTCGAGGAACGCCTGAAACGCAAACGATAGAACAAGCGGTCATGCCTCATCACTTTGAAGGTCAGAATACTTTGTGGGACGAACTAGCCGAAGAAGCCGCGCATTACCTCGAGTTAATCAAAGCCTTAAAGCAATTGCCAGCCAATCACCCAGACCGTGACATTCTCGAGACAGCCTTGTACGGTTCTTTGGCGCATCTCGAGGCGCATTCACGGGAAATGAATGAAACGATTCGGCTCGAGTTAGAGGAAGAAGCATGAACCTCGAAACCATGTTTTCAAACTCAAATTTTGCAAGTGACTTTGATCCTGAACGTGCATACTATTCTCGAGCTATGCCATTAAAACTCGAAGAAATTCAAAACGAAATTCGGCAACTCAAAATCACTGAACAATTGCAACTGGTCGAATTTTTAGGAAATCAGTTGACCTCGCAAATTCCGAATCTCGAGATGGCTTTCAGTAACGATATGGTCATGAAGATACGAAACGGTGAATGGGAAATTTTGAACGCGGATATTGATCCGCTTTTTAGTGCTGAAGAAGATGGAATGTATATGCACCCAGCACATTTTAAAGATTTTATGTTTGGCATGAACAAACCTGAGAAGCAAAAGGAACAAGTATGAACATCTCGAGCAACCAACCACCCTTCCCGAAACCCTCGAGATTGGCGAGTAGGGTGTATCTCGAGTGTCGGTTTATGGAGTTAACGTTGTCTGAAATATATATATAAATAAAGAATATTGAAAAATTAGATATAATTCTCTGAAATCCAGCTCCGAGGACAATATGCTTAAAAATGTAAAATTCCGATATCGATTCAAATTTTCTCAAGAAGAAATCAATATAGATTTAAATAATTCAATTATTGTTTTAGTTGGTAAAAATAGCGCTGGAAAATCAGTGATACTTGAATCTATATTTTCAGGGGCAAAGACTATTTTTGGTGAATTCAATATATTGAATTCACCTATTCAATTTGAATGTAAAATTAAACTAAAGAAACATAAAGAAATTATCTATAAATATGAAATTACTCTAAAAGATGAAGTTTTTTCACGCAATAATGATTTTAATTTAACTGAATCTTGTTTCTTTGCAGATGGTAGTGAGATTTGGAGTATTAATGATGGGGTAGTGACATCTTATGGCTTGGAAATACTAAGAATTCCATCGAATAAGAGCTTATTGAGTATTGACACATCTAGTATAGCCAAACTTTCTAAAGTTATAGTTGAGATTAGAGATTTTTTTCTTAATTTTCATTTGGTTAAAGCGGGAATACCAAGAAATGAACAAAGAAAAGATGAAGTAATAACAGGCTTAGAGTTTCTTGAAGATAAAAATGATAGATTTCACTATGTCAAAAAAACTTTAATTGACTGGTCTATTAATAATTCAATTAAATTCAAGGAATTGAAAGATTTATTAAAGAAAAATAAAGTAATTTCAAATCTCGAATTTCAGATTATTTCAAGAAATAATAATAAAATTCAAATCAAAGAAGCTACAGAAGGTCTAAAAAACGATGATCTAATTTTTATAATTATTGATGGCGTTAATATAGGAAGTATTTCAGATGGAACACTGCGAATAATTGAAATAATTATATATTTAATCCGAAATGAGTCTGGTTTATTGCTTATTGAAGAGCCTGAAACTGCAATTCACCCAGGAATGTTATCAAAAATACTTTCAACCATTTATTCTTATTCTTTTCAACGTCAAATTATTCTTTCTACTCATTCTAAACAAGTAGTAGATTGGTCAGAAATCAAGTCAATTAGATTTATTGAAAATGAAAATAACAAAATAAATTCTGTAAAACTTGGTAAAAAACATATTATAAATTTACAAAAATACTTAGATGATAATCTTTCACTTAGCGATTTTATCTATAATGGACATTTATTATGAAAAAAGATGTAAAAATAGGTATTATAGCTGAAGATGAAACTGATATTAATGCTTTCAGGGAAATCATTCAAAGAGTATTTATTGAAAAATCTAATAAAAAATATCGCGCAGTAATAAAAGGAAGACAAGATGGTGGATGTGGAAAAATAGTTACTAAAGCAACAGCTTGGGCGAGAGAACTATTTGATAAAGGGTATAGTAATATTATTGTAGTTCATGATTTGGATAGACTAAAGATAACAAATGCTTTAAGAGATATTAATCAACTAAAATTAGAACTGGCTAAAATAAAATTTCCATCTAATTGTAGTAATTTTATATGTATCCCAATTGAAGAAATGGAAGCATGGTTTTGGTCGGATGATAATATTATCCATAAGATTAGCAAAGGAAAGGGAAAAGCTCATTTAACCCCTGAATTAATTATAAAACCCAAAGAAAAACTGATTAAGCTCTCTCGAGATAAGGGTAAAAAACCTTTATATGATACAAATGATAATGAAATATACGCAAAAATTCTTGATCTTGATAAATGTAGAACACGATGCCCATCATTTGATAGCCTAGTTAAATTTCTACTCACACTATAATAAATTGGAGTGTTTATGCCTAAAGTAATCGTCAATGATCGTGAAATCGAAGTCGCCAACGGCACATCCGCTTTGGATGCGCTCTTCCATGCGGGTTTTGATGTCCCGTACTTCTGCTCAAACGAGTACCTGTCACCCGTCGGCGCGTGTCGCATGTGCTTGGTCGAGGCGGGCAGCCCTCGCAAGAACCCTGATGGCTCGTGGATCATGGATGACGCGACGGGTCAACCGAAGTTGTTCTTCTTCCCTGGCACGGTTGCCAGTTGCACCTTGGCAATTTCTGAGGGCATGGTCATCAAGACCACTTCCGCGCCGGCGGTCAAAGCCCAGGCGGGCATGATGGAGTTTACGCTCATCAACCATCCGCTCGATTGCCCCACTTGCGACAAGGGCGGTGCGTGCGAGTTGCAAGACCGCGCTTACGAGTACGGTTACGGCGAGGCGCGTTTCGAGTTCACCCGTCGTCATGCCGACAAGCACCATGCCTTATCAGATTTTATTGTGCTCGACAAGGAACGCTGCATTCATTGCAAGCGTTGCGTGCGGTATTTCGAGGAAATTCCTGGCGAGGAAAAACTGGATTTCATCGAACGCGGTGGTCACACGTACATTGACAGCATGGAATCCGAGGATTTGGCGGGTCGCAACCTTGGCAATTTTAGCGGCAACATTGGCGATATCTGCCCTGTGGGTGCGCTCCTGGACAACGTGGCGCGTTTCAAGGGTCGCAACTGGGAATACGACCGCACGCAAACCACCGCCATGAACAATGCCGACGGCGCGAGTATCTGGGTGGACGCAAGAACGGGACGCATCGAACGGATTCGGGCAGGCAACAACTCGAGCGTCAACGAAATCTGGATCAACGATGCAACGCGTTATGGTCACGAGTGGGTGGATGCCGACTCGAGACTGAAAACACCGCTCGTTCGCAAGAATGGCAAGCTCGAGCCTGCAAGCTGGGATGAGGCAGTCGCGGCGATCAAAGCTGGACTTAGCAGCACCGACAAGTCAAAACTTGGGGTGTACTCGAACGCGGACATCACGCTCGAGGAAGGTGTGGCACTCGAGAAATTCGCAGCGGCACTCGGCACAATCAATGTCGATCACTTCCCGCGTTTGAACGCGGCACTCTCGAGCTTTAACCGCCCAACCTTGGACGAGGTGGCGCGAGCCGATGCGGTGATTGTGATCGGTGCGGATTTGTACGAGGAATCTGGCACGACGTACTTGCGAATCGAGGAAATGCTGAAGGGTGTCGTCAGCGACCTGAAGTACAACCACGGCACGGCACTGGCAGATTTGCGTTTGAAAGAACGCATGGACCGCAAGCGCAACAAGCTGGCGGTGTTCGCCCCAATTCGCGTGAAGCAAATGGAACATGCTGGCATCAGCGACGTGTACGCTGTCGGTGGTGAACTCGAGCTTCTAAAGCAACTGCTGGCAAGCAAGTCAAACTCGAACACTGAAACCACTCCCGCCATCTCGAGCGCCGCAAAACTTTTGGCTGGCGCGAAAAACCCTGTGATTGTGCTCGGTTCGTTCGCCCTCTCGAGCGACGCGGCAAGCGTTCTGGCTGCGGCGGCAAAACTTGGCGCGAAAATCCTACCGATTCCGGCGGCGGCAAACGGCGCGGGACTCGAGTTTTTGAATTTAACTCCGGGGCAAAACGGACGGACGTATGGGCAATTTGAAGGTTTGAAAACCGCCTTCATCTCAGGTTTTGCAGCAGAACGTCCTAAAGACCTCGAGTTTCTGGTGGTTCATACCACGCAACTTACGGGCGCAGCCCTGAAAGCCGATGTCGTGCTGCCACAATCCAGCAACTTTGAAAAACGTGGTACAACGGTCAATCTCGAGGGACGTTTCCTGCCAGTGCAACAGGCTGCCGTCAACGGTGGCGAAAGTATGGATTTGATCGGAGCAATTTCAGCACTGGCAGATGCGCTCGATGTTAAACTCGAGATTCGTGGAACGCGCAGCGCCCAACGCGAACTGAACACCCGATTTGGACTGGATTTTGAAAACATTCCACTCGAGGGTGTTTTCCCAAGCAAGAAACCCGCTGTCAAAGCTGCCGCAACCTTGCGCCTCGGTGGAGGAGATGTGCTGCTGACCCCGCGCATGTGGCAAGAAAAAATGCTGATGGGCAGCGCCAGGGTTCGGGAATCCATCGGGCTTGATAACCTGATGCTCTCGAGCAACGATGCCAGCAAATTTGGCGTGCGCGACAATGAAAAACTCGAGGTGAATGTCAACGGACGAAACCGCATTGTGATCGCTCGAGTCTCCGCAACTGCCAGTATCCCAAACCTTCCCGCGCTCGAGGGGGATGTGGTTGGCTCGAGTGCCGTGCTGAAAGTGGCGATGGCAGCAAGCGGTGACGATTGATGAAAAAACTGGTTCCAATCCTTGCCCTGGCAACACTCTTCTCGAGTTGTGCGTCAACGCTACCTGGCGCTCAATCTTGGGCGCGTGTCATGTTTGCCCCCGACAAAGCCGCCCACGAAAAAGCTTGCACGAGCGGCGCGTATTACGGCATTTCACAGCGGGGTCTCAACGAAAAAGTGGATGTTCATTTTCAACCACCAACTGGCGAATTAAGTTTGTGGTCAAGCCTTGGCAAAACCTACTTTTTTTGCAATTCGATAGGACTTCTGGTGCAACGACGACCAGATACATTCCCAATTTTTTCAACGCAAATTTTGGTGACGAACGAAGGACTTGTGCCAGCCGATGTCAAACTGCTGCTTTCGCTCGAGGATGAAAAAGGACTCGAGTTCGCGCAAATGCAAGCCTCAGATGTCGAATCCGAAGCCAACAAAGTTTGGTTTCAGTTTGATACCGTGAGTGATGCTGACAAAGTCAACCTCGATAAAACCATGTCCTTCACCATTGTTTTGACCCGCAAAGGTGTTGAAGAAAAATATAAGGTCACCCAAGATTTATACCCAGCTTTAACAACCAACCCTCGAGACACTTCGGATTTAACCCTCACCAGCAAGAACCCTCAAAAAAATCTGGTTCAACTCGAGCATGGTTTGATAACTCGAGAGGGTGCGGTTCTGAATTCGGCTGTTGGGAGTGAGCAGTGATGAAGAACTTCATTGGAATGGGTGTTCTGCTTTTATCGTTAGCTGCTTGTGCCCCTGGTGCTGGTACGGGTGAAAGTTGGGCTAGAGCTATTTTTGCGCCATCAAATGCGACAATAAAAAGTGCTTGTAATACCAAGATGGATTTGTTTGCACAATCCGATTTGGGTACAACGGTTGGAGGAATTCCACTTTCCTCAAATGGGCACTCAATTCGATTTCAATCTGCGCCAGGACAAGCTGCTATTTTTTGCGGTATTTTTGGAGGACTTGTTGCAAATGGAAATCGGGAATCATTTTTTAACACTTCTGTTTATACAAAATCACGCGATGAAGCCCATGTTTTTGTAGTGGTCAATGGAAGTGATATTGATATCAAAACTGCCAGTCTTTCGATCAATCTCGAGGATGAAGCAGGTATGAGTCTTGCAGTTATCAAAGCTCCGATTGTCGAAAGTGTACTGCCAGGTGTACGTTTTGATTTTGAGCACACGTCATTCGCTCGAGAAGCACAACTTGATCGCGTTGCCTCATTTACCATTATTGTGAACCGAAGAACCGGCGAAGAACGTTACAAAGTGACGCAACAAATGTATTCTGCATTGATGCAATCCAAATTATGAATGGTCATAAAGGAGAAAAATAAATGCTTCCTGAGATACTTTATACCTTATTAAAAGCCGTCCTGGTTGTGCTGGGTTTACTGACCACGTTCGCTTACATGACCTTAATCGAACGTCGTTTGTTGGCACGATTCCAGATTCGTTCTGGTCCAAACCGAGTGGGTCCACTCGGTTTGGCACAACCCATTGCCGACGCCATCAAATCCATTTTCAAAGAAGATTTGGTCGTCACCGCCGCCGATAAAATCATCTTCTGGCTTGCGCCGTTTATCGCCATAACAATGGCACTTTCGGCATTCGGCGCAATTCCAGCCGGACCAAAAGGATCATTTTTCGGGCAAGACCCTTGGGTTTTTAACCTCGACATTGGTTTGCTGTTCATTCTGGCAACCACCAGCATGGGCGTTTACGGGATTTTCCTGGCGGGTTGGTCTTCGGGCAGCAAATACCCGCTTTTTGGTGGTTTACGCTCGAGCGCTCAAATCATTTCTTACGAACTTGGGCAGGGACTTAGCGTGCTTGGGCTTTTGATGCTGACAGGCACAATGAACCTTGTCGGCATTGTCAACTGGCAAGCCGATCACGGCATCCTGATTTTGTTTCAAGGCGTGGCATTCGTGACTTTTGTCATCTCGAGCTTCGCCGAAACCAACCGCACACCGTTTGATCTTCCCGAAGCCGAACAAGAATTGGTCGCAGGGTACTTGACCGAATACTCGAGCATCAAATGGGCGTTGTTTCAAATGGCGGAGTACGTGAACATGATTACCGCCAGCGCGGTCATTAGCACCTTGTTCATGGGTGGTTTCAAAGGACCTGCGTTCTTGGGTGAAACCATTGCGAACATTCCGTTTATCTGGTTGTTCGCCAAAATTGCCTTGTGGTTATTTATTTTTATCTGGGTTCGCGCCACGCTGCCCCGCATGAGGTACGACAAGTTGCAGCAATTCGGTTGGAAATTCTTGTTCCCTGTTGCGCTCGTGAACACACTGGCAACCGCCGCGTACAAAGCTTTTCTTCCAAACTCGAGTCTCTGGTACTTGGGTCTTTTTAGCGTGGTTGTCGTGATTGCAATGGTGGTGTTTTCGGGTTCTCGAGATTGGCAGAAGGTCGATGTGAAAACTCGAGCGGTGGCTGGGGATTGAGTAGAATAGGGTTTGGAGGTGCGTTATGAGTGTCGCGCAATTGATTGAAACGGTTCAACAACTTCCTGATAACGAGTTTTTGCTTTTGAAAGAAGCGCTTCTCGAGCAAGAAGCCATTCGGCATCTGCAACCAAATCGCGTGATTTATATGGATTTGCGTGAAGATTTGCCAGAACCAGTGATGTTAACGCCAGAAGAAGAGGAAGCTTTGCGTCCGTGAAAACCTTTGTTGCCCCCTACCGTCAAATGAGTGACGATTCGTATATGCCGATGGTTTGGGTGCGTTTAGGGCTAAAACACGAACTTTTGGCATTGGTTGATTCTGGCGCTTCAGTGAATGTTTTACCTCATTCGATTGGTTTACAACTTGGTTTGGATTGGGACTCAGCATTGGATGGTCCAGAAATTGGCGGTAGTGTTGCTGGAGCTTCAAAAAAAGTAAAATTACTGTTGAAGATTCGTGAATTTGATCCACTTGAGATGGAATTTTGTTGGCTTGTTCATGATCGTGCTCGAGTTATTTTAGGACACGATGACTTTTTGAAGAATTTTGACGTGTGTTTTTCGACGCGTAATCGCGTGTTGTCAATTACAAAATCGAATGCTGCTTAAGATGTGACAGAAAGCAATTATCGGCAAATGTAGAAGGATAAATGAGATGTTTAATTATTTTTTTCGCAACGTTCTAACCACTGGAGGTTCTTCATAATGGGTGTTCTCGAGATAGCCAAAGGAATGGGGGTCACACTGGGCAAGCTTTTCACCAAGCCTGTCACGGTGTCCTACCCCGAAACGCCAGCCCGATTGCAACCGCGTTACCGTGGTCGGCACATCCTCACGCGTCATGCGAACGGACTCGAGAAGTGCATTGGTTGTTCGCTTTGTGCGGCGGCGTGTCCCGCTTACGCGATTTACGTTGAGGCGGCGGAAAACACGCCCACCAACACGGTCAGCGCGGGTGAACGTCACGCGAGCGTCTACGAGATCAACATGTTGCGCTGCATTTTTTGCGGCATGTGCGAAGAGGCTTGCCCGACGGGTGCGGTCATTTTGGGCAACGAGTTTGAAATGGCGGATTACAAGACCAGGGACATGGTGTACGGCAAAGAGGACATGATCGTGGGGGTCGAGGGCAGCAAACCGCAACGCCGCGAAGCCGCCAAGAAAACCAAGCCTGTCAAACGCGGTTTTGTGGTCACACCGCGCCGTGAGGTCGAGGAAGCCATCAATGCGAACAAGAATCGCTCGAGCAGCGTATCCACCATTCCTGGGTCTGGTGTGGGCGTGAAGCCAAACCTCGAGCCTTTAAATGAGGTGAAACGCTGATGGTGATTTTTGTGATTTTGGCAGTGCTGGCGATTGCTGGCGCGATTGGCACGATCACGTTCAAGAGCGGCATTTACTCGGCGTTGTCGTTGGTCGGTACGCTGTTGACGCTGGCGATGATGTACGTGACTTTGCACGCGCAGTTTCTCGCGTCGGTGCAGGTGATGGTCTACGCGGGTGCGATCATGGTGTTGTTCTTGTTTGTGATTATGCTTCTCAACGAATCGCAAATGTCGGACGCTGACCCATTGCCTTGGGTTCAACCCGTGGCGATTGCGGGCGGTCTGGTGTTGGCAGGCGCACTCGCGTTCACGGCGTTTCAATTTAAAGCCCCGAAGAACCTCGAGACGGCAACCGCAGCCCTTCAGGGTGGCACACCTGGCGCAATTGGTGAGGTTTTGTTCACCAAGTTCTTGCTGCCGTTTGAAGTCGTTAGTATTCTGCTCTTGATTGCGGCAATCGGGGCGGTGTCATTGGTGCATCGTCAACCCGCGCACAATGAAGAACTCGAGACACCAACCGAACACGCCACCGACAATGCTTATGCCGACGAAATCTCGAGTGTCAATCCTGCAAAGGTGGTGGCTTAACATGGTCGAAACGCAGTATTACATTGCGCTCGCCGCGATTTTATTTTCAATTGGCGCGGTTGGTTTTCTCACGCGCCGCTCTGCGATTCAGATGTTCTTGTGTGTCGAGTTGATGCTGAACGCCGCGAACCTCGCGCTGGTCGCGTTCTCTCGAGCTTGGGGTGATCTGGTCGCGCAAAGTGCCGTGTTTATTATTTTGACCCTTGCCGCCGCTGAGGTTGCGATTGGTTTGGGAATCATCGTGGCGATCTTCAAGAAGCGTCCAACCACCAACGTGGATGTGCTCTCGAGCCTTAAAGGATAATTGTGGACTTCTTAAATCATAATCTTTTCGCTTTCATGCCCGTGCTGCCATTGCTGGGCTGGTTTGTGCTGATCGTCTGGGGCAAGAACATGAAAGAATCCATGCCAGGGATTATTGCCTCGAGCTTGGTGTTCTTGTCGTTCGTGCTGGCGGTCATTGGTTTTGTGCAAGTTTCACCAATGAAAGAACCTTTGCTTGACACCTTGCGTTGGGATTTCTTGCCAATCTGGGTGCTCGAGAAAGGGCAACTCGTCAGCAAGCCCTTGCAATTCGGTTTCGCGCTCGATCACCTCTCGAGCATCATGACCCTGATTATCACGGGCATTGGATTTTTGATTCATGTCTTTGCCATTGGTTACATGCACGCTGACAAGGGATTCTCGAGGTTTTTCGCGTACCTCAATTTTTTTATTGGCATGATGCTGATTTTGGTGCTTGCCGATTCGTATCCTGTTTTGTTTATCGGTTGGGAGGGCGTCGGTGTCGCCTCGTACCTGCTGATTGGTTTTTGGTACACCGACCGCAATAATTCGGACGCGGCGCGTAAAGCCTTCATCGTCAACCGTATTGGCGATGCGTTTTTGATGCTGGGCATGTTCTTGCTCTTCATGACCTTTCACACCCTCAACATTCACGAGATCAACTCGAGTTTCGGCAGCGTCGTGATTCCGAACGTCACCACCATCAGCACGGGTATCGCATTTGGCCCACCGCCGCCCGAGCTTGCGGCATTGTTCTTGCAGCCGGGAGCGGCCGGCAAAAGTGCGCAGTAGCCAC
>CAXTTL010000019.1:0-34669 GCA_964247135.1 uncultured Deinococcales bacterium | reverse complement strand
AGCAGACTGGCGCTTGGATTGCTGGATGCCGAAGCCATTTCCGAGAGCACATCCGCCGCCAAACTGGGCGAGACACAGACCTCGCCGCGATGGACAGCTCGCACGATGCCACGCAATTCACGCCCAGTCACGCCCTTGACCACGTAGCCTCGAGCGCCCGCCCGCAATGCGGCAAGCACGTGTGCCTCCTCCTCCGAAGAGGTCAGCATCACCATCCTCGAGACTGGGCAAGTTTCAGCGATGGCACGCACGGCACTCAGTCCACCGCCTGGCATGGCGATGTCGAGCAAGATCAGGTTGGGCAGCAAATCCTGGGCAAGTTGCACGGCATCGGCGGCTGTTGCGCCCTGACCGACAACGGCAATATCGTTTTCTGGCTCGAGTGCCGCCACCACACCATCGCGCACCAGGGGGTGGTCGTCCACCACGATCACGCGAATGAGTTCAGTCATCGCTGTACTCGAGTCGCAAGGGCAGGTGGGCGAGGATGCGCGTGCCTTGCCCTGGTGTGCTGATGACCTCGAAGCCACCGCCGATGCTTTCGATGCGTTCGCGCATTCCAGCCAAACCCAAATGTTCGCTCGAGATGGCTTGGTCTGGGCAGGCAAAACCTGATCCGTCATCGGCAACCTCGAGCACCAGCCAACTGTCACTGGATTTGAGGCTTACACGTTGGTTGATGCCGCCACCGTGTCTGAAGGCATTGGTCAGCGATTCTTGAATCACCCGAAACGCTGTGATTTTCACGGTTAGTGGCACAGGCTCGAGCAAAGGTTCAACACAAACGCTGACCTCGCTTTCGGTGCGGCGTTTGTGGTCACGCACGGCACGGTCAAGCACCTCTTGCAAGCTCAGCGGCTCGAGGTCGGGCAAGCGCAAGCCCGTGGCAATGGCTCGAGTTTCACGCATGGCTTTGTCCAGCGCTGCCTCGAGCACCACAAAATCGGCGGCTTCGTTGGGGTGGTGTGCCAGGCTGTCGAGCTTGAGCAGCGCGAAGGTGAGTTCCTGGGTTGGACCGTCGTGCAATTCGGCACTGATGCGGTGCAAGAAGCGCTCATTGAGCGCAACCGTGCGGCTGGCGGCGCGTTGAATCCGTTCGCGCAAGACCTCGTTTTTGAGAGCTTCGCTGAGCAAAGCATGACCTTGGCGGTTAATTGTGTCACTGCCGCGTTTGACCAAACCAACCAACAACAAATACGCGCCAAGCATGGCGATGCCAACGATCAACCAACTGCGCAATTGTGCCGAAAACAAGGCTTGCTCGAGATCGTTGGTCTTGAGTGAAAACTCGGCAATTGCCACAATTTGTTCCGAACCTGGAACACGCAATGGCGTGTACACCACAAATTCTGAGGCATTGCCAAGATGATGGCTCGAGCGTCCATAGCGTGCGTAAAGTGCTCCAGTCCAAGCTTGGTCAAGTTCGCTCTCTTTGGGCAAGGCTCGAGTTGGATCGAAAGGCTCGGTGCTGTAAATCACGTGCTGCCCCGTCCCCCAGAGTTTCAATGACACGATTTGATCTCCAAGTGGCATTTGACGCAACACCGCCTCAAGCGCCGCAATACGTTCTGTTGATAGGGCTTTATCGCTCGAGAAACCCTGGAGTTGCGGTTGAAGCACACTCGAGACGGTCAAGGCGGCATCGGCAGCCAGGCGATGAACGACGCCCTCGCGGATTTCACGCGCGACCCACCAACCCACGACCAGCGCGGTCAGCACCAGCACCAGCAAGCTTGCCAGGCTGAACTTCCAAGCCAGGCTCAATCGATTCCAGGTTGATTGCCAGGTTTTCACTTGCACCTCGAGTTAAACCATTATCGGCTTTTTGTGCTTGATTGCTACCCCACGAAAGTAAGGGGTCAAGCACCCACCTTTGCGGGTGTTGCTGATCGTGGCTCGAGACTAGCCTGACCGAGTACACCAAGATCGGGCGTGCAGAAAGGAGTCTCAATGAATCCAATGACAGACCGCAGAAGTTTGGTCAAGGCACTTGCCGTTGGCGGTGTTGGGCTGGTGTTGAATCAGGGCGTTTCCAGGGCGGCACAGGCAAATCCTGTTAAGATCACCGACCTCGAGATGCTGGATCAAGAGTTCAGCACAAAAGAATTTAGCTTTGCAGACAAGCCATGTTTGCTGGTGCGTTTACCAAAGCCAACGGGCACAAAATCCAAACGCGTTCTCAGGACAAGCCCCAAAGACAAAGCTGGCAAAACGCAAATCGTCTACCTCACAGCGTTTACCCGTATTTGCACACACCTGGGTTGCACACCCGCACTGCCCGACGAGACGCATCAGATGACCTGCCCTTGTCATGGCAGCGTTTACGCCTTCGATGGCAGCGTGATTCAAGGTCCAGCCGAACGACCACTTCAAGCCGTCAAACTCGAGGTCAAAAACGGCGCGGTTATTGCCAGCGCATTGCTGGAAGACAAGTAATCCCGAGCGACACCACAAGGAGAACTTAAAATGAAAAAGACATTTCTGGTATTTGGAACGTTGTTGACAACCTCACTGATCGCAATGGGGCAATTGAATCACTCGAGCGCGGCTGGTGCTGCGCCAAAAGCTTATGTTGGATTGTTCAAAGACAACGCGGTTGGTGTGATTGACACGGGCAGCAACAAAATGATCAGCAGCATTCCCATTCCCAAAGGACCTCACGGCATGGAAATCTCACCGGATGGCAAATTTGTTTACGTCTCAAACGAAGGTTCGAGCGTGGTCAGCGTGATTGACACCGCCAGCGACAAGATCAGCCAAAACATTGAGGTTGGTTCTGCTCCACACGGTTTGGCACTGACTCGAGATGGAACGCGCTTGCTGGTGGCGGTCAACGGTGCGGATAAGGTCGCCGTGGTGGACACCAAAACAAACGCCGTGATCGGCAGCATTGCCGTCCACAAACCGCATACGATTGCCATCAATCCCGACGGCAACACCGCCGTGGTCGCAAGCCAAGACCCTGGGCATTTTGGCTTAATCACGCTTGACCTAACCCAAAACAGCATTACCACAACCACCCCGCTCGAGAAAGCCCCTCGAGATGTGACCTTCAGCCAAGACGGGCAACGCGTTTATTTCACACAAGCTGGGGCGAATGCCGTCGGAATCTTTGATGTTGCTTTGAGCAAGGTTTCAGGGCAAATTGCGACGGGTGAATCTCCGCACCTGTTGATTTTCACCCCAAACAACGAAGACGGTTTGGTCGTGGTGCAAGGCACAAACGCACTGAACCTGGTCGATCCGCTGACCAACAAGATCACCTCGAGCATCGGTGTTGGCAAGACCCCGCATTGGGTTGCCGTTTCGGGTGATAGCCAAACTGCGTTTGTCACCAACGAAGCCGCCAATACGGTTTCGGTGGTTAACCTCAAGACCAAAAAGGTCACGGCGACAATTCCGGTTGGCAATGGTCCACGCAAGATTGTGGTGCAACAGCAATGATCTTCAACCATGCAGTGACACTCGTGATCTGACTCGAGCATCTATGAGGCAAGCATTGAAGTCTAAATTTACTGTCCGTGATAATCCACAACCACGTTTCCAACCCAAGTTTTACCATCTTTAAGCTCGAGCTTTTGAACAGGTGTTCTGGCAATCACGCGGGCGCTGTCGGCTGGAAGCTTGAGACTGAATGTACCGCTGACATTTTGGGCAAGAACCGTATGGGTCACGCTGTCGTAAAGGTTGACTGGCGCTTTCCCCAGCTCGAGTTTGACGACTCGAGATTCGGTATGCGGGTTGTAATACAAAAAAGTTGGGTACGCCGCATCGTGAAAGTAATCGGTTTTCAAAAGATCGATCTCGAGAATGTACGGGTCGTTGGTGGTGTTGATGATCGCGCCCAGCAAACCCGAATAAACCGAGCCGTACAAACCAAAATCGGTTGCCGCCCAGCCGAAACGCCGTGCGTCGCCAACCCCGTAAGGCGCGGCGATGCCCCATTTTTTGCGCAAACCCTCGTAAGCCAGCGCGTCGCGGTAAGCGCCTTTGTATTCGGGTTGAATCTGGTTGTCGTCGTTCAGGTATTTTGGATAGAACAACCTTGCGCTGTTGGCGAGGTTCAAAAGCCAGCGTCCGATGGCGGCGGCATAGCGCGGCTCGTAACGTGGGATCGGTGCGAGCGAACCCGCCAGATTGAAACTGTTAAAGGCAAAGGCGTAACCGCCAAAATCCGAGAAACTGCCGTGCAAGCCGTAAACATCCTGATCGCCCCAACGCGCCCCGAGCACCGCCCAGTCTCCCCTGGCGAAAGAATCACCGTCAAAAATCCAGTACATCATCTTCTCGAGGTCGTAATGTGCTCCAAGTTCGGCGTTCATGCGGGCAACGCTGAGCGTGCCATACGAGAGCAGCAGTTCATAAAACGGGCTTTTGCTGCGCGGCAATGACTCGAGGTAACGCATACAAATCTGGGCATTCTCGAGGTATTTGGGGTCGCCAAAGCGCTTGTAGGCGGCGTACTCGAGCCAGACCAAACCCGCCGCGCCGTCGGGTTCAAACCATTGACGGTTGTCCATAGGCTGCATGGTTTTGAGGTCAAAATAGGTGATCTCGAAATTTGGGATTTTATTTGCCGCAGCCATCACCCGAATCGCCTCGCCCCAACGGTCCGCCGAGGTTTTCATGATGGTCTCGAGCGTCGATTCTTTGGGGTACAAACTCGAGACGGCGGCAAAAGCAATGTTCGGAAACAGGTCGTACCAAAAGGAGCTGTTCTCTGCACGGGTGCGGTTCATGACAACGTTCAGCCCATTGTCGCGGTTGTGATAGTTGAGCAGTTGCTTGACGTAATTTTGCCCATCCTGATGGCTCTTATCGATCCCGACCAGACTTGCCCCCAAGACCGCGCCGATGTTGGTGATCGCCTCGTGGTTTTCGGGATTGCGGGCATTTTGCCTCGAGTCGCCCAAGTACGCGGGCAGCGCGAAAATGTCTTGATCGTAATTGTGACGCGTTTTGTCCCACCAGATGGCGGGTAAATTCTCACCTTTAGCGTTAAAATCGAATAACACCGCGTCCTGATCCTTTGCCACGGTCTTCCAATCGCGCATGATGAACGGTTCAGGCATTCGCGGCATTTTTTCGATCACCTCGAGCTTGATTTGCGCAGCACTTGTGGATGCAGTGTTGGTGGTTTGCGAACTCGAGCTTGAAAGCAGCGTTCCTGAAAACCCAATCAATGTCATCAACCAAACTCGAGTCATGATTTATCCTTTGATGCCGCTGCGCGACACGCTTTCCATGAATTGCTTTTGCGCAATAAAAAACAAAATCAAAACCGGAATGAGCGACAAGACCGTCGCCGCCGAAACCAGATTCCAGGGCACCACATAATCCCTCGAGCCTGTGGTGTTGAACAAACCCTCGATGGCGCGTAAACCCTGGGACATCATGTATTTTTGCTGACTCGAGATGTACAGAAGTGGCGCATACAGTTCGTTGTAGGTGCCAGTGAAGTACAGCAAGATGCAGGTCACGATGGCGGGGCGGCTGAGTGGCAGCATGATTTTGCCGTACATCTGAAATTCGCTGGCGCCGTCGATCTGTGCCGCCTCGAAAAGTTCTTTGGGAATGCCGAGAAAAAACTGCCTGAAGAAAAAAATCATAAAGACATCCGTGCCAAAATAGGTCGCCACAAACAATGGATAATAGGTGTCGTACCAACCAAATTTGAGGTAAACCTCGTACATCGGAATGGTGAGCAACTCGCCAGGCAGCATGATGACGGTCAGCATGAAGGCAAAGATAATGCCTTTGAAGCGAACGTTAAAACGCACAAAACCATACGCCGCCAAGGTGCAAGACAGCAAGGTTCCAGTCGTCTTGAGTGCAAAAATCAGCAGGGTATTGCCCAGGTAATTGAAATAATTAAAATCGCGCAGTTTAAAAACTTCTTCGTAATTTTTGAAATTGAACTGCGCAGGAATCCATTTGAAGGGTCCCACGGATTCCTCGAGACTCTTGAACGAGGTCAAAAACAGCGTGATTAAGGGCAGCATCAGCAGCAGGGAGCTGAAGATCAGCATCACATACAGTGCGGCATTGACGGCGCTCGAGCGGGTACGCATCTTAATTTTCCGTCCTGACATACAGTTTGCCGAGCAAGAAATTGATGCCCGTGAGCAGCATCAACAGCGCAAAGAAGATCAGTGCGATTGCCGAGGCGTACCCCAATCGGTACGGCGAGGTGAACGCCTGCGAGAACAGATAAACCGAATAGAGCAAAGTGGAATTTGCTGGATAACCAGAGCCTTGACCCATCAAAAATGCCAGGTCAAAACTCTTTAAGGCATCAATCGTGATCAATGTGGCATTGAACAAAAACACGGGCGAGATGGTCGGGAAGGTGATGTGCCTGAACTTCGCCCACGGCGTTGCCCCCTCGAGTTCGGCGACCTCGTACAGTTCCTTGGGCACGTCTTGCAGTGCCGCCAAAAAAATCAGCATCGGCACGCCAAAACTCCACAAACTGGCGATCATCAGGGTTTGCAATGCGGTGCTCGAGTCGGCGTACCAGCCGGGACCTTGAATCCCGATTTGTGCCAGCAAGCCGTTCACCAGACCGTTGGCGGGATGAAAGAAAAACCGAAAGACATACGCCACAGCGAAGGCGGGAATGATGAAGGGCAAGAAGAAGATTGAGCGAAAAAACCCCATGAATTTAAGACCGGTGTTCAGCAGCATTGCCGTGCCGAGCGCCAGAACAATCTTCATGACACCAACCACCACGGCGTACTTGAAGGTGTTGCTCATGGCGAGACGAAAAATGTCGTCGTCAAACAAAACGTGCTGGTAATTTTCAAAACCGACCCCTTCAAAAATGGGGCTGGTGACTTTTAGATTTGTAAAACTCAAATACACCGTTCGGGCGATTGGGTACAGGTAAAACAACAAAAATCCAAAGACCGCCAAACCCGTAAACAGAAAAAAGTTCAGCGTTTCACGCCTCGATTTGCTGATCGAGACTTTGGCGGTTGGTGCGGATTGTTGTGCTCGAGAAGCCATGAATGCCTTTCGGGTCTGGCTGTGAAAATCAGCGGGTGTGTTTCCCTCTCATCCCCGACCCTTCTCTCCGAGGAGAGAAGGGAGTTTCGGTTCTATCTCGAGTAACGGCAAGGTTTCTCGAGAAACGGTAATCAAACGAAAATTGCTTTCTAGAACCCTCTCCCGATGTTGGGAGAGGGTGGCGCGGAACGATCCCGCCCGCAGGTGCGTTTTGGGATCAAGAAGCGTCGGGTGAGGGCTTTAAGGGCGTTAGATTTTGCCAAATTGCGTGCGAGATAGGATGGTTGAGGTCTTCGTTTCTCGAGTCTTACTTCACGCTCGCCAGGTACTTGGTGGCTTTTTCGGCGGCAATTCTTGCGGTATCTTCGGGCGACTGCTTGCCCTCGAGCATCTTGTCAATTTCGGGTTGCACGACCTGAATTGCCATGTTCACGAAGTCTTTGTTGTGCGGCAGGGTCATGCCGGTTTTGATGCCGTCAAACAGTGCCTCGAGGTTTTTTGGGCTGTTGCGTTTTTCGCGCGTGACTGCCAGGGCGTCGTCCATGACCGAACGGCGGCTGGGCGGCAAACCGAGCTTGGTGAAGGCTTCGTTGACGAATTTGCGCCCCGTGATGAATTTCAGGGCTTCCCAGGCGGCTTCTGGATTTTTGCTGCTGCTCGAGACGCCATAACCCTCGAGTGCGAATTCCGCGCCTTTTTGTTGCTTGGAACCGCGCGGCAAGACTTGGATATCCCAGTTGAGGGTTTTGACGGCGTTCAAGCCTGGCCAGGTTCCGGTATGTCCGCCGTATTCCATGCCGGTCTTGCCGCCTGCGAAACCACCGAGGTTGTCGTCTTTGGGTCCTGGGGCGATCTTGTATTTGCCAGCGGTGGTTTTGTCAAAGAAAAATTGCAGTCCGGCGATGGCTTGGGGGGTGTTGAGCGTGACGGTATCGCCTTTCATGATGTCGCCGCCCGATTGCCGGACATGAATGAGCCACTCGCCCCACCAGCCCAGGGTGGTGCTCGCGCCCCACTGGGTGGCGCGTCCGTTGTCGGCTTTGGTCAGCTTTTGCGCCGCCGCCAGGTAATCTTTTTGCATCCAGGTTTTGGTCGGGTACTTCAGGCTCGCCGCGTCAAAGAGGTCTTTGTTGTAGTACAACAAACCGACGTTGAACCGAAATGGCAGCGCCAGCAGCTTGCCTTTGAACTTGAGTGGCGCGAGCATTTGTGGAAAGAAATCCGAATAGTTCAGGTCGCTCGAGGATTTGGCGACCAGCGGCGTCAGGTCGGTCAGCAAATCTTTTTGCGTCTCGACGTACAGATCGCCCGTGCCGATGATGTCTGGAGCGCGTTGGGCGGCAATCAGCTTGGCTTGGTCGCCACCCCAGAGCACTTCAATCTGGGCGGTCTTGCTCGAGGTGTTGAACTCGGTAATCAGTGGCTCGAGGGCATTGCGCCAGTTGGCATCGAACGCCACCGTGACTTTGGCGGGACTTTGTTGCGCCAAACCTGTGACCATCAGTGTGCCGACACAACCGAACGCGGCGAGTAAAACCAGACTTTTCTTGATGTTCATATCGTTCCTCCTGAATTGAGTTGGGTGTTGACTGCCATTAAACGCCTGTTAGCTGAAGCTCGAGCATGGCTTTTACTGTTGTGCAAATGAAGGCTCCTTTCCATATTTTGAGACGACAATTCTCGAGTCGGAGTCTTGATCTTCTCCGAGCTGGCGAGCTGTAAAAGGGTTGGTCAGGAGAGGGTTTTGAGGATTTCTTGAATCGAGAATCTTGCACCGCAGGAGACGCTATCGGCTGCACCGTAATAAACAATCAACTCGTCGCCGCGCACAATGTTGCCGTTGTTGAAGACGACGTTGCCAAAAAAACCTTTCAGTTCGTATTCGGCGCTTGGTTCCATGATCGGTTGCACACTGCGGGCGAGCACAATGCTCGGGTCATTGATGTCCAGCAACAATGCGCCCAAACAATAGCGGTGATGGCGGTCCGCACCGTGATAGACCTCGAGCCAGCCCGCCTCGGTGCGAATCGGGGCTGCACCCGCGCCAATGCGGGTTTCGTCCCAACTTTGCGCTCGAGGTTTGGCGATGCACTGGTGCGCTCCCCAATGCTGGAGATCGGGTGAACGGGCGAGCCAGATCATGTTGCCCCCAAGCCCGCCGCCGGTGGGTCGATGCAGCATGTAATGGTAGCCACCGATTTTTTCGGGGAACAGCGCACAGTCTTTGTTGGCGGGTGGAATCACCATGCCGTGATGCGTGAAGGTTTTCCAGTCGGTGGTGCTGCGCATTCCAACGCCAAAACCATTGCTCGAGACTGCCGTGTAAGTTAAGTAATAACGTCCGTCGATTTGGGTCACTCGAGCGTCCTCAAGCCCAAAAGTCTCGAGCGTGCCGAGTCCAACCCCGCAAGGTTCGGCTTGCACCTCAAAGTGTTCGCCGTCGTCGCTCCAGGCGAGCCGCAAATGCGACAAGGTCGTAAGGTAATCGCGCCCGTCGTATGTAAAGCCGCGTGGGTCGCCAGTAGTGAGCTTGGGGTCATCGCGGCGAAACTCGAGAATCGAAAGTGAGCCGTGTTCGTCTAAGACTGGTGTGCTGACGGTGGTCTCGTTTTGCACTGGGCGTTCGGCAACCCGCAAGACCAAACCGATCCGTCCCTGGTATTCAAACGCGCCAGGGTTGAAGGCGCAACTCACCTCGAAGCCCGCAATGCTGGGCACGACCTGTTCGGGCGTGATGACAGGGTTGGTGTTGAATCGCCTTGCAATATCGGTCATGGTGAGTCTCCGAACTTACTTTTTGGCTTTGAGGTTTGGAACTTTTTGATTTGGGACAATGCCGCTCGAGCCACGTTCAATCAGTGTGGTGGCAATATTGATGCGTTGTTGCGGGGCTGCGGGGTCAGCCAACCGCGCCAGAAATTGTCGGGCGGCAGCGCGTCCCAAATAGCGTTTTTGAACCCTGACGGTGGTGAGCGGCGTGACCCAACGTGCGGACATTTCAACATCGTCAAAACCGGTAATCGAAAGGTCTTTGGGAATCTCCAGACCCGATGCTCGAGCGTAAGCACATGCACCCATCGCCATCGCGTCGTTGACCGCGAGCACTGCGGTGGGCTTGGTTTTCAGTGCCAAAGCCATCAATTCTTGACCCGTCTCGAAAGTGGTCGCGGCGCTGTGCAAAATCTGTGGTGGCTCGAGTCCGGCATCGGCGAAAGCATCGACGAAACCCGCGCAACGTTCCTGATTGCTGTACCAATCTTTGGGTCCGGCGATCACCACCGCGCGACGATGCCCGAGTTGAATCACATGCTCCGCCACCGCTCGAGCGCCGCCGCGATCATCGCAGACCACGGCATCCACAGGCGTGTGGCTCGAGAAATTATCGACCAGAACCACAGGGATTCCCAGCGTGTGCAGTTTGACGATAAACGACGTGGGTACAAATGGACCATTCAGGATAATGCCGTCCACCCGTTGATCGCGCACAATCCGCCACCGCGCCGGGTCCTTGATCTCCTCTTCGCCCAGCACCTCGAGCATGGTGTGCAGTCCAGCCTGACGCAATTCTTGTTCGACGCCCATCAAAATTTCAGCGTAAAACGGGTCGCTGGCGAGCGGTCCGGGCAGGTGATAGACCGCGAAGCACACGTGTTCGGTTTGGGCGGTCGAGAGCGAACGGGCGGCACTCGAGCGGCGCAGGTTGAGTCTGGAGGCTTCTTTTAGAATCTTCGATCTCAAGTCCTCTGCCAGTCCTGGCTTGCCATTCAGGGCGCGGGAGATTGTGGCGTTGGAAACGCCGAGGCTGGCGGCAAGTTGTTTGACGGTGGACACGAAAGACTCTACCTCCAATCCAGAATGCCAAGCTGAGGCGTTTGGGGTTTACGAAATATTGACGTATGCGTTTGCGTCAATTTTACGTAATTATTCCAATTTGTCAAGGATTGTTGTTTCAATTGCCCAGGCTCGAGACTTGCGGCTCGAGAGATGGTTGATTTGTTGAGGCAAGAGGATTGGGTTTTGAGGTGCGGATGGCACATCTCGAGTTTTGAGATTTCCGTACTCCTAAGAGCGTGTTTATGAAGTGTCGCACGAGCAGGGCTACAAGCTCCAAGGAACAGCGCTTTTGGCTTGGAGCTTATCGCTTGCAGCTTAGAGCCATTTCCACATCAAACCCTTGAGAACTTTTTTCAAAATGGACTTCATAAACACGCTCTAAGATTTGGGGGTGGCACGGAGCAATTTCGTTTAAAGCGTACATTTATTCAAGAATCAAAAGAGGCTTATAATGTACAAACTTACAATACTTGGTTTAATAAAACGCTGACCCTGATAAATTCTAGAGGCTGTTTTAAATCGTCAACCACGCAAATTTTAACACGTACTAACTTCAAAGTCGCATTTTTCTGCGGGTTGGGACAGCATTATCAACGTCACCTGCACACACACCCCAGCTTCCGTTTTAACCAGTTCAATCCTGCCTCCGTGCGCTTCAACCAGCGACCTTGAGATGGCAAGTTCCAACCCACTGCCGCCATGTCATCCTCGGTCGGGGCTGCGGTAAAAACGTTCAAAGGCTCGAGTCATAGATTCTGCTGTAAACCCCGTGCCCGAATCTTGAATCTCGATTGTCAGCGTTTGGGGTGTTTCTTGATGTGACAGATTTTGACTGCCCAGATTTGCAAGGGCAAAAAGTTCAATATGCAATTCGGTTGATGGCATGTTGAGAATCACCCACCAATGGATTGAGATTGTAGCTTGCACTTCTAAAAAATCCAAAAAACGCTATAATAAGCGTACCAGTTGAATAAAATCACGGATTTTTCCTGATTAGACCGAGCAAAAAAACCTTCAAAGGATGCCATGACAGCCCCAAACCAACAACTAAACAACCCCTCCTCCCCATCACACCGAACGCCCAGCCATTTGCGGGTTTACCAGGCATTGCGCGAACACGGCTCGAGCACCCGTCCAGAAATTGCCCTGAGCACCGGTTTAAGCCTGCCTGCGGTCAGCACCGCCGTCGATGACCTGAAAACCCGAGGTTTGGTGGTTGAGGACGGCAAACGCAGCGGAGCGACGGGGCGGCGACCAAGGTTGGTGCGTTTGATTCCAGAACAAAACGCGGTGCTGGCAATTGACCTCGGCGGCGAGTACCTTCACGCGACGCTGTTTGACCTCTACGGCACGGTGCTCGAGACGCACAACGACCTTGGCGTTGGTGCATTCTCGAGGCTCGGCATGACCAAGCGTATCGAAAGGCTGGTTGCACTTGCCAAACGTTTTCCCCAGGCTCGCGCTCTGGGTTTGAGCGTTCCTGGCGTGGTGCAACCCGACGGGGTGTTGTGGCAATCTTGGGTGTTTGGTTTTGAAAGCATCAGCCTTTGCAGCCTTCTTGCCCAAGAAACCAAACTACCCATTCAACTCGAGAATGACGCCAACGCCGCCGCCTGGGGCGAATTCAAATGCGGTCACGGTGTCAATTCGAGCACCATGATTTTTGTGACGCTCGGACCCGCCATTGGTGCGGGAATCATTGTGGACGGCAAACTTCACCGTGGACGGCACGGCATGGCGGGCGAACTGGCATTGATCGCGCCCGACACGCAATCGCTCGAGAACAATGACCCACGATTTGGCGCTCTGGCGTTCTCGATTTACGAGGGCTTGCGCGACGCCGCCGAGTTTGACATTACCCGCGCCGACTGGATGCGCGACGTGTTTGAAGCCGCACACCGCAATGAACCCAAAGCCGTCGCCGCTCTCGAGCACGTGGTACGTCACTTGGCGCTGGCACTCTCGGGCGCGGCTGCCACCCTCGACCCCGATTTGATCGTGATGCGCGGCGAACTGCCGCACCTCGAAACCCTGATCGTGCAACCCACCCGCGCTCACCTCGAACGACTGGGTTTGCGCAGCACCATCAAAACCTCGAACTTGGGCGGCAATGCTGGCGCGTTGGGCGTGGCACTGATGACCGCCGCCAATCTGGAAGCGCAACTGCTCGAGGCGAAATAGTGCATGTGGCGGATGTTCGTCCGCCCTTTTCGGGCTAGAATAAAACCGTATGATCCAAACAGAAATCCCAAGTTTAAATCTTGCCAGCATCTTGCATGGCGACGGCGGTGATGTCAGCGGCAGCGGTTTGGTCGCCCAGCTCGAACTCGTGACCGAACACCCCGACGGTTTAGAACCCAGCATCACGCCCATTGCCCTCGCCGAACCCGCCCAGTGGCGAGCCTCTGTGAACAACGTCGGACCGGACGAGTTTTACTTGCACGGCTGGATCAAAGGCATCGCCCTAATGGAATGCTCGAGGTGCCTGACCCCAACCCCCGTGCCCATTGAAGCCAGGTTGGAAAGTTTGCTGCGTTACAGCGCCAAATTTAAGACTGCCACCCGTCAAACCCTCGACGACGGCGAGGATTGCATCATGTTCGGCGATCCCAGCCTCGAGTTGAGCGCCATTCTTGCCGAGGCGTTCAGTTTTGAAATGCCGCTGACCGTGGTTCACAGCCCAGAATGCAAGGGTTTGTGCAGCAGTTGCGGCGCAAACCTGAACACCGTACCCGCAGGCACCTGCGCGGTGCTTGCCGCCGACACGCCGGTTTTAAAAAAACAACTCGCCGAATGCCCGAATATTCCCAAAGACCGCGTGCAAGACTCGAGCAACCCGTTTGCCAAATTAAAAGGTTTGCTCGAGGATTAAATCACATCAGGCTGGCAGGATCGAATTTGATTGAGGTCACAAACTCGAGTTGTGCCGCCAGATGATGCGCGTTTGAGAGTTTAAAACCGATCACGTTGCCGCCGGCGCGTTCCAAACCGACCGCCAAACTGGTTTCGGAATGTGCTTCGAGCAGTGTGTGATACGGTTGCAAATGCCGAGCGTCCAAGTGAACGTCGGGGCTGCAATGCACCAGCAAATCGGCACGCTCGAGTGCATCTAATAAACTGGGTTCTTCAAAAGTGAGCGCTCGCGTTGTGACCCCAGCAGGCACGGCTCGAGCCAGTTTTTCGGCGGCGGGACGGTCTGGGGCAGCGAAAGTCATGGTTTTAAAACCCACCCGGGCGAGTTGCGTCGCGGCGAATGCCACCGCCCCGCCTCCCAACACCACGCAGTGTCCACCCACGCCACGGTAACGCACCGTCTCGAGCGTGCTGACCAGCGAATCCTCGAGCGTGTTCGTTCCGAGGCTGCCGCTCGAGACGATGACCGCATCGATGGCTCCCGCCCGTTCGGCGCTGTGGGTTTTGCGTTCGACCAGCGCGTTCAACTCCACGCTTGGGTTGCCGACCACTATCGCGCCCAGAAACCCCAGCGGCTCGAGTCCCGCGATCACCCGATCTAACTTGCTGTGCGACGGCACTTCCAGCGGTAAAAAACGCTGCTCGAGTTGGTAAAGCTTGTGAATGGTCGCGGTGGCATCCGAACCCAAGAATGCCACGGGCTTCAGGGTTTGGAGTTTCATGCAACCTCGAGAAACGGATTGGTTTGGGTCATGGGTTTAGCCTAACAACTGGAATCTCGAGTGTCCAATTTTTAAGGATGGTCTGGGAATTTCAATCTCAACCGCTGTATTATTTTTGAAGACAGCTCCGTTGGCAAAAACTTTCCAGCACAACTTTAAAGGATTCATATTATGAATGATGATCAAAAAACAGGAATACACTTTGACAATAAGACTCAAGATTCTGGCGAAATAAACATCATTAGCGAAAATCTTGCGGAAATAAATGGAGTAATGTTGTTCGGAAATCTCGAGAGAATACTAAAGAGCCTTCCAGTTACAAATGATTGGTCTTTTACAGAGCAAGAATCAATAGAATCAGATAGATTATCTGAAGAAAGAACTGCAAGGATAAAAGTAGAAATTAACTCTTATATTCTATCTAATTTATCTATCTTAGACATTGAAAAATTATTTTCTCGAATTTTTATTGAAAACCATATAGAGCATGAAGCTTTCTTTAAGATCACGGAAAAAATAAATTTATATCATCCAGAGCTTATTTTTCAATTCATCCAAGAGAATATTTCAGACCTCGGTAAAAAATTTATTGGAAACGTAGAATTTGAAAAATCAATGTGTGAATATTATTTCATCAGAATAATTGAGGATTTTCAACCAGAGTTTGCTACTCAGCTTATGGATTTATTAGATAGTAATAATATAGATTCTCAACGTCAAGCATGTTTTCTAATGGCTAACTGCGGCGTCAAAGAAGCAGTTCCAAAAATCCTAGACTTGGCAAAAAATCACGAGTGGTATTATGTTAAATACGATGCGATAACTGCTCTAGGAATTTACGCAGATGAATCTGTAATCCCAGATTTAATTGAATTGCAAAAAGATCACACTTTGGTTCATGAAGACAGAACCATTGCAATGGTTGCCACGCAAGCCATAGAAGAGATTCGTTCCCGCAAAATCTAAAACCTAAATTGTGGTGAAGCTCGAGCCTCAAAACTCGAGCTTCTCGTTTGCCGAGACACAGCTCATCACAGTATCTCGAGCTTCAAAAAAATTCTTAAAACGTGACTGGAACGTATTGCAAGGCGCTGTTGAACTGGCTTGGAAGTTGGTCAGGGTTTAAATTTGAAGCCTGCACAAATGCGCGGTAGATTGTGCCAGTCATCAGTGCGGGTGCGCCATTGAAGGTCGCACTTAAGGCTTGATTTTTGGGAACGTCTTTCCATTCCCCCAAAGCTTTGGGATTCAGACCAACCAAGTAACGGTCGGCGCCCGTCACCGCCGACCATGAAATGGTCAAGCTCGAGGCACTGACCGCCGACAGGTTCACATTGGTTGGAAACTCGAGGGTGCTGGTTTTGTTGATGTTGAACGAACTCGAGAAAGTTTGTCCGGCGACGGTGGTGGTTGCAGTGTACGCGCCAGTTTCGACCAGGGCATTTGGCGAGATTTTTGCGCCCGCTTGAGCGCTGGCGCTGTACGGCACGGACAGGGCGGCGTTCGCATTCCAGCCGCTCGGACCCGAAATGCTCATCGCTCCCGCTGGCGTTGCCGCCGTTCCTGGAAGCATCAGGCGGTAATACAGTCCAAGGTAGACGTTTGGCGTATCCGAGTAGCGTGCCGCGCCGCCGATCACTTCCAGCCCATAGACCCTGAAGCTCGAGATTTCGCCTGTGATGCCGTCGGAGGTGGCGGTGATTTTGGTCGTGCCGACGTGTTTGGCTGTGACCAGACCGTTTGCATCCACGCTGGCAACGTCGGGATTGCTCGAGTTCCAAGTAAATGTTTTTCCTGTCAGCATTGTCCCGCTCGAGTCTTTTGCCACGGCTTGAAATGTGGTTGCGGGGTCGCCAATTTTGATGTCTGCGCCGGTTACACTGACTTGAGAAACGCTTGGTGCAGAACTACCGCAACCGCTCAAGACCATTGCCGACGCAATCAATGCCATGCCTAAAAAACCTGGTTTCATCTTCTGCCCCTTTCGCCCAAAGGCTGCTTTCAGCTTATGAAGTGGCACTTAATTCAAACTTAGTTGCTAGAATTATTCATGATCGGTTTACGCCCCAAAGCCAGCAACCTCTTCCTCGAGCGTCCCCGCTTGATGCGAATGCTGCCCGAGGAGGCAGGCTATGTGATCTGGCTGGAAGCGCCGTATGGTTACGGCAAGAGCGTGTTGACCAGCCAATGGGCGAGCAAACTCGAGGCGGATGATTGGCGCGTGGTTTGGATTTCGCTGTTGGGCGAAGATGCCCGTCCCGTGCTGGCTCGGGCGCTCGATCTGCCCGCCAATGCCCCTTGGAGTGTGGTGCTCGAGCATTTGTGGTCGAGTCCGACGTTGGTGATCTTGGAGGACATGGAGGGCACTGAGCGCCTGACACCGCTTTTAAAGGGCACACAGGGCTTGGTGTTACTCTCGAGTCGCGGCAAACTCTCTGAACCCGAAATCCTGCGTTTGATGGCGGAGGGTCGTTTGGTGCATTTGACCAGCAACCAACTGGCGTTTACCAAAACCGAGGCGTACAGTTTGTTTCAAGACGAACCTCGAGCCAACGCCGCCTGGGAAACCACGCAGGGCTGGTCGTTGCCGCTTCATTTGGCGGCGTTGACGGGCGAAGTGCCAGAGCGTCAGGCGTTGATCGAAGGAATGCGCGAAAGCCTGGCGTCTGAAGTCTGGGAGGAGGCGCTGTTGCTCTCGAGTTTGCATGTTTTACCGCTCGAGGCGGCGAACGATCACACCAGAACCCTCGCCGAATCGGGTTTTGCCCAGGCGCTCGAGACGGGTTTTAGGTTGCATCCTTTGGCGGCAGAAACCGTGCTCGAGTTTCATCAATTGGACGTCAAACGGGTGCTGACCCGTGAAGCCAAGCGTTTGCCAATCTTGGCTCGAGGGCTGGCTTTTGAGACTTTGGGGTTGGACGCCATGTTGCTCGAGGTTTTTGAGCAGCCAAACGAACTGGCGCGTCAAGACCCGAACGCTGCCGTGCGTTGGGATGAACGCCTGCAAGCATTCTCAAGCAGCATTGAGCGTTCAATTTGCGTTGGCGATTCGCTGTGCTTGATCGGACGCAAAGCCGAAGGGATTGCGCGGTTGTTATCAATCGTTGACCTGCCCGACGCCAGCCCAAGTCAGCGCCTAAAGGCATACCGCGAAGCCTTGTGGCACAACTCCGACAGTGACCTGGAACGTGCCAGAGAACTCGAGTTGCTCGCCAGACCATTGCTCGAACAGGTGAGTCCAGACCAAGCCACCGCGTTTTTAAATTACAGCGCCAGAATCGATTTTATCGGCAATGATTTTCTGGCTGCCGAAGCCAAAATGCAGCAAGCCTTGGCGCTCATTCCCAAGGACGCACCCAAAGCGCGGCGCTCGAATTTATTGCAGAATCTGGCGGTCTTTCGCTGGTATCGCTTGGGTGATCTCGAGGGGCAGAGCCGCACGCTCGAGGAATTGCTGGGCGCGAATGGTGATGGCATTCCGGCACTTCAGGCGGGCGCGATGTACTGGAATTTGGGCTACAACGCCATGTTGCACAACGATAAAAAAAGGGCACTCGAGCATTTCCAAAAAACCTGCGAGTTTGACGCGGTCAGACCGCTGATTGCCTTGAAAGCCAGAGCCTTCGGCGCGATTTTAAAGCACGATTGGGCGGCGCTTCCAAGCATTTTGGCACGCATTCACTTGTGGGAAGACCCCACGACCGAAGACATTGTGCTGGCTCACTGGGCGCAAGCCCTGATCGACTTGGGCAAACCCAATGAAGCCCTGGCGCAACTGAGTGGCGAACGGGTGCTGTGCCAACTGATGAGGGCTTTGGCACTGCACAAACTCGAGCAACCCGAGGCGCTGGAAACCATGCCGCCGCAACCCGACAACGTTGATGAGCGCGAGGTTGCTTTACACTGGTACGCCGTGCATTACCGCATGACCAAAGATGCTGCCAGCTTGGCGACGTTAATTGGTTTAACACTCTCGCATGAGCGTATTTTGCCAGCACTTATACCGCTTCTCGAGCTTCCCAAAAACCGTCCAGAACTCTCCAACCCATACCCACTCGAGATGGTCTTGCAATCGGGCTGGAAAGACGCGATCAAAGTGCGCTTGGCTGAAATTCCCAAACTCGAGGTTGAATTGCTGGGACGTTACCGCGTCAAACATTTGGGCAAAGAAATCACGTTGACCTTGCGCCCCAAAGAAAGTTTGGCGCTGCTGGTCACCCGTGCCAGCCGCGACGAGATCAGCGACGCACTCTGGACCGACCTCGAGCCGAACAGCGTGCGCAACAATTTGCACGTGACGTTCAACGCGCTCAGGAAAAGCCTCGAGCCTTGGGGTGTGGCAAGGTTTTTAACCGAAGAGGGTTTGACCAACGCTTCTGTGGACGTTTGGGAACTCGAGCGGGCGCTTGAGGTTGAGCATGTTGAAGACGTGTTGCGTTTGTATCGCGGCAAGTTCGCACCAGGCATGGACATCAACCGTATCAACGAAACCCGTGATTACTTGCACATGCGGGTCGTGAATTGTCTCGAGCTTCACGCCCAAAACGCAGCACCACAACAGCGCGAGATTTACTGCGAACGCCTTCTCGAACTCGAGCCGCTGATGGAGAGCGCCATGAATTTGCTGCTCGAGATTCTGCTGAACTCTGGACGCAAACCCAGCGCCAAAAAACGCCTCAAAGACTTTCAGCAGCGGTATCGCCTCGAGTTTGGCTTTGACGCCAGACTCGAGACGCAACAGGTTTCGGGTTAAATGTAGGGGCGAGGCGTGCCTCGCCCCTAAAACACATACTTTAAGGCGTGAACACAAAATGCCCTGACGCTTCGGTGATCGTGCCTGTGTTGGTGAAATTCGTGGTGATGGTGCTGTTGCCCACACCGCCCGACTTCAACAGCGTGCCAGCGTTGGTGAAGGTGATGCGCCCTTGATACTGTGCAATTCCTGAATCGTTGACAAACTCGAGCGTCGCCCCCGCCAAGTTTCGCAAGCTGCTGCCAACCGCACCCGACTGGATGGTTTCATAAATCTTGATGGTTTTGGTGTTCTCGAGTGTGCCATAAAGGTAGAGGCTACCAGTCAACAACGCTGACCCATCGTTGACGAGTTTGCCTGCGCCAGCAATGCCCCCAGTATTGAAGTTAAAGCCTGTACCAGAAAAGTTTAAATGCGCCTCTTCCCCCGTTAAAACTTGCAAATTAGAACCAGCATTGAGCTTGACCGTGCCTGCCGGATTGCCTGAGAGCGTGCCTTTGAGAATGACCGTTCCAGAAAAATCTAGCGTTGCCCCGGGTAGCGCGTTGTACGTGCCACCAATGACTGTGCCATCCTGAATTCGCAACGTGCCGCTTCGAGACTCGAGCGTCCCCGTGTTGGTCAGGGTTTGAAGCTCCAAATTCGAGAATCCAGTACCGCCAGACTTGAGGATCAAACCGTTGTTCTCGAGGTTGATGCGCCCTTGATAGCCTGCAATTCCAGCATCGCTGACAAACTCGAGCGTTGCACCAGTCAGGTTTCGTACAATCGTACCAGCGGCGTTCGAGATCAGACTGCCTAAAATCTTGATTGATCCCGCATTCTCGAGTGTGGTCGAAAGGTAGGCAATGCCTGAGAGCATTAAAGCGTCATTCACCAGTTTACCGCCTCCACCAATACCGCCATTGCGGAAGTCAAAACCCGTACCGCCAAAATGAAGGTGCGCGGTTTCGGTGTTGGCAACCTGCAAATTTCCATTCATCACCCCAACTGCACCTGCTGGATTGCCCGAGAGTGTGCCTCTCAGCGTGACCGTTCCAGCGAAATCAAGTGTTGTACCAACCAGGGCATTGTACGTGCCACCAACCACCGTGCCGCCCAGAATTTGTAACGTGCCACTGCGAGACTCGAGCGTGCCCGTGTTGGTCAGGGTGTCAAATTCGAGATAGGTGTAACCCATGCCTCCTGTTTTCACAACCAGACCTTGATTCTCGAGCGCGATGCTGCCTCGGTACGTTCTGATGCCAAAATCGTTGACAAATTCGATGGTTGCCCCAGCCAGGTTTCGCATCGCAATGATGCTGCCAGGTGCGTTCGAGTAGATGTCACCAGATACGTTCATCGTTCCAGTGTTCTCGAGTGTGCCGGAAAGGTACATGCGACTTGCCAACATCAAGCCATCGTTGACGAGTTTGCCCGCCCCGCCAAGACCACCGCCACGGAAGTCAAAGCCTGTACCAGCAAAATTGAGGTGCGCGGTGTCAAGAACTTGCAAATTTCCATCAATGACCGCCACCGCGCCGGTTGGACTGCCCGAGAGTGTGCCTTTCAGGGTCACATCGCCCAACTGTAAGGTCGCGCCTGTGGTGGCGGTGTACGTTCCAGTGTCGAGCGTTCCACGATCCAGGCGCAATGTGCCGCTGCGAGACTCGAGCGTGCCGGTGTTGAGCAAATCGCTGGAAATATTGGCAATGCCCGTGCCGCCCGTTTTGGTGATCGTGCCAGTATTTTGCAAGTTCAGATAACCCTGGTACTGGGAAATGGAGGTGTCGGTCAAAAACTCGAGCCTGCCAGAATTTTTCAAGACTGTGCCAAGCGCGTTCGGGACGAGAGGACCCTCAGATATCTTGATTGTGCCTGTGTTCTCGAGGTTGACACCCAGGTATTTGGCGTTTGCGCCAAGCAAACTCAGTTCGCCGTTGTTGACAAATTTGCCAGTCCCGCCCAAGCTACCAATCGCCCAGCTTGTCTGTCCATTCAGGACAACCGTGCCGCTCGAGTTGAGGTTGCCACCCTCGAGTTTGAATCGTGCATTCAACTGCCCACCCCTGGTTGCCGTGAGGCTACCCGAGGCAAACGTGACCGCGCCCGTGGTCGAGATCGTGTTGACCGTCTGACCGTTCAGGTTGATGCTGAGTTCAGTGCCGTTTGGAGCAATGATGATCGCCTCAGAGTCGGCGCTTGGCAGTTTATCCTCGAGCCAGTTGAGCGGGTCACCAAAGCTGTGTTTGTCGCCGCCGCCGTCCCAGTACACATAGCTTGGCGGCGCAACGAACACGCTTGCCGTGCCTTTGATGGCTGGGTTTTCGGTCAAAGTGGCGGTGATGGTGTATGTTCCCTCGGTGGTCGGTGCGGTGAAGGTGCTGAGGTTGCCGTTGGTTTGCAGGCTGCCACCAGTGCTGCTCCAGGTCACGGCGCGGTTGTCCGTGCCCGTCACGAACGCCCCCAGTTTGACGCTGCGATCCGTGCGGTTGGTCGGCACAAAACCAACGCTAGGGTTGACCCGCACACGCAAGACGTTGGGGTCGGCATCAAATGCCCGATCCGCAAAACTGCTGTCGCCCGTCAGTGCGACATCGTAAACGCAAGCCTTTAAAACCTCGCTGTCCACAATGCCTCGAGCGGCACAAATCACTTGGGCTGCCAGCACCGCCGCAGGGTCCAAATCTTGCAGCGTCACCACGTTTGGTGGGTAAAACGGGTCCCACAAATCTGGGGCTTGTGAGAACAAACTCGAGGCTGAACCGAACGGCACACGCCAACTTTGCCGAAACTGGGTGTAGATATCGGCGGGGCGCGGGTTGACCAGCACCGCACCGCCACGAATTTTGAGGTCATCCAAACTGTTGTTGTTGCCGTCGCCCAGCAAACCCTCGAGCTTGCGGGTGCGAACCCCTGGCACGTTCAGGTCGATGCCGCCAAAGTATTCAGCCCCAGCGTTGATGGTCGCCACGCTCGAGTCGCCCCAGGAAATCACGACCCTGTAGCCGCTCACGCTGAGCACGCCGTTGTTCGGTAAATCTCGCAGGACAGGCTTGCTGGTGTCGAGTAGGATTTGATCGAGGTAAACTTTGGGCGTGCCGCTGGTGGTGTAAACCTCGACGACGCTCGAGCCGACCCGTGCCGCCAAGCCCGCGCCGTAAGACACCGAGCCAACGCCGCCGACGGGTTTGCGGTAACGCACCTGAACTTCAAAATCGTCTTGGGTGGATTTGGCGAGGGTGTAATCGCCGACCGCCTGGAATTCGTAATGCAAGCCATCGAAGGTGACCATGTGCGGATCGCCCCAAGCCCCGCCATTTTTGCGGGCTGGATTGTTGTCGGGGTCTTTGCCGTAACAGGTCAGCGCCATGTTGACGGTGATGGGCTGCAAAGTCACGGTATCCGTGCCAACTTTGGTTGTGCCCGCGACAATCGCCGTGCCTTTTAAAGTGACCGACCCGCCAGCAGCCACATCGGGACAGACTGCCTGAAAGCGAGTTTGAATGCCTTTGTTTGGGGGCAGCGTACCATTGCCATTTTGCACCACCGAATATGGACTGCCGCCACTGACATTGTACTCAATACTGTTGCTGCCCCTGGCTTCCAAACCGATGCCCACCGTCACGGTTTCACCTGCCGTGCCACTGCCCGAAACCGACCCAGGATTGACCTCGAGTTTGGCATCTTCGACGGTGATGCTGGCGCTGGCTTCACCAATTTGGCTGGGCGGCGCACCATCAATGCCGAGCACCTTGACCTTCAGGGTGTCCTCGCCCAGGGTGTCTCGAGACACGTAATAGACGCCTTTGGTACCGGTGACGGCGGTGCTGCCCGTTGTGCCGTCCGAACTGATGATCTGCCCATGTCCACCGACCAGCGTCCATTCATAACGCATTCCAGGAAATTGGGCGGTGTCTTCGACCTCGGCGCTGAAGAGTTGCATTTTGCGTTTGCCCAAACGGTGATTGCTTGGCGTTAAACGCACCTTGGCGGCATCAACGGTCACTTCAAAACTTTCGACGCTGCTCGAGTTGAGAATGTCGGCAATTTGGTGTTTAACGATATCGTCGGAAGTGAGTTTGATGTCCGCGATTGCCAGAATAAACAGCGCCTCACTGAGCGAAGCTTCAACAAAAACGGCTTTGGTCGCCGTGGCAAAAGCAGCATCTTTGATGATTTTTTGCAACAAGACCTTCACCAAATTGAAAATGGCTGTTTTTGCTGTGGTCGAATTGCCAAGGATGGCTGTCGCTTCAAAGAAAGCGCTCGACCAGTTACCATTCTCGAGCAATTGGCTGACTTTTGGCGCAAGCAATTCATTGGTCACAACCGTTAGGGCATCGCCAAGTGGGGTTGATTGACTGCTTTTAAGGGCATTTGCAAAAGCATTGTCAATCAAGTCTTTGCCCGTTTTGGGGTCTTGCAAGGTCACAGCCGACAAGACCACATTGGTGATGAGCGGCAGGATCAAATCCAGCACAAAGGTTTGCTTGATGATTTTGCTTCGCGTCTCGAGTTGGGCTAGGGTTAATATGCTTAAATCGCCAGTCGTTGCACCTGCACCGACCACTTTGACACGGTAAGTGGTGGATTTTGCATCGTCTGGTTTGAGTTTCAAGGCGATTTTGTCGGTTGCCACAGCCTGGTAAGGGAAACTGGCATTGATGTTCGCAAAGAAGAAGCTCGAGGCGTACAACAACACATCGGCTGTGCCAGAAAACACGCCTTGCACACCGTTGGGAACGGGCAGGTCGCGGTCGAGGGTTGGATTGGCTTCAAAAGCATCGATGCTCGAGCCACCAGCACTTGGGACATACGAAAGCTTGTCAATAAACGCGACTGCACGGCGCCGATACGCATTCTCCAAAATAATTTGGTTCGCATCGGCTTTCTTAACCAAAATACCGCTTTTGGGCGCATCTGGTTTAACCGTCAAACCTCGAGGTTTGATTAAATTCGCAAATTTGCTCGAGGCGGCGCTCAGCACGCCTCGGACTTGTTGCAGGGCGCTGGAAATGGCGGGGTCGGTCAAATTCAGCCCGTCGGGATGATTCTGCAAATTGGTCGCAATTGCTTGCTCGAGGGGGGTTAAAGCCGTGCTGCCCGAGAGGGCGCTGATGATTTGTTGACGCACGTCGGAAGTGCTGAAGTACGCACCCAATTGAAAGTACAGCAGCACTTCGGCGGTGCTGCGGGCATTGATTTGGGTTTGGTTGGCACTGACCCATCCCGCCAGCAGCATTTTGCCGTTTGCGCCGCGCAAGAACGCCAACGACACGCTGCCCTCGAGCGACTGACTTTGCGCCTCGCCCGTGGAACTCAGTTTGCTGCTGCCCGAACCCGTTTGAACCTCGAGGGTTGCCAGGTCGAGGTTGACCCCTGCTGGCAATGTGGTTTTCACGCCAATGGTTTGCAGTCCAAGCGGTCCTTCTGGTGTGGGCGGCGGTGGTTCTGGGGATTGCCCACAACCTGCCAAAGCCAGCAACAACACCAGTGCACCAATCCGAAAAATCCGTCCCAGCCAAACCTCGAGCCTCCCCATCATAAAAACCCCCTTATCGGTCATGGGTCTATTTTGAGGATTTGGCGTTAATCTGGACTTAATCTGTGCAGCAAAGCTTCAAGATCAATTTTCAGCTTTGGGATGAGCCAAAACGGTAAACTGGTTTCGGAGTTGACCCCATGATCGGTTTGCGTCCCAAAGCCAATGCCCTTTACCTCGAGCGCAGTCGTTTGCTCGAGCAACTGCCCGACGCTGGCGGGTACGTGGTCTGGCTGCAAGCGCCGTATGGTTACGGCAAGAGCGTGCTGACCAGCCAGTGGGCGGCTCAACTCGAGGCGGAAGGTTGGCGCGTGGTCTGGTTGTCGGTGCAGGGCGAAGACCCGCGCACGTTGACCGCCAGGGCGCTCGGACTGCCAGAACAGAGCCTTTGGAGCGGCGTGCTCGAGGTGCTGTGGTCTGTGCCGACGCTGCTGATTCTCGAGGATTTGGAGGGCAGCGAGAACATTTCACCGCTCTTGAGAAACCCGCCAGGTTTGATCTTGCTGGCGTCGCGCGGCAAGCTCTCGCAACCCGAATTGCCGCGTTTGATGACCGCAGGACAGTTGATTCATCTGTTCGCCCCAGATTTGGCGTTCACGCTTCACGAATCCAAACAGCTTTTTGACAACGACAGCCGCGCCCAGAGCGCCTGGGAGCAATCTCGAGGCTGGTCGCTGCCACTGCATTTGATGGCGCTGACCGGCTCGAGTTTGAGCGGTGAACTGCCAGAACGCGAAAGTTTGATTGAAGGCTTGCGCGAAAGCCTCAATCTGGAGCAGTGGCAGGAATTGGCGCTGCTGGCAGCGCTGCCGTACCTGCCCAAAGCATTTGCCAACAGCCAAACCCTTGAATTGGCGCGTCTGGGTTTTGTGCAAATCCTCGAGCCAGGCTTTAAACTCCACCCGCTCGCCGCCGAAAGTGTGCTCGAGTATCATTTGCAAACCGTGCGCCAAAGCGTTCTGAATGCCCGAGAACGCCTCTGCAAAGAATTGCTGGCGGAGGCGTTCGGCACGACCAAACAACTGAGCGAACTCGAGGCACTGCTCGAGGACAAAGACCTGATGCTCGAGCCGCTGCGCTTTCAACGGCTCGATGCGCTGTTGCCCAGTCAGCGCAGCCCTGGGCGCTGGATCAATTTGGCGCACAGTTTTAAGGATCAAGCCGATTATGGGCGCACTTACGCCGCCTACGACGCCGCGATTAGCCATCCCGATGCTTCCCCAAACCAGCGCCTTGCCGCCTGTGCTTTCGCTTTAATGCTGATCGGGAATTTAGAAACCCAAGTCCGAGGTGAGGCGCTGCTCGCCGTGGCACAAAAAATGATTCCGCTGGCTGACCCGCTTCAAGTCTCGAATTATTACCTGAACGCCACCAATTATTTTGTCAACGCCCTGGCGTGGGACCCTGCCGAAGATTATTTGCGACAAGCCCTGGCATTGATGCCGCTCGAGCACGAACGGCGCGATTTTACCGAACGCATGGTTCGAGGACACCGTGCGACCATCGCCTGGGAACGCCACGGCGACGTGCAAACTTCGATTCAAAACCACCAACAAAACTTGCTCACGCCCAATCTAGCCGCCTCTCGAGTCGCGTACAATCACAACGCCCTGGCATTCTGGATGATGATGACGGGCAATTTTGAGGCGGCACTCGAGCATTGCCTGAAGACCGAAAATTATAATGCCAACCGTCCAGAACTGGCACTTGAGGCTCGAGCCGAACGGGCGTACTTGGAACGCGACCCGCAACCTTTTGCCCACATCACCAGTGTGCTCTCGGACACGACCAATTGGAACGGCGAGTGGACCTTGGTGCTCTGGTCACGCACCCTGCGCGAAAACGGCAACCCGAGCGCGGCTTTCAAAATTCTCGAGCACAAACACAGTCCCGTCATCGATTGCGAACGCGCACTGGTGTTCGCCGCTTTGGGCAAAACCAAAAAAGCCTTGGAGTGCATTCCCAGCGAACCGGACGGTGGACTCAAACGCTTTGATCAAATCTACAGGGTGGCGGCGCGTTACCAGATCAAACCAGAGGCGCGTGACCTCGAGCAACTGCTTCATTTGACCCTCGAGCGAGAACGGGTTTTGCCGCTGTTGATGCCGCTCGAGAAACTGCCACGCCAGCGCCCCGAACTGAGCCTGCCGTACAACTTGCGCGAGGTGTTGCAATCGGGCTGGCGCGAGGCGATTCAAGCCAGACAGCCTGAAATCCCGCCGCTCGAGCTTTCCGTGCTCGGTGAGATGCGCGTTAAAGTTCTAGGCGAAGAGGTTACACTCTCGCAGCGCCCCCGAGAAATCTTGCTGCTCTTGCTGCTCGAGACGCCCCGTGAAGCCATCGCGGATATGCTTTGGGAACATGCGCCGCTGGAAAGTGTGCGCAACAACTTTAACGTCAACCTGAACGCCCTGCGCAAAAGCCTCGAGCCTTGGGGGGTGAGCACCTACATTGGCGAACACCATTTGACCCGCACCGAATCAGACTGGGCAAAGCTTCAAGCCGCCATCAAAACCCAAAACGCCCAAGGTATTCATCTGTTGTACACGGGAAAACTCGCGCCGAACGTGGACATTCCCGCGATTGCGGAGGCTCGAGAGCATCTGCACGAAACCGTGATCGCCAGCCTGGAACGCGCCGCCGAAAACGCCGCGCCCGAACGAGCCGTGATCTACTTGGAGCGAATTTTGGAACTCGAGCCACTGATGGAAAGTGCCATGAATTTGCTGCTCGAGAATTTGGTGAAACTTGGGCGCAAACCAAACGCGGCAAAGCGCCTGAAAGCCTTTTTGGCACGTTACAAACGCGAAATGGGTTTTGAAGCCAAACTCGAGTGGCAAGCCGCGCTCACTTAAAATCTGCGATCAGAAGGAGCACTGCTGCCACAACGGAGGTCACAGTTCGGACATGATTCCAAATCGTCCAATTTTGAAGATAGGTTGCCCACCCATCGGCGCTGCCAGTCGCATTTGGGGCGAGTGCCACCAACGTATCGTTGAGCGGAACATTGGACACGGCGGTCACGATTGGCGATCCAAGAATGTAAATGACTGACCCAAAGATCGACAACATGGCATTGAACGTAGGCAATTTTCCAAGCGAAAAAATCACCAAAACGGCACAAACGGCGGCTGAGCCAACAAAAAGCAGCAAGAACAATGGATTGAGAATCGTGCGGTTGATGGTTTGCATGGCAAGAATGCCCTGTGAAGGCTCGAGTTTTGAAAGTGCGGGCATGATGGTGTTGGAAAAAGCAAAATACAGCCCAGCCATCAGGGCGCAACCGAGCACGGCGACAAGCCGAAGACCAAAGAACAACGAATCGCTCATCTTGAACTCCTTTGTGTTATTGTTACTTTCAGTAAGCTACGGTTAGTAAGTTACGATCAGTAACATAGCCAAAGAAATCACACTTGTCAAGTGGGGCACGCTCGAGCAAAAACCACGAATGGAGGAAACCACCTTGAGCACCCTAAAACGGATGTCAAAAGAGCAGCGCCGCAAACAACTTCTAGAAACGGCATTAACACTCGTTCGAGACCAAGGCATCGAAGCCCTGACGCTGGCAAGCGTAGCCGAACGCGCAGGCGTGACCAAACCAATCACTTATGAACACTTTGGCACCCGAGCGGGGCTGCTGATTGCGATGTTCCGCGACTTTGACGATCAAATCACCCAAAACGTGAACGATGCGCTCAGCGCTGGCGGCAAATCACTCGAGGCTGTCGGGTCAATCTTGAGCACAACCTACATTGATGGCTGCCTTTCGATGGGACCAGAAATCAGCGCCGTTTACAATTCACTCTCTGCCAGTCAAGAAACAGCGGAGTTTAAACAAACGTGGCGCGGGTTCTTGGTTGATGAATTTCATAACGCCTTGGCAGCATTTGTCAAAATCCCCAACAAAAAATTGAAAACCACTTTGCTCGGCATTGTTGGCGCTGCCGAAATCCTCGCCGAATCTGCCAGCGCCAAGCGAATATCACGCAGCGAAGCAATCAAAGCCCTGTCACACATCATGATTGGGTCACTCGAGAAGGCAGACAATCTTGTGAAGTCACAATAAACCAAACTTGAAGTGTCCCGATTCGATTCGAGCCTCTATTCGGGTTGGTGCATTCAACTTAAACCTTAAAGAATTCTTCGACATTCAAAATAAAAGCCACCGCCCCACCCACAGGCACTTCGACAGGTTGCGCCAAAAACGGTTCGGGTTGCTCGGCAACGGGCACACCTGGGGTAATAAAACGGGTTCTCGAGCGGCATTTGTCTTGCACGATTTGCTTTGCCGTCTCGAGGTCGGTTTCACTGACGCCCAAGAGCAGGGTGGTGTTGCCTTCACGTAAAAATCCGCCAGTGCTGGCGAGTTTGGTGACGGTTAAACGTTTTTGGGTGAACTCTTTGACGAGTGCCGCCGCGTCTGCATCTTGAACGATCACAACCATAAGTTTCATGGTGCAAAGTGTAGCAAATCCTAGGCAGAACATTGCTTGAGAAAGGTGAGGGTGAAGCAAAACACAATTCTGCTATTTACAGAAAGCACTCGGACGAAGTAAACTAAAATGCTAAACCTCGGGTCTTGCGAAAGACTCGAGCTTGAACCCACATACGCCGCTCGAGTTGCAAAGATTTGAGGTTATTGTGTTGAAAATCGAATCGGAATTCACACCCAAAGGCGATCAACCCACCGCGATCAAACAGCTCGTTGAAGGACTCGAGGATGGTTACAGGTTTCAGACGTTGCTCGGAGCGACTGGCACAGGCAAAACCTATAGCGTTGCCCAAATCATTGAACAAACCCAGCGCCCAGCCCTCATCATCGCGCCGAATAAAATTTTAACCGCGCAATTGGCGGGCGAGTTCCGCGATTTTTTCCCAAGTGCCGCCGTCGAGTTTTTCGTCAGTTATTACGATTACTACCAACCCGAAGCTTACGTCCCTGGCAAGGATTTGTTCATCGAAAAAGACGCCGCCATCAACCAAGAAATCGAGCGTTTGCGCCACTCGACCACCCGCAGTTTACTGACCCGCAACGATGTGATTGTGGTCGCCAGTGTAAGCTGCATTTACGGTCTGGGCAACCCCGAAGAGTACCGCAAACTGAATCTCTTCCTCGAGACGGGCAAACCCATCGGGCGCGACGAAATCCTCGAGCGATTGGTCACGATTCAGTACGAACGCAACGACATCGAGCTTTTCCCTGGGCGTTTCAGGGCAAAGGGCGACGTGCTCGAGATTTGGCCATCGTATGACGAAAAACCGATGCGCCTGGAGTTGTGGGGCAACGATCTGGAACGCATCACGACCTTTGACTTTTTGACGGGCGAGGTGCTCGAGGAACTGAAAAGCACCATCATTTATCCCGCCAAGCATTACGTGATGGAGGCGGGCAGCTTGCAGCCCGCGATTGAGGGGATCGAGGCGGAACTCAAAGAAAGGCTCGAGTATTTCAACGACACGGGCAAGCTGCTCGAGGCGCAACGCATCAAGGAACGCACGCTCTACGACCTCGAGATGCTCAAAGTCCTGGGTTATTGTTCGGGCATCGAAAATTATTCGAGGCACATCGACGGGCGTCCGCCAGGGTCCAGACCGTACACGCTTCTTGATTACTTCCCCGACAATTTCATCACCTTTCTGGACGAAAGCCACATTTCGCACAGCCAGATTGGCGGCATGTACAAGGGCGATTACAACCGCAAGAAAACCCTTGCCGATTACGGCTTCAGGCTGCCGAGTTGTATGGACAACCGCCCGTTGCAGCACCCAGAATTTTACGATCTGGTTGGGCAAGTCATTTACGTGTCCGCAACCCCAGGCGAACACGAGCGCAGCATCTCGAGCCAAATTGTCGATCAGGTGATTCGACCCACCGGCTTGATCGACCCCAAAGTGGAGGTGCGCCCCACCAAGGGACAGGTCGAGGATTTGCTGGGCTTGATTCGCGCCAGGGCGGAGGTGGACGAACGGGTTTTGATTACCACCCTGACCAAGCGCATGAGCGAAGATTTGACCGAGTATTTGGTGGGTCACGGCATCAAGGCGCGGTACTTGCACTCAGAAATTGACACGGTTGAACGCCAGGAAATCATTCGGGATTTGCGGCTCGGGCATTTTGACGCGCTGGTCGGCATCAACCTGCTGCGCGAGGGTCTGGACTTGCCCGAGGTCAGTTTGGTCACGATTCTGGACGCCGACAAACCAGGCTTTTTGCGCTCCGAGCGCAGTTTGATTCAAACCATCGGACGTGCCGCCCGAAACCTCAATGGCACGGTGATTTTGTACGGCGATTCGATCACGCCAGCCATGCAGTACGCGATCTCGGAAACCAACAGGCGGCGCGAACTGCAAACCGCCTACAACGAAGCCAACGGCATCACGCCAGCCACCATCAGCAAAAGCATCCGCAAGGTCATTCGTGGCGAAGAGGAAGCACCCGAACTTGAGCCAACCAGCGAATTTGCCAGCCGTGACGAGATTCTGGCGCGAATCACCGACCTCGAGTTGGACATGTGGCAGGCGTCTGAGGACATGGATTTCGAGAAAGCCGCGACCATGCGTGACGAGATCAGGAAGCTCGAGGCGAAATTGGCGGGCAAAGAAGTCAAAACCTCGAGCATCCCTGGGGCGAAAGGGAAAGGGCGTTCTCGAGGGCGTCGTTAAAGGCAAAACGTCTAACACTCGAGGCGGCGACTGGGGTTCATGGTTTTAGTTTGAATTGCGTATTTTCTTGACCATGTTCACCACCGCCTCAACGACCAATTTCGGTTGGTCGAGGTGAATGTAATGACCGCTGTTTTTGGCTTGCAGGTGAAGAACATTCGGTGCTTGGCGGGTGAAGTCATGTTGCAGTTCGTCCCAAAGAGTTTTGATTTGGTCACCTTCAAAACCTGGCGGAAAATCTTGTACCAAACTCGAGCTGAGCACGGTGATCGAAATTCTTGGCAGCGCACCCGCCTGTCGCACCTCGAGTTGACTGGCTTCAAAAACCGCCATTTCATCCGCCAAGGCGCGGTAGGCTTTGGTCTGAAACGCAAGTGCTCGAGTCATGTTCTGATCTTCGACTGGCAATTTGTTGGCAATGATCGTTTCTGGTTGGTTGAACATTCGCAGCAATCCAGAAGGCGCGGCGAAGCTCGAGAATCTGGTCAGGGTCGTTAGGTTTCCTTCGTACTTTTGGCGTACCGCCTCGTTCATCCTCAAAGATTGGGCTGGATGTACCGAATCGATCAACACCAATCCGGCGACCTGATCTGGATGAAGCTTGGCATAAAGTTGAACGAACAACCCACCAAGCGAGTGACCCACCAGAATGTATTTTCCCTGGATTCCGGCGCGAAGCAGCAAAGTCCGCAATTCCCTGCTGATTTGCTGGCTGTCTCGAGGTTGAGGTCCAGATTCACTCCAACCGTATCCGGCGCGGTCATAACTGCAAACTCGAGTGGTTTGGGCAATTTGGGGTTGAACCAAAATCCAGTCCGTTGACCAGCCGCTCATGCCAGATTCCATGACCACCGTCGGGCTGCCTTGCCCAGTGCAATGGATGTGCAGTCGGTGACCGCCGACATTCACCAGTAAGCCTGGCAGTGGGTAGGTTTTCAAGTCGCTCGAGCTGGCGATGGTTTGATACACGGTTGTGCAGCTCAGGCTCAGAATCAAACTTAGAAGTAGCCCTTTCCAGCCAAATTGTTTTTCTTTGGTTTGTGTTTTCATGATGCTTTCCTCGCGCAAACCAGCCCGAGCCTGCCATGTGCTGCGGGTATCTCGAGCGAACGGTTGATGGTGTGTTGGGTCGCGCTTATCAAGAAACCATCTCGAGCCATCGGGGTGTTTTGGTTTGTGGGTTCATGGCTTCCTCCTGCTGAGCATGTTGCCGCGACAGGTGTGACAGGGCTGTGACTGCTGGCTCGAGCCTCGTGTTTGAAAGGGTGTTTTGGGCTTAAAATTGTTTCGACGAGGCTTGTATGACTTACCAGTTGCAACTGTTCGGCAATCCCAAACTGCTCACGCCAAGCGGTGTGAGCCTGCTTGAGCGCAAAACGTCGGCGGTGCTGGCATTTTTGGCGCTCGAGGGGGCGACGCACAAGTACAAGTTGGCGGGTTGGTTGTGGGCGAATTCCGGCGAGACGGCGGCACGCAACAACATGCGCCAACTCTTGCGCCGCCTTCGGGTGGCTGTGGGTGAAGTTATTCTCGGCGAGGAGAGAATCGAGTTGCGCCCCGATGTGGACGTGGACGTTCAACGCCTCTCGAGTTTGCAAAACCCCACGCTTGAAGTGCTGCGCCAAGACGATGAACTGCTGGCGGACCTCGAATACGATGACGCGCCCGATTTTGACGAATGGTTACAAGGCGTGCGTGAAGAACTCAAATCGCTGCGGTCACGGGCGGCGCAGACCGAGGCAGATCGGCTCGAAAAAATGGGTCAATTGCAACAGGCGCTCGAGTTCGCGCATTTCAGGCTCAAACTCGATCTGCTGTCCGAGGAGGCGTACCGCCAAGTGGCGCGGTTGCAGTATTTGATGGGTGATCGCCGCGCGGCGCTCGCCAGCTTGGAGCGTTGTCGCATTGTGCTCCAGGAGGAACTTGGCATCGAACCCCTGATAGAAACCCTCGAGTTGATGGGCTTGGTCGAGCGCGGCGCGGTGCTGGCGGGTGCAAGCCGACCACCCAGGGAAAACCTGCTGCCAACAGCCATCTTGCGACCTCCCGTGCTGGCAGGACGTGAACGCGAATGGGCGCTGATGGAAGAGGCATGGCAACGCGGGCAGATCATCTACCTCGAGGGCGAACCTGGGGTTGGTAAAACCCGTTTGGCGCTGGATTTTGCCAACAGCAAGGGTAAGGTTTTTCACTTTCAGGCGCGTCCAGGCGATGCGGGAATTCCATTTTCGACCCAGGCTCGGGCGATACGGGAAATGATTGCACAAGAACCGCAGATTCTCGAGCGTATTCCAAAATGGGCGCACCGTGAACTGTCGCGTTTGCTGCCCGAACTCAGCCAGGAGGAGGGCTTGGCGCCGCTGGGTTCTGAGGTAGAAAAACTACGGTTTTTTGAAGCCATCGCTGCGCTGATGACGGCTCGAGAGGCGATCATCAGTGTTGCCGATGACGTGCAATTTTCCGACATTGCCTCGAACGAATCCACGGGTTATCTGATGTCCAAATTCGCCACCAGGTTTGGCGACAAGACCTTGCACATCATTTGCGTGTTCAGGCGCGGAGAGCTGCTCGCCATTTCCGAATCCGCTTTGAACGGACTGGTCGAGGCAGGAATCGCGGTCAGAATTAGGGTCGAACCGCTCGAGGTGAACGCCATCGAAACACTATTGAATGGTTTGGGCTTGGAAGACAGCAGCGACCTGGTGCAAGGCTTGTCGCGTTACACCGGCGGCAACCCAATGTTCATCCTCGAGACACTCAAGCACCTGATGGAAAGCGGCACGCTCGCCCAAGGGCTGCCCTCGCGCCTGACCCCGCCTGGCTCGGTGGCGGCATTGATCGGACGGCGCTTGCAGCGGCTCTCAGCGCCTGCCCTGGGCTTGGCGCGTTCGGCGGCGGTGGCAAAAACCTCGTTTAACCTTCAGCTCGCCGCCAGCGTCCTCGAGCGCCCCGCGATGGAACTTGCCGAAGCCCACGCCGAACTCGAGACGGCACTGGTCTTGCGCGGTCATGCGTTTACGCACGATTTGTTGTTTGAAGCGGTGCTGGCAAGCATTCCCAGCGCCATCAAACAAGTTTTGCACGGCAAGACCGCCGCGTATCTCGAGGAAGGTGCCGCCAATCCCGCATTGATCGCCCAGCACTGGGAGGCTTCAGGCAATCGGCAGCAAACCGCACGGTGGCTCATCAAGGCGGCTCGAAACGCCAGCGACCTTGGCTTGCACAACGACGTGACCGAACTGCTGACTCGAG
>CAXTTL010000018.1:0-37659 GCA_964247135.1 uncultured Deinococcales bacterium | reverse complement strand
ACGGTACGCCTCGAGCGTCGTGCGTTTGATGTAACCGCCTTTGGTGACGGTAATCACCATGTCTTCAATGGCGATCAGGTCTTCTTTGTTGATGTCTTCGGATAAGTCAGTAATGACCGTGCGGCGTTCGTCGCCGTACTTGTCACGAATGACCGTGATTTCTTTTTTGACTTCGTTCCAGAGTTTGCTTTCATCTGCCAGAATCGACTCGAGGAAACCAATCGTCTCGAGGAGCGCATTGTATTCTTCGTTGAGTTTGCCGCGCTCGAGACCGGTCAGGCGTTGCAAACGCATGTCGAGAATCGCTTGGGCTTGAATTTCGGAGAAGCTGAATCGCGCCATTAAACCATCTTTGGCTTCCGCACCCGTTTGCGAGGCGCGAATGATCCGAATGATCTCGTCGATGTTATCGAGCGCAATAAGCAGTCCCTCGAGAATGTGGGTGCGCTCTCGGGCTTTTTTAAGGTCGTACCTGGCGCGGCGCGTGACCACGTTTTTGCGGTGATCCAGGAACAGCGTCATGCCCTCTTTGAGTGCCAAGACTTTTGGAGCGCCGTTTACAATTGCCAAGTTGATGATGTTAAAACTGGTCTGGAGTTGCGTGTGCTTGTAGAGCTGGTTTAAGACCAAATCTGGCAGCGTGCCGCGCTTGAGTTCAATGACAATCCGAACAGGTGTGGTGCGATCCGATTCGTCACGCAATGCGGCAATATCAGGAATTTTACCCTCGCGGTACTGCGCCGAGATCGTGGTCAGCAAATTGGTTTTGTTGACCTGATACGGGATTTCGGTAATCACAATCTGGCTGCGACCCTTGATTTCTTCAATTCTGGCTTTGCCGCGCACTCGAATGCTGCCTTGACCGCTGGCGTAAGCCTCACGGATGCCTTTTTTGCCCAGGCGTCCACCTGTTGGGAAATCTGGTCCTGGCACAATTTTCATCAGATCATCCAAATTAATCTCTGGGTTTCTGATAATCTCGAGCAAACCATTGCAAATCTCGGTCAGGTTGTGCGGCGGAATGTTGGTCGCCATGCCCACGGCGATGCCGACCGCGCCGTTGACCAGCATGTACGGAAAGCCACCAGGCAGCACGGTGGGTTCTTCGGTGGTTTCGTCAAAGTTCGGTTTGAAATCGACCGTCTCTTTTTCGATATCCTCGAGCATCACCTCGGCGGCTCGGGTCATGCGGGCTTCGGTGTACCTGTAGGCGGCGGCGGGGTCGCCGTCGATGCTGCCGAAGTTGCCTTGACCGTCCACAACGGGGTAGCGCAAGTTCCAGGATTGCGCCATGCGAACCATCGCCTCGTAAATCGGGCTGTCGCCGTGCGGGTGGTATTTTTTGATGACCTCACCGACCACACCCGCGCTTTTTTGGTGCTTACGACCTGGCGAAAGCCCCTCTTGCAACATGGCGTACAGAATACGGCGTTGTACGGGCTTTAAGCCGTCACGCACGTCGGGCAGCGCCCGATCCACAATCGTGGACATGGCGTAATTGATAAATGCGGTTTTGACTTCATCGGTGATTTCGACAGGTATGACGGCGTTTGACATATTCCTCCAGTGATTTGATGGCTCGAGATTGAACGGTTTTGATGCGTGGTGTTTCTCGAGTCAGACGTGAAAAAGGCGATTTGAGTCTCGCCGTTTGCGAACGCTCAATCATACCATTAAAAAGCGGATTCTGTCTAGGGCAGAATCAAGCTCGAGTTGCCTCAAAAATGTTGTTCATCACGCGAAATCAAAGTCGTTTAGGGATATTCACAAAAAACGCCCAAATTGCGTAGGGACGAGACGCGTCTTGTCCCTACAGCACACCGTTTTTGTCAAATTGCCAAATCCTAGAGAAGCACCTCGAGCACCATCAACGATTCAATGTAAGTAAAGCCTGCTCCAGCTTTTCTTGTAGCTCGAGCGACTTGGGCATAAAACCCGTCACTTGCCGCAAATTGATACTGCCCGTATGACGCAAACGCCCGTCGTTGGTGACCGCTGTCGGGTTGTGCTGGCGAACCGTTTCCAACACCACAGCGTAAGCTTCAGGATCGTCGAGCAATTCGCCTTCAGTGATCTCGAGCGTTAACTTCGCTCGTTGAATCACGGGTGGCGTGTACAGTTGCGTCCAACGGTGTGTGCCACTGCCAACCTCGAGAGATTCTTTTGCATTTGGCAGGTACACGGTGGCGGTGGTGTTGGCTGGAACAACAACCTCGAGTTCAAATTGGTTGTTTTCAATCTTCCAACTCGAGCTTGCCAGACCGTAAGGCGTGATGTGACTGGCTCGAGCGTGGCTGAAATTCCCGCCCAAGAGCGGTTTAATCTCGAGTTTCTTGTACCCTGGCGCGGCGGGGGCGAGTCCAGCCACCGAGCGATGCAACCAATCGGCAACCGCACCCAGGGCGTAATGGTTAAAGCTGGTCATCTCGCCAGGGTTGATCGAACCATCGGGCAACATGCTGTCCCAACGCTCCCAGACGGTGGTTGCGCCCATCGTGACGGGGTAAAGCCAACTTGGACACTGGCGTTGCAACAGCAGGCGGTAGGCAGCTTCGACAAAACCACCTTGGCACAAGGCATCACAAACCAGTGGCGTACCGACAAAACCGGTGCTGATGCGGTAGCCGTTGTTGCGCACCAACTCGAGCAAGCGTTTTTGCGCCCGTTGTCGTTGAGGCTCGAGCAACAATTCAAACTCGAGCGCGAGGGCGTAAGCGGTGGTGGCATCGCCAAGGATTCTGCCGTTTGGCGTGATGTACTCGGCAACAAACGCGGCGCGAACTTTGGCGGCAAGCTCGAGGTAATGTTGAGCTTCGGTTGCTTTCTCGAGCACCCGAGCCGATTGTCCCAGCAACTGTGCAGACCGTGCAAAGTACGCGGTGGCAACCACCGCACTTGGCGTTTTGGCGTCCCCAGGATTTTCTGGTGGGGCGCTCGGGTCGAGCCAATCGCCAAATTGTGGTCCTGTGTCCCACAGCAGGCTGGGCTTTGTGATGCGCTCGAGGTGATCGACCCAGGCTTTCATGCTCTCAAATTGCACCTCGAGAATTCTGGGGTCGTTGTAACGCTGGTAAAGCACCCAAGGCACGATCACGGCGGCATCGCCCCAGGCGGTCATGGGTGTGACACCGCTCACGCCCAGCACGTTTGGAATGGTGAATGGCACAACGCCATCGCTGTCTTGTTCGGCTTTTAAATCTTTTAACCAGGACTCGAGGAAACCCGCGCTGTCAAACAAGAAACTGGCGGTTGGTGCAAACACTTGAATGTCGCCCGTCCAACCGAGTCGTTCGTCGCGTTGCGGACAGTCGGTGGGGACATCCAAGAAATTCCCGCGCATTCCCCAGACAATGTTTTGATGCAATTGGTTGACCAGTGGGTCTGAGCATTCAAACCAGCCCGTGCGCTCGAGGTCAGAATGCAGCACCACTGCCACCAGATGCTCGAGTTTGATCTCGCTTGGATAGCCTGAAATTTCGACATAACGAAAGCCGTGAAACGTAAAACGCGGTTGCCAGACCTCGAGTTCAGCACCGCGCAAAATGTATTGATCGGTTTGAGCAGCATGGCGCAGTGGTCGCGTGCCAAGTTCGCCTAGCTCGAGCACTTCGGCATGACGAAGCGTGATGGTTTGCCCAGCGTCGCCCTGCACTGAAAGTCGAACCCCGCCCACCAAATTTTGACCAAAATCCACCAGCGTTTTACCGCTTGGTGATGTGGTGATGCTGACTGCTGCAACCTCTTCGATTTGGCGCACTGGTGAACTGAGGGGTGACTCGAGTTTCGAGAAATCCCGCTCGAGGGTGTTCACGCCAGACCATTTTGAAGCATCGAAATTTGCCGTATTCCAGCCGTGTTGCTCGAGTCTGGCATCGTAGATTTCGCCGTCGTAAATGTCGCTGCTTTGGACTGCACCTGTGCTCGAGCGCCAAGAATCGTTCGTGACGATTCGTTCCATTGTTCCATCTTCAAATAGAACCTCAAGTTGTGCCAGCAGTGCCAGTTTGTCGCCATAAACGTTGCGCCGTCCGCCACCAAAACCGAGTCCCCCCCGATACCAACCGTCGCCAATCATCGCGCCAATGGCGTTTTGACCATCATGCAGCAGATTTGTCACGTCAAAGGTTTGATAGCGAATACGGTGGTCGTAACTCGTCCAACCAGGTGCAAGGACATGATCTCCAACCCGAGTCCCGTTGATGTATGCCTCGTACACGCCAAGCGCGGTCACGTACAACCTTGCGTTTTTGACTCGAGATTTCAGTTCAAATTTTCGGCGCAGCAGGGGAGAGGGTTGAGGTTTGGAAATGTCCTCTTCCCAATCGGGTGTGATAAACCGTGCCATCCAATCTGAAGTCTCGAGCAAGCCAAGCTCGAAGTCTAAACGTTCACTCCAATCCGAAATCTGGTTTGCACTGTCCCAAACACGAACCCGTAATGAACACTGTCCTCGAGATTTGAGGTTTTCAAAAACCCAAGGCACAAGCACCGATTCACTCGACTCGAGTTTGCCACTGGATTCTGAAGTTCCATTTTGGTGAAGCTCGAGTTCATACGCGGTCTGCAACCAGTTTGGCGTGTCGGTTTCAATTGTCCAAGAAATTCTCGGGCGCGGGTTGCCGATGCCGAGGTGCTCGTGAAGGTGCTCGAGGGATGGCTTGGTTACGTTGACGGTTTGCGTTTGGCTTGTCATGTGCAGTCCTTTGCAGTCCTTGAACATCAAGGAACTCGAGTGTTGTGTCATTTATCTTGTGTGCTTGATCCTTTAACAGAGTCAAGCGCGTGTTTGGCTTTGCGTGTGGTCACGGTAGTCAAGCCGTTACGATTTCACTTTTTTCAGGCTCGCGCCTTCCTGCCCGCCACGCCAGCAGCACAATGAACGCAGCCGCACAAAGCGCTCCATTTGTGGAATACTGTCCAGCCACGCCCAGAAAAGCTCGAGTCGTTCATTTCTGGGTCTCCAATTGATTGATGAACCGGTATGGCGCAGCGTAGACGTGATTCAACAGCTTGGCATCCTCGAGTGCTGCGCAGTTGATCACTGGATCGTGATCTCATGTCTTCCACTGGGCAAGTCGTGGGCTGGCTGACCCGTAAGTTCTACGATTACTGGTACGGGTGATTCGATCAGCACCTGATGAGCGTTCACCTCGAGCGAGATCATGCCGTGTGGAGTTGGAACATTGCCTTTCGCCCACACCAGCCTTCCCAGTCGCGGCGCGATCCGTGCTTTGGTATACCCTGGCTCCGCAGGTGTCACCCCCAAAGTGTAGAAGATCATGTCGCCTCATCATCAACTGCCAAGGTTTCATACTCGATTTCGCCCTGCCCAGCCAGTTTCTGGCCCGCCGCCCTGCCCTTTTCGGCATCACGTGAGGTTGCGATGACTTTCATGCCCGCCTGCGCAAGTTGACGCACGATTGCCAAGCCTATGCCACGGTTTGCACCAGTGACCACTGCGATACGTTGAGTCATTTCAGTGACTCCTGACGATAGAACAGTATGTGCTCGAGTCGATCCGTCGTCGAAAGACCATCAACCGTTCAAGGTACATCAGCCCTTCACCGCGCCAGCCGTGAGTCCGCCGACGATCTGTCGGTTGAAAAAAACGTAACCCACAAGTGGCGGGATGGTAATGATGAGGATCGCCATGAAGAGCAGGTTGTAAAAACTCAAGTTCTGACCCGAAAAGGTAAAGAGCGCCAGTTGAGCCGTCACACCCTGCGCTCCGGGCAGGAAATACAGGGGCAGCGCGAAGTCGTTGAACACGAAGACGGACTGAACGACGATGACCGTCACGATCACGGGGCGCAGCAATGGGAGCACGATTCGGGTGAACAGTGTGATCGGACCAGCCCCGTCCAGAACCGCCGCCTCGTCCATTTCTCGAGGCACGGTGCTGACAAAGCTCCGAAAGAGCAGGATGCTGAACGACAGTCCGAAAGTGGCTTCCAGGAGAATCATGCCAGGCATGGTGGCAAAGAGGTGCAGGCTCTGCATCACCCAGATGGTGGGCACGACCGCCGGTGGGACGATCAATCCGGCGAGCACGAAAAAGTTGACCAGCGGTCCCAATCGGCTTTGTTTGCGGGCGAGCACGTAACCCGCCATCGCAGAGATGATGACCGTGAGGGTCACGGAACTGACGGTCAGGATGGCGCTGTTGATGAGTGCCCGAATCAAGAAACCGTCGTTTGCAGCCAGGGTCGTCATCAGGTTTTCAAAAAACTGCCATTTCGATGGCAAGGAATATGCGAGACTCGAGGCTTCGGCGGGACTCTTCGCTGCCTGCAAGACCACGAAGGAGAACGGGACAAGGAAGACCACAATCGATACCAGGATGGCAAGGACACCAACGATCCAAGCACGCCGTTGGTTCGGTTTCATAGATCGACCTGATTGCGGTTGAGAACGTAGGACAATGGAACCATGATGGCGGTGACGACCATGAACAGGACGACGTTGCCAGCCGTCGAAAGACCGTAGAAACCCGCCTGGTATTCCTTGTAGATCACGGAGGCGAGAACGTCGCTGGTGAAGCCGGGACCACCGCCTGTGGTCGCCCAGATGATGTCGAAGGATCGAAGTCCACCGATCAAGGAGAGGATGATGACGGTCACAGTCGCGTTACGGGAGAGCGGAATCGTGATGGAACGGAGCACTTGCCTCGAGGTCGCTCCATCAATTCGGGCTGCCTCGAAGTACTCGCTGGGAATGGCGACGATGCCAGCCATGAAGATCAGGGTGGCGATGCCGACGCCCTTCCAGATGTCGACGCCAGCGATGGAGTACAGGGCAAGATTTGGGTCGGTGAACCAGCCCGGCTGGGGAAGCCCGAAAACCCCGAGTATGGCGTTGACGATGCCGTGGAAGGGGTCAAGCAGAGATTTGAAAAGGATGCCCACCCCAATGGTAGACAGCAGGACTGGAAAGAACACGACAGCACGCAGGTAGCCACGACCGATGACCGGAGAGGTGAGTAGGAGGGCGATCAGGAAGCCGAGGACGACTTTTGTTCCTGAGGTGAGCGCCGCGTAGATCAATGTGTGGATGAAGCTCGTGTAGAGCTGCGGGTTCTTGAAGAACTGAACGTAATTGCCGAACCCAATGAAGGTGGCATCGAACAGCGACCAGCGGGTTAGCGAGAAGTAGAACGACGAGAACGTCGGAAGTGCGAAGAAGACGACATACAGAACGATTGTGGGCACAAAGAACCAGGTGGGGTACGTCGACCACATGCGGCGTTTCTTCGATTGATGCTCCGTGGGGGTCGCCGCTGGCAATTTCGGGGTGGCAGTCGACATGGATACTCCTCCTCGAATTTGGGTGGTGAAGATGGTGGGAGGTCGGCAGATGACACCGACCTCCTAGGGTGCAATGGGCAAGGATTTACCGAAACCGGTATCCGTTCACCAACCCGGAATTCCGAGTTGCTGGGCTTGCTGGACGACATCTTGGTCGTACAATTCCGCTCCGGTCTTCGCTGAGGAAATGCCGGATCCAACCTGAACGAGAATTTTTTCCAGGTTCGGTCCCTTGATCGGGGAGAGGAATTCCAGGGCGAGACCCGTCTGCTTGCGTGCCTGGTATTTCTGCTCGTCGGCAACGAGGGCTGGCGCATTGGCAGGGACTTTGCAGGTGCTGATGGCGTAGGGACCCGACACCGAACCGCTGTTGTTCTGGATATCACAGCCAGCAGGCGAATTGAGGAAGGCTACCAGCTTCTCAGCCGCAGCAAGTTTGTCGCCAGTCGTGGTTTTCGGAATATAGGCTCCGCCCGCCCCCCACACCGTGGCGCGAGGCGTTCCGGAATCGGTTGGCATGGCAAAGTACCCGATGTCGTTGACCTGAGCCGGGTTGGACTGGGTGACGTTGCCGATGACCACGGTGATCATCGGATACTGGGCTGCCTCTCCAGTCGCCAGGAGTTTGAGCGCGTTGACGAAGGTCAAGGATGCAAAGTCCTTGTTCATGAGCTGCTTGCTGAAAATTTCGGCGGTGTGCGTGAAGCCAGCCAGCGCAGGGGGGTCCACGTACTTCGCCTTGTTGGCTGTATACCTTGTTGCCCAGTCGGGTGACTGTTTGCTGACGTTGGCGAAGTCAGCCAGGACGAACAATTGACTGGTCCAGGTATCGCCGTATGAAACGAGCACCGGAATGATGCCCGCCGCCTTGATCTTCTGGCTGTTGCTGATGAACGCTGCCCAGGTCGTGGGCACTTTCAAGCCAAGTTTCGCGTACACCTTCTTGTTGTACATGATGCCACCGTCGAAGGTGCTCGAGGTGGGAGCGCCGTACATCCCGTTCGCGGTCCCGACGGACTGTCTGAAATCCGCTGTCACGAGCTTTGCCCACGGCTGTTTCGATTGGTCCACGAGTTGGCTGTCAGGGTTGAGCGCCTGTAGCAGCGATCCTGAGTTGTAAAAGAAGACATCGTTCATGGACTTCGTCGCCAGGCGCGTTTTGACCAGGTTGTCGCCGTCCGTCCCGCCAGGTCTGGTCTCCACGGTCACCTTGATCGTGGGATTTGCCGCCATGAATTTGTTTGCGAGGTCATTTCCAAACTTAAGTGCCGAAGCGTCGTTGCCGCCAGCCAGGAGCGAGATGGTCACTGGGTTGTCGGCTGCCATACTGCCTACGGTGAGCGCGAGACCCATGAGAGCCACGCCGCTGATGAATAGAGCGCCCCGCCTGAGGGATGTGCTGATAAACATGAATACCTCCTTGGATTGTGGTGTAATTTTTATTGAACAACACTGCACACTTAATTGCAAGTTCTTGTCAGGTCATGTTCGTTTGATGTTTATTTTCGGTACTGAGCTTCTCGATGATTCAAGTGAACCCCTGCCCGAAATTCTGCACCGACCAGAACACAACTTTTCTGCTTCGCGCTTTGGCAAAAGTCCAGCAGTGCCGAGCGCAGCGAGGGCGGTCAGTGAGCGTTTTTCATGGTCTTCTCCTTCAAGGTTGAGGGCTTTGGGTCCAATGGCGGACAAACATCAAAAAGCCAGTTGAGGCGTGCGTTGCAAATTCTCGAGCGCTGCCGTGTCAAAGGCGTGCTGCACCACAAGGCTGGCGGCTCCTTGCGTCCAGGGCGTGAAACCGTCGTCCTGCCAGGGCACGACGATCAAGGGCAGTTCGTTGGCGAGACCATCAAAGGCTCGAGTCCGCAAGGTTTCACGAAGAGGTTCAAAGTACGTTGGACCGAGTTCCGTCCCCTCGCCAGCGACAACGATCAATTCGGGATTGAAGGCGTTGACCAGGTACGACAGGTGCAATCCGAGCAATGTCCCGGCGGTTTGCAAGGTCTCGAGTGCGCCTTGGTGTCCAGCTTCGGCAAGTTGCACGAGTTCTGGGATGGCGATGCCTTTTTTCTTCGGGTGACGCGCCACAAATTGCGCCAGCAGTGCTGGTTCAATCGTGTACGCCTCGAGACAACCCCGCTGTCCGCAACTGCACCTGCGCCCGCCGATCCGAATTTTGTTGTGACCAAATTCGCCCGCGCCGCCATCACGTCCCCGGTGAATCTCTCCATTGCAGATGATGGCTGCACCCAAACCGCGTCCGATGGCAATGACCAGAAAATTGCGTGCATGTTTGGCGTGTCCGAACAGCCTTTCGGCAGCGGCGAGCGAGTTCACGTCGTTGTCCACCCAGACTGGCAGCCCGGTTTTTTCGCCAACCAGTTGCGCAATGTTGACCTGTCGCCACGCCAAGACTGGTGCATGAACCGCAATGCCACGCGAGGCATCGATCACACCGGAGAGTCCAATGCCTATGCCAATCACATCTTCGCTCGAGACTTTGGCGCGTTTGTAAAGCCGTTTGCAGAGTGCCGCGATCTGTGCGGTCACTTTGGTCGGATCGTGTTCGGTCAGGTCTTCGCGGAGGTGTGCGAGCACCTTTAAGGACAAATCCGTGATGACACCCTCGAGACGATGTCCGTGTCCGTTGAGTTGCAAGCCAACCGCGTAGTGCGCTTGGTAGTTGATGTCCATGAAAATTGGGCGTCGACCCCCGCTCGAGCCTGCCTCTCCAATACCTTGTTCGACCAACCAGCGGTCTTCAATGAGTTCGGCGGTGACACCAGTGATCGAGGCAGCGCTCAGTCCAGTCAATTCGACCAGTCTGGTGCGGCTGATTGGTCCAATGCGTCGCACGTGGTCAAGTACAACCCGTCGGTTGAAGGCACGCAAGCTGCTGGGATCACCTTTAGAGGTCATCGTCCACTCTTTCTTGGTTGGTTTACTTTGTGAAGTAACCAAACATTAGCATGACCTCGAGACGAAATCAATCTCCGCCCGAGACTCCACATTCAAGCGGCTCGAGGTTGGCGTTTTGCTCGAGTAAACTTGCAGGTCAGTACAACTGGTCGCGCATTGTTAACGGTGTCGATGAAGCTGTTTTTGAATCAAACGGTGTTGAAAGGTCTTGCTTTGGGACCCTGAAAGGCTGACCGATTGGCGACGCAAGTCTTTGATCTCGCCATTCAGCATTTCAAGTCTCATGAAAAACTCGAGCACAGCCATTGATTTCGGCTGTGCTCGAGTTTTTGTTTTGTTTAGCGTTCCCAAAATGCTGGTGGTTCAATGCCAAGCGCCCGCAAGTAAACATAACCCTGACCGCGATGATGGATTTCATTGTCCACCCAATACTGGACTTTCCAGAGGTTGCTGCTGGCTTCGGGCATCCAGAAATTGTCGGCTTCGATGGCGTTCAAACGATCCACGGTCACGTTCTTCCAAATCTCGAGCAATTGCGCGTCGGTTTCGTCCCAGGCTTTTAAAAGTGCCTCTTTGCTGTTGGCAGCATCATGTGCCGATTGCCATTTCCATTCGCCAGTCACCACACCGTTTAAAGTCGGAATAAATTGCAGCATCTCGTGCGCCAGTTTGCCGTAAGGTCGCATACTGCCAATACTAAAACTGAACAGTTGATCTTCGGGGAATAACTCGAGGGTGCGGCGTGAAAGTCGGCGGTGTCCCATCCAATGCTCGAGGATCAAATCGGTGTTCATAGGTTCTCCTTTGGCTTGTGAGTGCAAGCCGAATTGCTGATTGTTTGGTTGCGATAGAAAATATTCTCCTGTACTCGAGCAATTTGATCTCGAGTGCGCTGAGTTTGGTCTTTGAACGGATCAAAACTTAGTCGATGAGAGTAAAAGATGATATTGAATCTGTAATTAGCGTAACATATCGTTGAAGTTCGCGTCAAATCTCGATTTAATCAACCATCTACAAAACCAAATCTGAAGTATTCAATACGTAGTGGGCTTGTAGGGCATGTTCCAAAATGACACAAATCAAAATAAAAGCTCAAGACTCAATCAAGATTTCGCCAGCTTTTACCCGATTTTGCCCTTTGCCGTTCAACCTCGAGTGTGTCCAGCCAAGCTTGCCGCCCATCCCGAAAACGCATGTTCAATTCGCGTTCGGCTTTAGCGCCCGAGTAACACCAGTTTAACGAACCAGTGGTGAAAACTTCCCTCGAGAGCACGTTTGGTAAATGGAACAGCCTTTGCATAGGTTCAAGCAGGCTACAACCCAGTTCGCCAACAATTTTAGGCAAGTAAATTGTGAATTTTGGACCGCCAGCCGTGGTTTTCCAAACTTCAAACATCTCTTGGGCAGACAAAATGCCGCCACTGAGGATGTAATTCTCGCCGACTTTCCCTTTCTCGGCGGTCAAAGCAATGGCTTGGGCGCAATCATCAAGATATACGGTTGCACGTTGACCCATTGCCATCAAGGGCAATCCGTAACCACGCACGTACAGTCGAGCCAAATACCCAAGAGAACTGTGATCGCCAGGACCAACGACAACGGCTGGACTGGCAATCACTACAGGTGCGCCCTGACGTTGATATTGTCGAGCAATTTCATGCGCTTGAGTTTTTGTGGCTTCATAAATAGAAGTTGTCGGCTGCTGACGTTCAAAAGATTCATCCTCGAGTCGCTGCCCCGTAAAACCCAATGCGGCAATAGTTGAGACATGAACGATTTTACCAACGCCCAATTCGAGTGCCAAACTCAGCACGTTTCTTGTGCCATCGACGTTTATGAGTTGCATTTGCCGCGCACCCTCGGGTGTCAATCCGTACTCGTACCAGCCAGCATTGTGAATCACAATGTCAATCCCCGTCATGGCATCCCGCATGGATTCACGATCCGTTACGTCCCCAGCTACAAGTTGCGCCCCAAAATGTGCAATTTCCTTTGCCTGTTGGCTATCAGGGCGACGCACCAGCGCGGTGACTTCCCAATTGCGTCGTCGCAATGCTTGAACCAGGGATTTTCCAATGAAACCTGTACCACCCGTTAGAAAGACGCGCATGGTTCGCTCCTCTGAAATCCAGTCAGTCTTCACTCGACGAATCAACAGCTTTTAACATGCTACCGCTAAAACCTTCCACCTCAAGATTTAAGCGAAAAAACCTTTGTAAGACATCAAAAGTCACAAAGGCTTCGATGTTAAAAGCTCGAGCCGCGATGGTTTTTTAACCAACAATTGGCACGCGTTTACCACGCTCGATGCAGTATAAAATTTCTTCCATCGCTTCCAAACGTCCCCGCCAACCTTTGGTCTCCACCGCTTTGCCCTCGAGCGTCTTGTACTCCGAAAAAAAGTGCTCGATTTCGTCCAGCACGTGCGCGGCAACATCCTCGAGTTCAATGGTGTCGGTAAAGCGTGGGTCGTTGTGGGTGACCGCCAAAATTTTTTCGTCCTCACCCTTGTCGTCTTTCATGACCAACATGCCAATCACTCGAGCCTCGACCAGCACGCCAGGATGAAACGGGTGGGTCGAAAGCAGCACCACGTCCAAAGGGTCGCCGTCGCCGCCGAGGGTGGACGGGATAAAGCCGTAATCGCCAGGGTAAGACATGCTGGCGAACAAGACGCGGTCAAGCTTCACCACGCCGAGGTCTTTGTCGTACTCGTATTTGTTCGAGCCGCCGCGTGGCACTTCGATCACCACATTGACGATTTCGGGCGCATTTTCGCCGGCGGGCAAGTTGTATAAATTTGGTTTTGGCATGGTTCTCCTTAAAATTTGGTAAAAAATCCACACCCGAAAAAACTCGAGTGTGGCGGGCAGATTTCGATTTGCGAGCATTTGAAAACGGCTCGCCTGAAAACACTATAACGGTTTTTTGGAATTAACCGTTTTTTGGCACGAATGGTTTTTTGGCATTGTGTGGTTTTGCTCAGAACGGTACAGTAATAACGTGACTCGAAGCGCCGCCACCAGAACCCTGCCCATTCCGGTCCTCGCGGGACCGACCGCCAGCGGCAAAACCGCACTGTCACTCGAGATGGCTGCCCGTTACCCCGTCGAAATCATCAGCGCCGACGCCATGATGGTCTACCGAGGGATGGACATTGGTACCGCCAAACCCGGTCCACAGGAGCGCGGCGAAGTTCCGCATCACATGATCGACCTGATCGAACCTGGCGACGATTACAGCGTCAGCGCTTGGGTGAACGACGCCGAAAAAACCATCGGCGATATTCTGAAGCGAAAACGCATTCCACTGGTGGTTGGCGGCACCGGTTTTTACATTCGCAGCTTGGCGCAGGGCTTGCCGACCACCCCAGCCTCAAACCAAAATGCAATTGCGCAACTCGAGGCAGAACTTGCCGCCAAGGGGCTTGAAGTCATGTTGGCGGAACTCGAGAGAGCCAGCCCCGAAGATGCCATCCGAACTGAGCGCAACCCCAGACGGGTTTTGCGGGCGCTCGAGATTTACCGCACCACGGGCAAGCCTCCCAGTTTTTTTGCCCTAAAGCCAGCCGCATTTTTGTATTCCAAAGTGGTGCTCTTGCCGCCTCGAGGATCGCTTGAAGCCAGAATACAAGCCCGAACCAAAGCCATGATTGAGGCGGGTTTGATGATGGAAGCCGCCGAACTGAGCCTGGATTTTGTCAAAGACGGCAAACGCCTGACCTCGTTTCAAGCCATCGGTTACAAGCAAGCCATAGACCACATGACGGGTGTGATTCAACTCGAGGAAGTCGAACGGCGCATCAACTTGGCGACCCGTCAGCTTGCCAAACGCCAAGAAACCTGGTTTAAAGCCGAACCCGACGCGACCATCCTGACCAACATCGATGACGCCCGAGCTGAATTGGATGCGCGTCTTGAGCGTTGGCACACGATGTACAACGAGCGCGGCTGGGAATAGAGCTTCGAGAGAAAAAAGTTTGTGTTCTGGGTTTGAACCATTTTCACCAGATGCGCGTATGCTAAATCATGATACCTGCACTCTTGATCGGATTTATTGCCAGCGTTGCCCTGTCAGCCGTCGGACTGCTGGCGCGACTCGCCAACCTCGCCCCGTTCCCAGCCGAGAAACTGTACAACTGGGCGACCTACCAACTCGGCGTGCCGGCGTTGTTTCAGTTGGTGCACAAGATTTTTGGCTTCGGTGAGGGCGGCAAGATTTTTGCTTTTGTCGGCGTGCTGTTCGTCTGGGTCGGCGGTCTGACCTTGTTGGGTTTGGTGCCGCCAATGATTGGCGGTTTGGTGGTTGCGGTGGTTTCACTGCTGTTCGTCAATCCAATCTGGGCGCTGGTGTACGGACTGCTTTATATTGGTTTGCGTTTTGCCCTCTCGCCCGTTCAGACCGACCCGCAACGTCGCGGTGTGCTGAACACCTTAAGTCTGGCTTCGCTTGGCTTGTTTGGCGCTGGCGTGGCAGGGGCATTGCGTCCATTGTTCAACACCTCGGGCGGCAAAACCAATGCCGTCACCGCCGCAAACTCGAGCAAAACCCCGTTGCTCGAGGGACTCACCAGCCAGGAAGATTTTTATTATGTTTCGATCAACAACGAAGCCCTCGACCCGCGCATTTCTGAAAACAACTGGAAGCTCGAGGTCGATGGTCTGGTCAAAACCCCGCAAAAGTTTGTGCTTGCCGACCTGAAGAGTTTCAAACCCGTCGATCTCGAGTTGACCATGTGCTGCATTTCCAACCCGATTGGCGGCGATTTGATCGGCAACGCCATCTGGACGGGTTTCAAGTTTAAGGACCTGATGGATAAAGTCGGCGTTCAGCCAGGCGCAAAATGGGTGACTTGGGAAGCCGAAGACGGTTTTTACGAATCGATTGCCCTGCGCGATGCGCTCGAGCAGGATGTGATGCTGGTCTACAGCATGAACGGCGAACCACTCAATTACAAGCACGGTTTTCCATTGCGGGTGTTGATTCCAGGTCGTTTTGGCATGAAACAACCGCGTTGGTTGACCAAAATCAGCTTTACAAGCGAAGAAAAACCAGGTTACTGGGCAAACCGTGGCTGGAGCAAAACCGCCTTCATCGCGCCACTCTCGAGGATCGATTACCCAACCCGAGGCTTGGTGTTTAAACCTGGCGAGGTCGTCAAAGCCAAAGGGATTGCGGCGGCGGGCAACAAACAAATCACCAAGGTCGAAGTTTCCACCGACGGCGGCGATACTTGGCTCGAGGCGACCCTGCAACCCAAACGCAGCAAGTGGGCTTGGACCCAGTGGACGCTCGACTGGACGGCAGAGGCTGGCAAGGCTGACCTTGGAGACATCAAGAGCGGACGGCAGTTTATCGTGCGTTGTTACGCCGATGGTGTGGTTCAGGGCAGCGAAGAGCGCGACAGCCTGCCCGAAGCCGCCAGTGGTTTGCACCGTCTGACCATCAGCGTTCCAAACAAAGCCTGAGTTTTGGTTTGAGGCGAGTCTCGAGGTTTAAACCTCGAGACTCGCTTTTGTTTGGCGCTCGGGTTTTGATCTTCATGCTTGAGCATTCCAAAACCGTTATGCTGAGAACATATGAATATTGAGAACAGAATCCTCGAGTTGCGAGCCAGCATCAAACGTGCCAACGACTTGTATCACATCTCCGATGCGCCAGAAATCTCGGACGCGGAGTACGACTCTTTGATGTTTGAACTCAAAAAACTCGAGGCGGAACGACCAGATTTGATGACGCCAGACAGCCCGACACAGAAGGTTGGCGCCCCTTTGGGGGCAACGTTTGCAAAGGTGAAACATCCAAATCCGATGACCAGTTTGGATAACGCGTTTGGATTGAGTGAAATTGAGAATTTTGAAGACAGAATCAACAACGTCATGGGTGTGAAGGGCGTGACTCGAGAATACATGATGGAACTGAAAATTGATGGTTTGTCGATCAATATTTTGTACAAAGCTGGCAAATTGGTTTGGGCTGCCACCCGTGGTGACGGCGAGACGGGCGAGGATGTCACCGCCAACGTGCTGACCATCCCGAGCATTCCGCGTTCACTGCCGCAACCGCTCGACCTCGAGGTGCGCGGCGAAGTCTTTTTATCGCGTGAAGAATTTGCTCGAATCAATTTGGAACTTGAAGAACAGGGCGCGGTTATGTTCATGAATCCCCGAAATGCGGCGGCAGGCACATTGCGCCAAAAAGACCCGAGCAAAACCGCTTCCAGAAATTTAAAAGCTTACTTTTACGCCATCGGTTCTCATCGTGGTTTGCCGATTGAAACTCAATATGGCTTGCTCCAGTTTTTGTCAAAACTTGGATTTCCAATCTCAGATCAATCTGAGGTCGTGACGGGCGCGGTGGGCATTGAGGCATACCACCAAAAAATGACCAAACTACGGTCCACGCTCGAGTTTGACGCAGACGGCAGTGTAGCCAAATTAAACGATTTAAGCTTACAAGAAGAAGTTGGTTTTACAACTAAAGCACCTAAATGGGCAATTGCTTATAAATTCAAAGCTGAAGAAGTTATGACAAAATTACTTTCCATCTCAATTCAAGTTGGGCGTACAGGCAAAATCACACCCGTCGCCGAACTCGAGCCTCGGGTGATTGAAGGTTCAGAAGTCGCTCGAGCCACATTGCACAACGAAGATTATATTCGTGCTTTGGATTTGAGGTTGGGTGATCGTGTCATGCTTCGCAAAGCAGGTGGAGTCATTCCTGCAATATTTAAGGTGATTTTAGAGGAGCGCGACCCGAATTCTGTACCGTTTGAATTCCCAACCGCTTGTCCCGCCTGTGGCAGCGTATTGGAGAAAACGGGCGCACATCATTTTTGCCGCAACGACGCCTGCAAAGCCAAAGAGTTTGAACGCATCCGCCATTTTGTCTCGCGCGACGCGATGGACATTCAGGGTTTGGGCGACGAACGCATCAACCAGTTGCTCGAGGCGGGTTTGGTCAAAGATGTGGCGGATTTGTACGCGCTCGAGGTTGAGAAGGTCGCGGCGCTGGAGCGAATGGGGGAGAAGAGCGCCGTCAAGCTGATCGATCAAATTCAGGGAAGCCTTAACCGTGAACTCTCGAGGTTGATTTACGGCTTGGGCATGAGCATGGTCGGCGATAAAGTCTCGAATTTGCTCGAGCGAAATTTTCCAGATTTAAAGGCGATTCAAAATGCGACGCTCGAGCAATTCTCGAGCATCTCGGGCATGGGTGAAACGATTGCGGCGAGCATCGTCGATGGTCTGAATCTACCGCGCATCAAAGCCTTGATTGGCAAGCTCGAGGCGGCAGGACTGAACCTGACCTCGAATGCCAAACCGATTGGCACGCAACTGGCGGGGCTGGTGTTTGTCATCACTGGTTCGCTCTCCAAATCCCGAGACGAAATTCAAAAACACCTTGAAGAAAAGGGCGCGAGGGTCACGGGCAGCGTCACCAAGAAAACCAATTACCTGATCGCGGGCGAGGCGGCGGGGTCCAAACTCGACAAAGCCACCCAACTGGGCGTCAAGGTGCTGAACGAAAGTGAGCTTGAAACCTTGCTGCTCGAGCATGGTGTGGGGTTTTGAAATCCGTGCTTCATGCACAGCCTCATCGTTTCACTGTAGAATCTGACGCGTCGTGAAACCCTTCCGCATTTTATTGGTCGTTGTTGCCGCCCTGGTCTTGCTGCTCGGTGGCGGCTGGCTGTACGCCTCCAAACTGGTGTCGCCCACCGGCGTCGGCAAGGTCACACTCGAGATCAAACCAGGCATGAACCTGTCCGATGTCGCCAAGAAACTCGAGGATTCTGGTTTGATTCGGTCCTCGCAAGCCTTTCGGGCTTTGTTGAAGCTCACCAATCAAGAGGTGGTGGTGCGTGAGGGTCTGTACGATCTTGACGGAACGCTCTCAAACCTCGAGATTGCCAAAAAACTGGCGTTAAAAGGTCGCCCCAGGGAGGTGCGGGTTGCGATTCCAGAGGGGTTGCGCCTTGTTGATATTGCCGCGCGGTTTGGTCAAACGCAATTTGGTTCGACCGAAGATTTTGTCAAAGCATTCGCCAATAAATCCCTCGCGCCCGAAATCAAGAACGCCCCAAGTCTGGAAGGTTTTTTGTTTCCAGCCACCTATTTGTTTAAACCAGAAGACACGCCCGCCAGCATCACCAAGACCCTGGTGAACCGTTTTGACCAAGAGCTTTCGGACTCGAGGTTGGCAAAACTGAGAGCCTTGAAACTCAGTGTTTTTGAATGGGTGACGCTTGCCAGCGTGGTGCAAGCCGAGGCGGGCAACAATGCGGAAATGCCAACGATTGCGGGTGTTTTCTTGAATCGCCTCGAGATTGGTATGGCGTTGCAATCCGACCCAATCATCGCTTACGGTTTGAACAAGCGATTGCCCGAATTGAGCCGCCGCGACGGCGATTTTAAAACCGACACGCCCTACAATTCTTACCTTCACGTGGGTTTGCCGCCGACCCCAATCAACAACCCTGGCAGCGCGGCGCTCGAGGCAATTCTGACGGCAAAGCGCATCGACGCGGGTGGGCAGAAGTATTTGTACTTTTTGCACGGACGCAACGGCGAGTTCAGACCGAATACCAATTTTAATGCGCATTTGCGCGACACGGACCGGTTTCGTTGACACCAGATTCAAACCCGAGCAAAGCCGAGTGGCGAACCTGGGCAAAAGAATTGCGCTCGGGTTTGCCCGATGTTTCCAGTGAAATTTGCAGGCATCTCGAGCACTTTTTGATCGAATCCGATGCTCGGGTGGTGCTTTCCTACAAAGCCTTCGGAAGTGAAATCAACCTCGAGCCACCCGTGCAAAACCTACCGAACCTCGAGTTTTGGACGACCCGAGTCAACCCAAATTCCAGGTTGTCATTGCATCCATTTTTAAGCGCCACAACCCGCAACAAATTCGGAATGCTCGAGCCTGAAGTCTTTGAACCCGAACTCGAGCCAAGTTTGGTTGATGTGGTGCTCGTGCCTGGTTTGGTGTTTGACCGTTTTGGAACGCGGCTGGGGTACGGTGCTGGGTTTTACGACCGCCTGCTGCCCAAGTTGCGCCCCAATGTGATCTTGATTGGCGTGACGCATGATGCGCTGTTGCTCGAGCATCCGTTGCCCAAAGATACTTTTGACATTCCGATGACCCATCTTGTGACCGAATCGGGTTTGATTCTGGCAAAACCAAACCTCTGATTGGAGTCTAGGTTGATTGATCTTCCTCGCGCCTCGGCTTACAGTAAGCTTGTGACCATCGCCACTTCAAGCTCAATTATCGATTTGGAGCGAGTTTCAAGCGCCATTGGCAGTTTTATCGATGACGTTTTGCCCAAGTCCCATGCCATTCCCGAAATTGCGCAGCTCTACGCCATGATGCGCGAGTATCCGTCGCGCCCAGGCAAAATGATTCGCTCCAAATTGCTGATCGCGTCTGCCATTGCGCACGGCGCGAAACTCGAGCAAGCGCTTGCGCTCGCGGCGGCGCTCGAGTTGTTCCAGAATTGGGTTTTGATTCACGATGACATCGAGGACGATTCAGATGAACGTCGCGGCAAACCCGCACTGCACCGTCTGTACCCGACGGCGCTCGCCATCAACGCCGGCGATGCGCTGCACATTTACATGTGGCAAGTCGTGCATCAGGCGGGGGTCGCTGGCGCGTTCGAGGAATTCCTCGAGATGATCCACCGCACCGCCGAGGGGCAGCACATGGATTTGGCTTGGGTCGCGCAGGCGCGTTGGGATGTGAGTCCAAGCGATTACCTCGAGATGGTGCGGTTGAAAACGGCGCGTTACACGGTGGTTTCGCCGCTTAAACTCGGTGCGCTGGCGGCGGGTTGTGTGCCGGACGAACGGCTGGAACTGGCGGGTTTGGATTTGGGCGTGGCGTTTCAAATCAGAGACGATGTGCTCAACCTCGACGGCGATTTTGCCAGTTACGGCAAGGAAATTGCGGGCGATATCTTCGAGGGCAAGCGCACGCTGATGCTGTTGCACATGCTCGAGCGTTTGGCGCCAGCCGAAAAATCTGAAGTTGTACACATTCTCGAGAAACCACGGTTGCAAAAAACCACGGCGGAAGTGAAACAAATTTTGGTGTTGATGCGTGCCCTCGGCAGTATTGATTTTGCGCAATCGGTCGCCTCAGATTTTGAAACCCGGGGTTTGGATTTGTTAGCGCACGCCTTGGCAGATTTACCCGTTCAGGCGGCGGCGCTGGAAATCCTCGAGACTGCCAGGTCTTTTGTGACCCGTAAAACCTAAACTTGTTGGGTTATGCTCGGGTTTGCTTGTTTCGTTGTCGGTTACGGGCGCTGTTTTCATTGTTTTTGAGATTTTCGGGTTAAACTGAATTCATGACGCAAGTGCTTGTCCTCGATGATGAACCGTCAATTGGTCGGTTGATCGATGCCATCCTCAGCGGCGCAGGTTATGAGGTCAGAAGTTTCACCCGTGCCAAAGATGCGCTCGAGGCGCTGGAAAGCTTCGAGCCTGATGCGATTATTTCTGATATCAACATGCCTGGCATGGACGGCTTGGAATTTTGCCGCGTGGTGCGTGAAAAAGACCGTTTTCATTTCACGCCGTTTATTTTCTTATCGGCACTGGCTGAACGCCGCGACATGCGCGAGGGCATGAACCAGGGCGCCGACGATTACCTGACCAAACCCTTCACCAGCCAAGAACTGCTCGAATCGCTCGAGGTGCGGATTCGTCGCTCCGAGGAATTGCGTCCCGCCAGAATTGACACGATTGAGGCACGCGCTTTGGGCGAAGCCAGTTTGTCCTGGAAGGGGCAAGAGGTCGTCTGGGGTTCAAAAAAAGCCGCAGAATTTTTCTTTCTCTTGCTCGAGCATCCCAACGGCGTCACCACCTGGGAGGCAGCCGAGGCGCTCTGGCCAGACAAGGACGAATCCAAAGCCGCCAGCGTTTTTCACACGACCCTGCACCGTTTGCGCAAAACTTTAGAAATGGACATTGTGCAATCCACCAATCGGCGCTATTACATCGCACCCGATTTGGCAATTGTCTACGACGTTCAAGAGTACCTGGCAGCCGCCAAGGGGGCGCACGCCACCAAAGATATGTCCTTGTTTGACAAAGCCGCCGGCTTGTACCGTGGAAGTTACATGGCGGGTTTTGAATCCGCCTGGTGCGAGGACCAACGCGACACCTTGCACGCCACACATTTGGGATTGTTGACCGAAGCCAGCAAGGTTCTTGAAAGCCAAAACAACATGCAGCAGGCAGCCTGGTATGCACATCTTGCCGCACAACACGAACCGTACAGCGATTCGGTTTGGAACGAACTGGCACGCTTGTTTGACCTGATGGGCGACTCGAGGCGTGCGGACCGCGCCCGAGAGCGCAGTTCGAATTGGGATTTCTGATTGTCCGAGGGCACATAAACTCTTTATTATTTGTGAAAATCTTCATCAATCCTTGAGTTTGACCGACACGAATTTATTTCTGATTGGTGATTCTCGAGTGCCTGACATGATTTTCTTGCATTCGAGGTAAAGTGCCCAAAGGTTGGGGTTTGGACTTTGGTCATAAGCTCTATTTGTTCCCTAAACTAATGTTTAGAATTCTCCTACTGTGCTGCTTAAAGACTCCAGATACACTGCTGTTATGAGGTTGCTGTCATTACTGCTGATCATTTCGAGTGCCCTGGCGGCGGCGCTCCCACCACTTCCTGGTGTGGGCAGCTTGCCTGACGGCACGGAAGTCATCATTGTCAGTGGCGACGCCCTATCAAAGCTGGCAAAAGGGTCGGTTGCGTTGCGCGTCCTGACCCTGAGCGCTCTGCACGGCAAACTGACGCCGTTCGACAAGGTTGCGGTTTGGATTTCAAAAGACACGTCTGACCTCAAAAGTTTTCCTGGTACGGTCAGCAAAGATGGTACAGACATCAACCTCGAGTTCACCAACGCCAATACCACGACCAAGGTTTCTTTCAATCAAACCTTGAAAGAGGCTTACGGCGTCAAGCTCGAGTGGAAAAAGTAAAATCAGTTTTAAAAATGTTGGTCTTCTGTGAAGCGATTGCCCAAAATTGAATTTTTTGGCGTTCAGTGCGGTACAATGCAAAAAGTAGCAAAAAAGCTGCCAGAACCACAATGCTTGGGAGGCATTCATGGCTGATGCGCCACATGTTTTAATTGTTGAAGACGATGCAGACGTAGCAGAGGCGGTCCGCTTTGAACTCGAGGAGGCTGGTTTCAGGGTTTCGCACGCCAGCGACGGCGTGACCGGTCTGACGATGGCACGCGAGCACACGCCCGAACTCGTGATCTTGGATTTGGGCTTGCCCGACCTCGACGGCGCAGAGATCGCGCGTCGGATTCGCAAAACCTCCGACATTCCAATCATCATTTTGACCGCCATGGACGCGCTGGACCGTAAGGTCAGTTTGCTCGAGGGCGGGGCGGACGATTACCTGACCAAACCCTTTGAACCCGCCGAATTGCTGGCTCGGGTGCGGGTGCAACTGCGCCGCAACCGTGGCGGCGAAAGCGTGGTGCTGGGGCAACTCGAGATCAATACCGAGAAGCGCTTGGTGCGTTATGCCGAAAAAGAGGTGCGTTTCTCGCCCAAAGAGTTCGAGCTGCTGGCATTTTTGGCGCGGCAACCAGGACGGGTTTACACCCGCGAGGAGATCGAGCGCGGCGTTTGGGGCGAGGATTTGCCCGCCAATTCCAACGTGGTCGATGTTCACATGGCCAACATTCGCAGCAAGCTGCGCGACGTGGACGGTTACGGCGTGATTCGAACCGTTCGCGGCATCGGTTACGCCTTAAAAGGTCAGTAGTTAAAGCCAGATGCCGTCAATCAGGGCGAATTTAAGATTCGTCCTTCATTTTGCAGTGGTTAAATTCAATCATGAACCTCGAGCAGTCCAAAAAACCAACCGGCATCAGCCTGAAATGGCGCGTCTCACTGCTGACCACGGCGTTGCTGGCATTTTTTGCGCTTGTCCTGGGTGCGGCGGTCTTGGCGGTCGTCAATTCGACCCTCGAGGATTACCAGCACAGTCTGCTCGAGCAAGATTTGGAAAAATTTAAAGAATTGTACGGCAAGGAGCGCTTGGGTGTCGCCAATCCGATCACCTTTGGCGGGGTCAAAATCGAATTCCTCGAGTTGAACGGCAAGCACTTGTCCGGTTCGGAGCTAAAACTCTCCAACCTCTCCAACCTCGAGAAACTGAGTGAGCCGCAGTATTTGATTTTGGATCACGAAACCAACCCGCGCCGCGTTTTGCTCGCCCCAATCGACGTGAAATTGGTCAGCAAATCGGTCAAACGCGTGTTTGCCGTGGCGGCAGACGCCAAATACATCAAAGACCTGGCAGCCAGAATTCAGACGGTGGTGTTTTTGGTGACCTTGGTGCTGGTGGTTTTGGCGCTGATTGGTGGTTATATTTTGGCGCAAGTGGGTTTGCGTCCGCTGGTCAGCGTGGCTCGAGAGGCGACAACCTTAAACGAAACCAATTTGCGCCCGCTCGAGTACCACGGGGCGCACGACGAACTTGGGGCGCTCACCTTAACCATCAACCGTTTTGTCGAACGTCTGAAATTGGCGTTTGACGCCCAGCGGACCTTCCTCGCCGAAGCCGCCCACGAACTCAGGACGCCGTTAACAGGGCTGGAGGGGTACATTCGACGGGCGCTGAAAGACTCGAGCGGCGAGCAAAAAAAAGTGCTCGAGGATGCCCTGCGCGTGTCCGGCGGCATGACGCGCTTGGTTGCCGATTTGCTGCAACTCTCGCGCGGCGAGGTGGTGCGCGAGATTTTGCCTCACGTGGTGGACCTGACCGACGTGGCACGCAATGTCGCCAGCGAATTTCCTGGGGTCAAACTCGAGCTGCCCAAAGATCGCCTTGAGGTGGTCGGTGATCCCGACCGTTTAACCCAAGTGACCCGCAACCTCGTCTCGAACGCCGCCCGAGCCGCAGGACGCCGCGAGGGCGTGTTGATTCGGGTTGAAGCGAAGCAAAAAATGCTCGAGTTAAGCGTGAGTGATGATGGTCCTGGCATCCCGAGCGAAGTGCTGCCGCGAATCTGGGAGAAGTTTTACAAAGGTCCTGGCGGCGGGGCTGGACTTGGGCTGGCAATTGTCGCCCAGATTGTTCACGCCCACAACGGCAAAATCGCGGTCTCGAGCAAACCTGGTCAGGGCGCAACGTTTACGGTCAGCTTGCCCGCCTTGGAAGAGGACGAAGGTTAATCTGTAGCAACTTGAATAATGGCGGTCGGTGGATTGCGCCGAATGCCGAGGCTCAAGAACGCTCCAGCAATTGCAATACTGCCCGCCACCAAAAACGCAAAACCGTCATCGCCAAAGGATTCTCGAGGCTCGAGCTTTGGTGTTCCATCAAACCTCAATCACTCGAGTCTCATGCGAATTTTTTAGGATTAATCCGTGAAACGTTCTTTTTGGCTTGCGCCTGTCGCGGTCCTGTCTTTTGGTGCCATCGCCCAAGAGTCTGGCACCAAACTTGGTTTTGTTTCGGTCAGGGCATTGCTCGAAGCCACCGCCGAAGGCAAGGCGGTGCTCGAGGTTCGTCAAACAGCCGCAACTGAGCTTCAACCCATTCAGAGCCAACTTGGGACCTACAACCAACAAGCCCAGGCGGGAACGCTCAGCGAGGCTGACCGCGCTCAGGCAAATTTGTTGCAACGTAATTACACGCAAAAAGTTCAGGAATACCAAGCCAAGCTTGACGCGGCGTACTCGGGTTTTTCCCAGGTGATTGACCCAGCGATAGCCCAGAGTGCCAAAGACCAAGGGTTTTCGGTGGTCATGAACTCTGAGGTTGCCGCCTCGAGCGGGCTGGTGATTTATGCCGATCCAGACACCACAAACTTGACCGAGGATGTCAAAGCCAAACTTCAGACCAAATGATTTGACCGCTCGAGCCACCCGTTGAACAACCCCAGTAAATCTTTGGGCTGGCAGGGTTTGGAAACGTTCCAACCCAAACTTGCGGCAAGGTCACGCACGATCTCGTTTGGCTGAGCGCCACCGTCGCGCAAGGCTTTGAGACTGGGTGCGCCGCCGCGTTTGGCGAGTCGTTCACCGCGATAATCCCGCATGAGTGGAACGTGTGCGTAATGTGGTGCGATGCCGCCCAATTTATCGATCAGCAAAATTTGTCTGGCAGAACTGGTCAGCAAATCCTCGCCGCGCGTCACATTGGTCATTTGCATCTCGAGGTCGTCCAAGGCACAGACCAGATGATACGCCCAAACCCCGTCGTTGCGCCGAATGACCATGTCACCCACGCTGGCATTAATGTTTTGGGTAACTTCGCCTTTGATTAAATCCCAGAACCGAACCGTGTTTTTGGGAACGCGCCAGCGCAGGGCACTCGGACGTGACGGGTGTGTCACGCCGTTCGAGCACGTGCCAGGGTAACGGGCTTCGGTTTCTTTGTGGCGTGCCGAGGCGCTCAAAAGCACTTCGGTTCGGGTGCAGGTGCACGGATACGTCTCGAGTTTTGCCGCCGCCGCCGCGTAGCGCTCATTGCGTTCGGTCTGGCGGTAGGGTCCGAACTTTCCACCGATGTCCCAGCCCTCGTCCCAGTCCAAACCCAACCACGCCAGGTCTTGTAAAATCAAATCATCTGCGCCAGGTCGCACGCGTCCAAAGTCCAAATTCTCGAGCCTGAGCACGAACCGACCGCCCAATTCGCGGATTTGCAACCATGCCAGTAAGGCGGTGCGGGCGTTGCCCAGGTGCATTTCACCAGTTGGTGAGGGCGCAAAACGCCCTCTTGGAATGAATTTCGGACTGGGGTGTAATTCGTTCATGTTTTGTCGTCGATTCCGTGAATAACTATACATGCCCCGGGATTCGTTTTGATCTCAGATTGACCATTGCACCTGACATCAGCTTGACCAATCGTGAGTTGAGCCTAGAAATCCCTGACTTTTTCTGCTACAGTACCCCCTTGTGACGACGAGCCTGCGTTTAACCCTCAACCAACTGGGACGCAAGGCGCCAAGCACAAGACAAATCGGTTTTTTTAACAGTGCGGCATTGATTATCGGTGTCGTCTTTCAGTGTTTTTTCAATGTTCAGGCGAAACCTGAATGTCGGAAGGGAGCTTTAGCGTGAAGAAAGAACAGTACAACCCAGGTGACCGCGTTGTTCTCCCACCTTACGGTGTAGGTGTCGTCCACGGGATTCATACCAAAAAAGTGGCTGGCGACGACCACGATTATTATCAGGTCGAATTTCCAAACGGAACCAGCAAGGCTTTTGTGCCGGTCAACGCCCCGCAAAGCGTCGGGTTGCGCCCGGCGCTGTCCGAGTCCGAACTGCCAGAAATCATGGGTCGCCTGAAGTCGGGCAAGGTTTCATTGCCGCGTCAATGGGCTGCCCGTCACCGCAAAGTGACCGAAATTCTGGCGTCCGGCGACCCGTACCGCATTGCCAACCTGGCAGCCGAATTGCGCCGCTGGGACGACGAGCGCGGTCTGCCCGACCTCGACCGTCAAGCCTACGCCCGCAGCATCAAACTCTTGGGCGACGAAATCTCCGAGGTCTTGCAAGCCGACCAAAAAGAGATTCGCACCATGCTCGAGGGTGCTTGGGACAGCAAAGCAAACTAAAGTTTCACTCAAATCTCGAGACTGATTTTTGGTCTCGAGATTTTTGTTTTACATTCTTGCCACGGCTCGAGGGGTGGTCGGTTTTGGACTGCCACCATCGGGTTCTTCGCTGATGCCAACCGCCGTGACCTCGTTCGGGATGGTCGCAGCGACGCTCGGACCACGGAAAATACCGAGTGATGTCGGGGTTTTGGACTTCTTGGGCAAAAACCAGGCTTGCCAGGTTTTGCCAGGCGGCAACTTGCCCATGTTGTGCGCCATCAGGACACGTCCATCTTGGGTGATGATCGCCTGACCGACCACGGTTTTGCCGTCTGGCGCAAGCAGTGCCACGACCCTGGCGCGGTTGTCGGCAACGATGCTCGAGAGCGTGGTTTTTTGATCTTGTAAGGCTTTTAAATCAACCGCCAGCTTTTGGTTTTGCAGCCCAAACCAAAGCGCCGCCAAACTTGCCGCCAGCGCAAAACCCAAACTGGCACGGGCAAACCAGGGAATGACGACTCGAGTTGCAGGGCGCATGACCAAGGTTGGCGCTTTGGATTTTGGTGGCGTTTGAAGCTGACGGATTTTTGCCAGCACGATGAATTCAAGTCCATCGGGTGCCGTTTTCGAGGGCACTGTGGACGCCAGCATTTCGCTCAGTTCGAGGTTGGCTTTCAGCTCTTGCTGCGCGTCTTGATCGTACTCGAGCAATTTTTCGACACGTTCACGGTCTGCAAGCTCCAAAGCATCGAGTGCATAAAGTGCGATCAAATCCTTTGTCTCGAGGTCAAGCATTTTCTTCCCTTAAAACCTGGCGCAACTGCGCAAAGATACCGCGCATTCTGGTTTTGACCGTGCCGAGCGGAATGTCTTCGCGGAGGGCAATCTGGGTTTGGGTCAAACCCTCGAAGTAACTGGCTTGGATCAATTTGCGGTCTGAAGCCTCGAGCCGACCCAAAGCGCGGTCGATGTCGGCACGCTCGAGCATGATGTTTGAGCGGTCTTCGGTGATGGCTTTCTGCTCGAGTTCGCCCTCCTCGAGGTTGACGGTGGCGCGGTGCTCGCGGTGACGAAGCGCATCGATGGCGGTATGGTGCGCGATGGCGATCACCCAAGAGCTGACTGAACCTTTTAGCGCGGTAAAGTCGCCGGCGCGTTGCCAGACTTTGACAAAGACATCCTGAACGCTTTCTTCGACGCCGTTTTGGTCGTACAAAATGCGCCAAGACAGCGAATAGACGCGGTCTTTAAAGCGTTTATACAAAATGCTCAGCGCCACTTCCGAGCCTTGGGCGATCAGGCGAAGCAATTGTTCGTCAGTGATCTCAGGTTCAACCATGATGCGCGACCTACGATACCACGACCTCGAGCCTCTCAGAACGTGGGTTCTGGGCAATCGGTCAATCGAGGTCGCAAAGGCCTTCATCAAACTGGTATACGTTAAAAACCATCGGGACAGATGCACCAAAAACCATCGGGACAGATGCACCGCAAAAAACCTCCCGAGATCGTGCTCGAGAGGTGGGGGGTGAAAGAGAGATTTTGGTTATGGTTTTGGTTTGAAGTAGTCCACGCCGCCCCAGACTTTCAGTTGTGCCTCGAGGGTGTCTTTTGGAGTTCTGGGCATTGATTTTGCATCACCTGGACGTGACCCGCCAATCACCTCGAGTACATCGTCGTAACCGTCGCCGTCGGAATCTTTGCGTTCTTTCATGGTCAGGTAAAGCGCTTGGGCGATGTTTTTTTCGGCGGCTCCAAAGAAGTTGGCACGAACAGTCTCACCAAAAACGTTCCAGGGTTTTCCACCGCGTGGACCTTCATGACAAAACTGGCAGGTGATTGTGGCTTTGCCGTTAGCGTCTGGTGTCAACCCCAGTTGTGCGATGGCTTGCAGTCGGTAGGCTGGACGCGCTGAGCTGATGGGTGCCGCGATCACGCCAACAGCCACCAAAACACCAAGAACCTGTACTAGTTTCATAATGACCCTCCTAATAAGTCTGGATTTCAGAGCGGTCTACGTTTCAGACTGTGCATTTGGATTTAATCAAATCATTAGACTTCTCTCATCAATCAATTCATACCACGTTCACACCCCGACCACCTTGCCTTCACCGCCCTTGAACTACCTTATGGACACAAGCCCGAGGGACACTCGAGCACAAGGAGGCAGTTTATGCACGACGGTTTTGGAATGTTTGGATTTTTTCACTTTATTTGGTCGCTGTTTTGGTTGTTCGCCTTTATTTGGGTGATTCGTTTCTTCGCCCGTGGCATGAAGCACTCGAGGGGTTGGGGACACGGTCGCGGTTGGGGCAGAAAAATGTGGAGCGAATTCGGTCAGATGGGCAACCAGGATCAAGCCATGACCGTCGCCCGCGAACGTCTGGCAAAAAGCGAGATCACGCCCGAGCAATTCGAGACGATCAAAAAGAGCCTCGAGACCAAAAAAGCCGCACCAGACCACGACGAGCACGATTGGAAAGAGCGTTTCGGTAACTGGTCAACCAACGATTCGGCGCTGAATGTCGCCAGAATGCGCCTGGCAAAAGGTGAAATCTCGAGCGAAGAGTACGAGATGATCCGCCGCGCTTTGGAAAATTAAGTTGACCTGTGTAGGGTCGAGACGCGTCTCGACCCTACATTTATTTGGGGTTAGGATGCAAAGCATGTCAGCCACGATCTTGATTGTTGAAGATGAAACCCGCCTCGGCGACATTCTCGAGGAATACCTGCGCCGCGAAAACTACCGTGTCGAACGCGCCAAAGACGGCGCTCGAGCCTTGGAACTTTGGCGGGCGGCAAAACCGGATTTGATTTTGCTCGATCTGATGCTGCCAATCATTGACGGTTTTGAGGTCGCCCGCAAGGTTCGAGCCGAATCGAGCACCCCGATCATCATGCTGACCGCCCGCGACGAAGAACTCGATAAACTCCTGGGTTTGGGTTTGGGCGCCGACGATTATGTGGTCAAACCCTACAGCCCGCGCGAGGTTGTGGCGAGGGTCAAAGCGGTCTTGCGCCGCGCCAGCGGAGCGGTCATGCCAAGTGAAATTTACCGCGTCGGAACGCTCGAGGTTGACCTCTCGAGTTTTGTGGTGCGTTGCGAGGGCGAAGTGATCGGTTTGACCACCAGCGAAGTGAAATTGCTGGCGGTGCTCGCCAAAACCCCAGGGCATGTGCGACAACGCGCGGAATTGTTGGCGGCAACGGGCGACAGTGAACGTTACGCCGACGAACGCACCGTCGATGCCCATATTAAAAATGTGCGCCGCAAACTTGGCGCGTGCGGCGAAATGCTCGAGACGGTGCGCGGTATGGGTTACCGTTTGAGGGTCTGATGTGGTGGATTCTTGGGATTGTGGCGTTCTGGTTTTTCTCGAGCCGACGGTGGCAGAAAAGACGCTGGAAACAAATGCAGGGCGATCCGAACTGGCAAGCGGCGATGGAACACTGGAAACAGGGCGATTGGTCCGGTGCGCGAAAATTTGCCAGAGCCGCCGCTCGAGAGCAGCGCTGGCATTACCGCCACTGGGGTCTGAGGCGGCGCTTAACGATTTTTTTTGCTGTCGTGGCGCTGGTTGCCGTGTCCTTGACCACTTGGTTGACCCTGCAAGCCTCGGTGCGGTTTTTCATCGATCAGGGTCCACGGGTCTTTGGGGGTGTGAATCGTCCAATTGAAAACGAATCATTTCAAGGTTTCGATGACCCCAGGTTTGCGGCGGCGCGTAACGCTTTTGGGCGTGTAACCTCAATTTCGCTGCTGGCGGCGTTTTTGTCATTTCTCTTTGCCAGCGCCGCCGCCGCCGTCATCGCGCGACTTGTCACCCGACCACTCAACGCGCTCGAGGATGCCGCCAACCGCATTGCGGCTGGCGAACGCGGCGTGCGGGTCAAACCGCCGAGCAGCAACGACGAATTGCGAACGGTAAGTGAGGCTTTCAACAGCCTGATTGCCAGTCTCGAGCGTCAAGAATCTTGGCGGCGCAACATGGTTGCCGATATCGCCCACGACCTGCGCACGCCACTCGCGGTCATGCGCAGCGAACTCGAGGCGATGCAGGACGGCATCCGAACGCCCGACGAGGCTGGACTGGATCGTTTGCATTCCGAAGTTTTGCTGCTCTCGAGGCTGGTGGACGATTTGCGCACCCTCAGCCTCGCCGAGAGTGGCGGCATGAAACTCGAGCTGAAAGAAACCGCCGTGCAGCCTTTTTTGGCTGCGGTGCTCGAGAGTTTCGCTCCGAGGGCTTCTTCGGCGGGCATCTCGTTAAAACTCGAGGTGATTCCGGCAGATTTGAAAGCCAGATTGGACCAAACGCAGCTCACCAGGGTTCTGAACAACCTGCTCGAGAATGCCCTGAAGCACTCTGGTACAACACAAATCACGATTTCAGCCAGCCTCGAATTGGAATTGATTGCCATTGCCGTTCGGGATCACGGACGGGGTTTGAGCAACGAGAACCTCGAGCGTGCCTTCGAGCGTTTTTACCGTGGCGATGCCAGCCGCACCCGTGGCACAGACGGCTCGAGCGGTCTGGGGCTTTCCATCGCCCGCGCGATTGTCGAGGCGCACCACGGCAGACTCGAGGCGGGAAACCACCCCGATGGCGGTGCGGTGTTTAAAATGTTGTTGCCGAGCCATTGAACTCGAGCCAGCAAATTGTCGTACCCTAGACCGAATGGAATTCATGCCCGATGGTCTGAAAATTGGCGCGTTGGTGCTCGAGTGGTCGCGGTTGTCTTTTGTGCTGGGCGTGTTTGCCCTCCTGCTTTTGGTCGAACAATCTCGAGTCATTAAACCCAAACAGATTGTGCTTCCCATAGTTCTCGCTTATGTGGTTGCCGGTCGTCTCGGTTACGCGCTCGAGCACTTCAATTCGATCTCGCTCGAGCTTTTTGACCCGCGCAAAGGTGCGCTTGCCTGGTCTTGGGGTGTGGCTGGGGCGTTGATGCTGGTTTTGTGGAAGGCTCGAGGCTCAACCCTGTCACTGGCTTCTCGAGGCTTGCTGGCGGGACTGATTTCGTTTGTACCCTTACTACTGAAACCCGCCGGCAACAATTCAAATCCGATTCCTGACAACCTCAGTCTGCAACGCCTCAACATCAACGGCAGCCTCGAGCATGTTCAATTTTCTGATCTTCAACCTCCGATGCTGCTCAACGTCTGGGCGACTTGGTGTGCGCCGTGTCGTTCAGAAATGCCGCTTCTTGCCAGTGCCTCCAAAAACGGGGCGCAAATCGTGTTCGTCAACTCAGGCGAAAGCTCAAGCGCGATTCAAAAATACTTGCAAACTGAAAACCTGCAAGTCTCGAGTTTGCTGGATGCTGGCAGCTTGCAGCGTGAATTGCAGATTATTGGTTTACCCACAACGGTTTTGATTGGTAGGAAATCCCAAATTCTCGAGCGAAAATTTGGAGCGCTCGACGCGGCGACACTAACGGATTTGCTCGAGAAAATGAAAAACCAATAACCTGAACCAAGCCTCGAATCTCGAGAAATTACTGTGCAGAAGGGTGAACACAAGGTTCACCCCTACAGAATCATGTGGCTTTGTCAGGAACTCGAGCTTCCCTTTACGCAACTCATAAGGTTATATTGCACTCGTCCCAAAACCAAACCCCGATTTAATCTCGAGGGAAATTCTACGGAGGTGAACGAGTGTTAATTCCATTGATTGCAGGTGTGATCGCATTGGCAGCCGGCGTTTTTTTGACGCTGAACATTCTCAGGTTGCCAGATGGCAATGACCGAATGCGGCAAATTGCCGCCGCGATTCAAGAGGGCGCGGGAGCGTACCTGACCAAACAGTACACGGCGGTCGGTATCGTCGCGGTGGTGCTGGCGATACTCATTGCGATAGCACTGGGCATCACCAGCGCGATTTACTTTTTGATCGGCGCCGCCGCCTCTGCCGCCGCAGGGTTTATCGGCATGAACGTCGCCGTTCGTGCCAACGTGCGCACGGCACAAGCCGCTTACGGTGGTCTTGGACCAGCCATGCGCGTTGCCACTTGGGGCGGCGCGGTCACGGGCTTGTTTGTGGTCGGTTTGGGCATTGTGGTGCTGGCACTTTTAACCAACTTTTCCCCTCGAGACGCCCAAGGGCTTTTTAATCCAGACGCCCTGATTGGACTCGGTTTCGGCTCGAGCCTGATTTCGGTGTTCGCGCGTCTGGGCGGTGGTATTTTCACCAAAGCCGCCGATGTCGGCGCGGATTTGGTCGGTAAGGTCGAGGCTGGCATTCCCGAGGACGATCCACGCAATCCAGCCGTGATTGCCGATAACGTCGGCGACAACGTCGGTGACGACGCCGGTATGGCTGCCGATTTGTTCGAGACATTGATTGTCACCGCGATTGCCGCCTTGTTGCTCGGGCATCTCAAATTCCCGACCAACGATTCGGTGATGTGGTATCCGTTGATCGTTGGCGGTTTTGGTATTGTCGCGTCGGTGGTCGGTATTTTCTTTATCAACGCGCCAAAAGACGCCACGCCAAAAGGCATCATGGGCAGCTTGTATCGTGGCGTCTGGGTTTCGGTGATTCTTGCCGCCATCGGCTTTTACTTCGCATCCACCATGGTTTCGGGCGACGGCATCAACGCCCTGAACCTGTTCTTCGCCAGCCTGGTCGGTTTGGCAGTCACGATGGGCTTGATGTACATCACCGACTATTACACCTCGAGCGAATTTGCGCCCGTGCGCGGCATCTCGAGGGCGAGCATCACGGGTCACGGCACAAACATTATTGCCGGTCTGGCTGTGGGCATGAAATCCACGGCGTTTCCAGTCTTGGTGATTGTGGCTGGAACGCTGGTCGCGTTCGCTCTGGCTGGGCTGTACGGTGTGGCAATTGCGGCGATGGCGATGCTTAGCTTGTGCGGCGTGATCGTGACCGTGGACGCGTTCGGTCCAATCACCGACAACGCTGGTGGAATCGCCGAAATGGCAGAGTTGGGCGACGAGGTTCGCGGCGTCACTGACCCTCTGGATGCCGTGGGCAACACCACCAAAGCCGTGACCAAAGGCTATGCCATCGGTTCGGCTGGACTTGCTGCACTGGCACTATTCGCCTCTTACACCGCCGAACTTGACAAACGCGTTCCTGCTGGCGGCTTGCCGCTGCGTTTTGACCTCGGCGATCCGCTGGTGGTCGCTGGTTTGCTCATCGGTGGCATTCTGCCCTGTCTCTTCGCCGCCATGAGCATGGAAGCCGTGGGACGCGCCGCCGGTGCGGTGGTGCTCGAGGTTCGCCGTCAGTTCCGTGAAATGCCAGGCATCATGCTCGGCACGCAAAAACCCGATTACGCCAAAGCGGTCGGTATTGTCACCGACGCCGCGCTTCGTGAAATGATCGTTCCCGCGTTGCTGCCCGTGCTTGGACCGATTGCGGTGGGTTTGATTCTCGGACCAAAGGCGCTCGGTGGTCTTCTAATGGGCGTGATCGTGGTCGGTATTTTCATGGCAATCCAAATGACCACGGGTGGCGGAGCGTGGGACAACGCGAAAAAGTACATCGAATCGGGTGATTTGAAAGACGAAAATGGTGTCGTGCTGAAAAAAGGTTCGTTCGCGCACCAAGCCTCCGTCACGGGTGACACCGTCGGCGATCCGTACAAGGACACCGCCGGTCCAGCCATCAACCCGATGATCAAAGTTGCAAACATCGTCGCGCTGCTGATCGTGCCGCTTTTAGGCTCGAGCCTCTTTGGTGGTCTGGCAGACTCGAGCGCTGGAGCAACTGGAACGGCGCTGGCTGCCGGCATGAACGAGTTTAAATTCTCTTACCCAAGCTTGAACGAACAACTCGATGCCCAGGACTTTATGCTGCGCGGCACGGGCAAACCAGGCATGATGTTCGACGTTTTGCAAAACGGCAGCAAAGTCGGTAGTGAAAGCGTTGGCAACGACGGCGAATGGGTCTACTCCGTCGAGAAACCTGCGGCTGGCGATTACACCTATCAACTTCAAGCCGACGGTCAAAACCTTGGCAGCGAAATGAAAGTTAACGTCGCAAGTGGCAGAACCGATGCCAGCAACGCCAAATGTCCGTGTTTCTTGCGGGTTTTCTCCAATGTCTCAAACGCTAAAATCACGCTGTTTAAAGGCGGCACTGAGGTGCAAAGCGGCATCAGTGGAAAATTGTTCGAGAACCTCGAGGCTGGCGATTACACCTACAACATGGAAGCCGAGGGCTACAAGAGTCAAAACAACGTGCAATTCAGCACACCGAAGAACAAGAACTTAAAAGCTTTCCTCGACAAATAGTCTGTTCGTTTGTGATCCCGTCACTCGAGTCATTCGTGGCGGGGTTTTTGTGTTTTACTGACGTGTGAGCATCGATTGGTTGTGGTCGCAACAAGAACGCGGTATCCATCCTGGATTGTCGCGCATGAAAGCCTTGCTCGAGGTTTTAGGGCATCCTGAACGCGGTTTGATTGTGGCGCAAACCGCTGGCACAAATGGCAAGGGCAGCACCTCGAGATTTTTGAACGCCATGATTTCGTCAGTCTCGAGTGTTGGGTTGTTCACCAGCCCGCATTTGTTTCGCTTTTCTGAGCGAATCTTGGTCAACAACCTCGAGATTCCAGAAGTTGACCTCGGGCGGCACATCAAAACCCTTCAAGCCGTGAATGAAAGCATTGGCGCTACTTTTTTTGAATTGATTACCGCGATTGCCTTGCTACATTTTCATGAATCTCGAGTGACCCATGCCGTGCTCGAGGTTGGTTTGGGTGGACGGCTCGATTCGACGACTGCGGTGGATTCCAACGTCAGTGTCATCACGAATATTGACCTGGATCACGCCCAGTTTTTGGGCAGCACACTCGAGGCAATCGCGTTTGAAAAAGCGGGCATCATCCGCCCAGGTATTCCCGTGGTGACCGGCGCAACAGGTTCGGCGCTCAATGTGATCGAAGCTCGAGCCGCAGAACTGAATGCCCCAATATGGGTGTTAAACCGTGAAATCAAACTCGAGGTTTCAGATTTGGGATTTCATGGACTCGAGGTTTCAGTTTCAACGCCGCTCGGGACAATTTCTGGTATCTCGAGGATGCTGGGAATCCATCAAGCTTCAAATGCGGCACTCGCCGTTGCCGCCGCCCAAATCCTCGAGATACCCGCAGCAGCGATTCAGTATGGCTTAGAAACGGCTGTGAACCCTGGCAGGCTCGAATGGTTGCCTGGAAGTCCGAGCGTGCTTCTGGATGCCGCTCACAACCCGCACGGCGCTCGAGCCTTGGCATCGTTCGTGATGGCGCATCGACTCAAGCCCCTGACGTTGATTGTGGGCAGCCAAGCCGACAAAGATTTCGCCAAGATTGCTCGAGCTTTACAACCCATCTCGAGGTTTGTGATTTGCACCAAAGCCAGTTATTCCGCTCGAGCCGCCGAACCCGAAACCATCGCGCCACACTACCAAAACGCCCGAATCTCGAGCAATGTTGAAAATGCACTCAAACTCGCCAAAGAAATCACGCCCGAAAACGGTTTGATTCTGATTGCTGGCACGATTCCTTTGATTGCCGAAGCGCTCGAGAAACTCAAGAATCTTGAGTCTGAGGGGCGGATTCGCTGGCAATAAATCAGTTGACCCTTGCCAGAATTCATTCTCGAGCCGAAAATGAATTCACCTTGATTCCCCACCTTTACGTTCACGTTCCATTCTGCCCAACCATCTGCCCGTACTGCGATTTTCACGTGCTCGAGCGGCGGGCTGGACTGGTCGAAGCGTATTTGAGCGAACTCGAAAACGATGCCCGAGTCTTATCAGAACAATACGGCGGCACTGAATTGACGACCTTGTACGTTGGTGGCGGCACGCCGTCATTCTTGCGTGACCATGAACTCGAGCGCCTTGCTGGCATCATTCGCAGGTATTTTGGTTGGGCAAACCAAGAAGCAACACTCGAGGTGAACCCTGGAACGGTCAACGCGGCTCGAGCCAAACTCTGGCGCGAACTGGGGTTTACGCGTGCCAGTGTGGGTGTGCAAAGCACTCAAAATTCGGTGCTGAAATTTTTGGGACGCACCCATGACGCCAAACAAGCACTCCTTGCACTCGAGACGCTGCTCGAGGCTGGATTTCAGGTCAGCAGCGACGCGATCACAGCCGTTCCAGGGCAGAACGTCGAACAAGATTTGCGCACACTTGGCGCGTTGGGACTCGAGCACATCAGTTGCTACACTTTAACGATTGAGGAAGGCACAGCCTTTTTTCGCGCTGGCGTCAAAGTCCGAGCCGAAGACGAAGAACGCTCCCTCGAGCTAGCCGAATCCGTGCTCGCCGAGTTTGGTTTGAATCGTTACGAGGTTTCCAATCATGCCAAACCAGGTTTTGAATCCAAACACAACATTGCCTACTGGCAAAACCGTTTTTACTACGGCTTGGGCGCTGGCGCGGCAGGGCATTACCCCAACCGCGAGATTGGTTTTCAAGATGTGCCGCTCGAGTCTCAAGTCATTGCCTACCGCCGCACCAACCCGCACCTTTCAAACTGGTTAACTGGCGAACGTGGCGAGATTGAACCCGTCACTCGAGAGTCGTTTGTGACCGACGCACTTTTTTCTGGTTTGCGCTTGCTTTCTGGCGTGAATTTAGCTGATATTTCCGCTCGAGCGGGACTGAACGCTCGAGATTATTTTGCGCCACAATTCGAGAAGTTGGTTTCTCAAGGTTTGCTCGAGTTTGAAGGTGAAACCGTGCGAGCCACGACGAACGGTTTGTGGGTGTTAAATCAAGTCATTAGGGAATTTTTGTAGGGGATGGTCTTAGACCATCCTCGAGGCGATAATTTAGGTTTTTTGATGCCACGCCTCGAGAAGTTCCTGCTCTTTCT
>CAXTTL010000017.1:0-38145 GCA_964247135.1 uncultured Deinococcales bacterium | reverse complement strand
CCAAACGAAGAAACAAGCCGACCCTTCAAGCTCGAGTCCCTACCCACCAGGCACACGATTGGGGGCAAAACTCGTGCTGGGATTGGTAGTGGTGCAAGGGCAGGAATCACCCGTGGTTGCCATGCTTGAGGATGGTGTGTTTGCTTTTGGCAAGGCGAGCTTGACCAATGCGGGTCGGGTGCAAATCAGCTTGCTCGAGGTCAGCAGGGACAACATCTCGCAGTCCGTCAATGGCACGGCGCTCAGTGCGGACGGCTTTCCTGGAGTGACCGCCCAAGTCCGTGAGGATGGTCCTGATGTGGTCTCCAAGTTGTTCAACGCTGGCTTGCAAGGGACATCGAATTACTTGCAGGGTGTATTGCAAGGCGCGACCACCACGGTCTTGAATGGGACGACCACCGTCAACAGTCCGCAACCAAACTTGGGCTTGAACCTCTTGCAAAGTCTGGCGCAAGCCTTCCTCAATCCGCAAGGACAACAAGCGATCAAGTACGCGCAACTCGAGCCGAACACACCGTTTCAAGTGCTGTTTATGCCGAAGTGACAGGGCATCTCGAGCAAGCTTTAACCGTGGATGTGGCGCTTTCAGAACGACAGGTGGCGCGGCATTATGGGCTGTCACTCGAGGCGTGTCGAAAGGCTGGCTTCGAGATTCAAACCGTCAACGTCGCCCCAACCGCTCGGATGAAAGTCACTCGAGCCGTGAATTTCGTGACGCTGGAAACCCTCGAGCTTCCAGCTTTTGAATTTCGGCATTTGGCTGGCATTGCCGAAATGCGCTATCAACTCGGGGCGAAACTCGAGGAGTGGGAATTGATTCATCACAGCGATCACACCAGCCCAGACGCGATCTGGCAACGAGGACTCGAGACCTGGGCGGTGGAATTTGATGCGGGGTCGTACAGCCAGAAGACGATCCTCGAGAAGGTCAGGAGTTTTCGGGCGGGGTTTGATGGGCAGTGCTGGGCGGTGGCGAGTGAAGCTCGAGCCAGGTTTTTGAGTCGGGTGTTGCTCGAGAAACCCTTGGTGGTACGAGGGTTTTGATGGTTGGGTTTTGGATTCCTAAAACTTACTTACTCGTATCCTCAAAATCTAAATTTTCTTCCAATGACCAAGAACCCGCTCCAGCCACAGTCGTTCCACTGGAATTTGGGTCCCACCATCGATTTCGTTTTACCAAGGTAGTTCTTACACTGTTGCTTGGCTCGGAATTGTCGGTGTTCGTTGTTTTTTCTCGTTTCCACTTTTGATATTCAATATCAAAGCGTGTGTTACGACCAAATCGATCTTTAACAACTAAGAAGAATACACCATCAGCCTCGGGATATTTATCGCTCCACAAAGTTTCTCGAATCTGATCCAAATTAATATCTCGCCATCCTTGATTCATACGAGTCGAATCAAGTACGAGCATGTATGTGTTTCCTCCTTGTTTTTCCGGATAGTCAGTCTTAATTAGATTTTCTGTATCAGCAGTAACTTTATGATTTCCAAAATATATATCTGCTGAAACTAGATTCTGACCCTCAATCTGCAATACTGTGGCAGCAGTACCATCTCGAGATAGTAGCTGCAACGATGGAGCAGGGCAATTCACAAATACATTATAGCCAACATTTCTTTCCATTGGGGATAATAACTTTGAAACTGCAGAGCAATGGTCTCTAATCTCTTTGGGCAAAGCAAAAAATCTTTTAATAAATGTATTTTGATCAAAACTTCCTCTCAATTGCGGAGTGTTCATAAAATTCACTGACTTTTTTCGATCCCATACTCCTGAGCTATTAGTCCAAACCCTGAAACTTGCTTTTGCAATTGGAGGGAGCTTAAAGGCAGCATCATTTAAATCCTCCAAACGCATATCAGTAACTGAATTTTGGCATTCAAGTGGTGTCTCATAGCATATACGTGCCGAATCAAGTGCTTGTTTGATATTTCGATCAATTTTCTGTCGCTCCGTTTCAATAGGTTTCCTAAAACTCCCGAGGTCACTTATTGAAAGAATTGAATCAGCTAAAACCGCTCGTCTAAATTGAAAGTCAAAAATATTCTGTAGCCTCGTTCGTGCTAATTTATTAACTTGGTCAAGTTCTTTGGGTTCTCTTGGGTATAAACCAGCCGCAGTATATTTAGTTGTATGATATTCAAGAACTGCCCCGCCAGAATTTGCAGTGAGACCAATTTGAGATGGAAACCCGTTTGAGATGTTAGTTGCATAGTCCAGTGCTTTTGCCATAAACTTTGAACACTTGACAAAATCACCAAGGGTACATTGAACGTATGTTGACGCTCCACTTGCATTTTGTGGTAGAAGAGCTGTGATCTTGCTTACATCGCCACCAATCTGAATGGCACGAATTGTAATTGTTGAATTGCGACTAAATTGTCGAGATGCAGTTGCAAGACTCGCCTCAACGCCAAACATTGGACCAGATACACTAAATTTTGCCTTAAACTCTTCTGCCTGTTCGGTGGAAGTAAAAGTAATATTTACACTAAAAAATAACTGCGCTCCAAGTTTAATTTCATCAACGTATTCATTGCCACACGTCTCGTTCCACCTTTTATCGTTTGATCGAACCATTTTTCCTACCGTGCTAAGTACTGGTTTTGTGAGTTTTTTAGTAGGAAGTACGTATTCTGACCTCCATATGGAGTTTACAGATAGAGAACTGGATTTGGAGTTCTTGAAAAAACTAGCTTCTGCAGATGCATTTACCACGCCATATCGATAACGTCCACCAAACTCAAATCCTAGTAACTTGGACGCATCACTTTCGCTTATAGACTGCTGTAAATCAAAATTTCCTGTTGGTTTTCCAGTCTGAATCATAGTTCCATCAATGCATTCTGCTCCAACAAATTTTTCTTTAACAGAATCGTAAGACGATCCAAGAATTGCAACCCCGACCTCAGAACCCGAAGAGGAGTTGATAGTCGTAGCCTCCACTGAACACGTAGCTAATATGCCAAGAAAAAGATAGCTAACAATTCTGCCTTTCATGATTAGATACCCCCTGTTTGACTAGTAAGCAAATGTGAAATCCAGTACTGCGAGATTCATTGTTGTGTGTGCTAGATCACAACTGAAATGATTGACTTCAAGTGAATTTCTTTTGCTACTTGTTCCTGAAGAAATGTAACCAGAGTATCATAATTCCAATTATTTGCATTTGGATTCAATTTTCGCTTGTGCCAAACGAATCACTTTGATGTGCTAGGCTTTCCGCAAATCATGCAACACCAACGTCGATAAAACGTCGATTTCGGCAACCCTCGATTTTTGACTCAGAAATCTTGCTAATTTCTCGCTCACATTTTTGAGAATTCACGCTCTAGTCTTGGCAAATCAATGGGGTTAGCTGTTTAGACAACGGCAATCCATCACCCTCATTTGGCAACAATTTCTTCAACAAGCCCCTCTTCATCGTTCTTAACGCTCCACACTCGAGTTCCCACGGCATAAAAGTTCAACCCTTCATCCCCACAGGCTCGAACATCGCCTCAAGTTCCTCGAGTGGTGAATCCGCCAGCCAGACCTTCCAACGGTCTCAAGTCAGATCAGACACGCTCTCCTTGTGCCCGACTCGAGGCTTTTCCTCGCTTCCGTCCCCGCACGTCACAGATGCTCGAGGTCGGATCAAGCATCCCCAAGTCAATGCCCTGTGCCGTTTGCACCCCCAGCACACACCAGTTGTTGACGCGATGAACCGCACCGCGCACGATCACCAGTTCATTGGCAAACACCATCTCGAGCCTCGCCCAGGCATCCCGATGGACGATGGCTTGCACCAAACCCGTTTCATCCTCGAGCAGCACAAAGCGAGTTCCTAACGCCGTCTCTGGTTGTTGCACAAAGTTGACTTTTGCCCCGATCATGACTGGACCGCGCTGCTCGAGCAACTGGTCAATCGGCATCACGCCAATGTCTTCGAGTTCAGCCCTGAGCGGCGCAACCAGATGCGTCGCACTCGAGCCAGCGTAACGCATGTCCCAACGGATGGATTCCAGCACGCCCAAGGTTGCAAACTCGAGCAAATCGGCTTCGCCAACCACGGGGAACTCGAGCCAGTCCGCACCCCTGCCCGCCGCACCCAAAGCACTTTGCAACAAGCCCAGCAACCAGAGCAGCGAACGTCGCGTGCCAAACTCTGCATAGGCATCCGCTAAAACCAGCGCCTCGAGCGCCTCGGCATCGATGTTCACGCGACGGTAGAAGTCCTCGAAGTTGGCAAAGACCGCTTGATCTCGAGTCAGGGCGATGGCTCGAGCCAAGTCTGGGTTGAGGTGTTTGACATCGGTCAGCGGCACACGAATCGCCTGTTTTTCGGCATGAGGCTCGAGTTGGTAGTGTGTCCCACTGCGGTTGATGTTGACGGGCAGGACTGTCACGCCAAGGCGAGCAAGCTCACCCCTGATGGTTTGCTTGTCGTACATGCCAGGTTCGCATTGCAGACAGGCTGCCAGATACGCGGCTGGGAAGTAGGTTCGCAGGTAGGCGGTGTGATACGCCGTCACCGCGAATGCCAAACTGTGAGCATGTGGGAAACCATAGCCGCGATACGCCGCCACCGATTTGGCAATCTGCCAGGCGCGTTTTGGCTCGAGGTCGGCATGGGTTGCCAGTGCTGAAGTGACAAAATCCTCGAGCAAGATTTGCAATTGGTCATCGCTTTTGACCTTGCTCAGTGCCTTACGAAAATCATCGGCTCGCCCACCATCCCAACCACAGAGCGCCATCGCCATCTGAATGATCTGATCCTGATACACGATCACCCCTCGGGTTTCGCGCAGTGCCAACTCGAGACTCGGGTGTGGATAGGTGATTCGCTCGAGTCCCTGATAGCGCCGCACGAAGGGATGGACCGATCCAGCTTGAATTGCGCCTGGTCGGTGCAAGGCGAGTTGAATCACCAAGGTGTTGAAATCTCGAGGTTGAAGCTTGGCTGCAAGGTTCTGTTGTCCTGGACTCTCAACCTGGAATAAGCCGACCACCTCACCGTCGCACAGGGCGTCATAGACGAGTTCATCATCAAAGGGCAGATTCTCGAGGTTGATCTCAATGCCGATGCCTTTCAACAAGCCCAGTGCAAAATCGAGTACCCCAAGAATCCTTAAGCCCAGGACATCGAGTTTGATCAGTCCCACAAGTTCGGCGGTGTCTTTGTTGAGCATCGTTTGCCACGTGCCGCCCGTGCTTTGAAAGCGTGCCGTGAAGCGATTCAATGGCACGGGCGAGAGCAGCATCCCGCCGCTGTGCAAAGACAAATCTCGAGGGCAACCCTCGAGTTGTAAAACGAGTTGAATCAACACCTCGAGCAATTCATGTGATCCCAACACCTTCTCGAGTTGTGGACGATAGCGGGTGATGTGTCGTGGTTTGCCGTGTTTGGGCACGCTCTTGGCAAGCCGTTCAACGTCCATCAGCGGATAACCCAAGACCTTGGCGATGTCCCGAATCGCGGGGCGCAAGCCGTATTCATTGTAATTCGCCGCCATCGCCACATGCTCACGCCCAAAGCGCTCGACGATCTTGGCAATCAATTGCTCGCGCTGGCTCGAGTCGGTGTCCAGGTCAATGTCTGGCGGTTCAGTTCGCATTCGGTGCGGGTTGATAAAGCGCTCGAAGCTGAGGTTGAAGCGCAGCGGATCGGCATGTGAGATGAACAGCGCATAGACCACGATGGACCCCGCCGCCGACCCCCTGCCTGCCGTGCGAATCCCAAGCCTCTCTGCCATTTGACGAACCTCATGAACGCAGAGAAAGTATTCCTCAAGTTCAAAGCGTTTGATGACCTCGAGTTCCTTGTCCATCATCGCCAACGCCTGCTGGCGTTGCTGGACTGGATACCGCCGACCAATGCCCTCACGCACCAGCCACTCGAGGTAAGAGCTTGGCGTTTCCCCCTTGGGAATGCTGGCTCTTGGCGCACAAAATCTTGGCTCGAGCAAGTTCACATCGCAACGCTCGGCGATCTCGAGCGTGCGATCAAGGGCGGCTGGAATTGGCAACAGTTGCTCGAGTTCGGCTCGGGACTTGAGGTGTGCCTGGTCGTTCCACATCCGCTCCGTGCTGTCGTCCTCGACCTTCAACCCCAAACGCGAGAGGTTCATGGCATCGGTTAAGGCAAACCCCTCTGGGTTGGCATGGCGCACCTCGTTGCTGATCACGGTTGGCAAGCCAGCGGTTCGTGCCAGCCTGAAGAGTTGGCGTAAGCGTGCCGTATCGTCGGGGCGGCGGTGATGGCACAGCTCGAGGTAGACCCGTCCTGGCATGAGTTCTGAGAGGTCACGAAGCCCTGCCAACGCCCGATGTGGGGCGAAGTCCTCAAGCAAACGCCAAAACGGTCCAGACCGTGCCCCAGTCAACAGGATCAAGTCCGACCCCAGACGCTCGAGGTCAGCCAGGTTGATCTGGGGTTGGTCTCGCTCGAGCGCCAAGGTTACAAGCGCATTCAGATTGGCATAGCCGTCACGGTTGCACGCCAACAGCACAACATCGCCTCTGACTGGTTTGGTTTGATCCTCGAGCAACAATGGAATTTCAACGCCAAGAATCGCCTTGATGCCCGCCGCTCGAGCCGCGACTTGAAATGACACATGTCCCGCCACACTGAGGTGATCGGTGATCGCCAAAGCAGACTGACCTAGCTCGAGCGCCCGTTGCACCAGAACTTCTGGACTCGAGGCGGCACGACGCAGCGAGTACCAACTCGAGCAGTGCAAATGAACAAAATCATCCTTGGGTGTTGGCATCAAGTCCTCAATCCCAGACCGCCGTGACAAACCACTGCCTTGTGCCGTGAACATCAATCTGGCACATCAGTTCAAACTCACCGAGTTCAAGTTGTACGCGGTGGTACTCGCGTTGCTCACCGAACAAATCGGCGCTGCGCCACCAAGCCGAACGGTACAACCAAACCTCGAGCGTGCGTGAGACCAAGCGTTTGCGCCCCCGCCATTCAAAACCCAAGACCTGACGACCATCCCAGGCGACGTTGATCGGGGTCGGTTGCTCGAAGCGTTTCATTTCCCCTTTCGCGCCTTGCTCGAGGTTTCCTGTCCAGTCAACGCCACGAACCTCGTGCGGTCTTCGGGCAGCATGGCTTTGGGTCGGTGCTGCTCAAGCCTTCCAATCTTGTTTTGGTGACGCTCGTGAACCCGTTTGATCGCCTCGCGCACCTTGGGTCGTTCATACAGAACAAACAAGTTGTCTTGGATGGGCATCGGACGAACCAGACCACCCAGGATCACCCGCATAGCCACAATCGCCTCACCATTCAAGGCTGGCTCAAGCAGGGCGCGTGCCACCCGCAGGATGGTCTTCTCGGCATGGCTCAACTCGGGCAACCAACGTTGTCGCCGCGTCCAAGTCAAGCCTTGCAACTCGAGCCTGACCCAAGCGCACTGACAACCCTCAAGTCTTCGCACCGCCCGTTGCACCACCACTGATACTGCCCCTTCGAGCAAGCCAGGTTCGAGCACCCCCGACTCAAGCTCGAGTTCGGCACTGACCTCGCGGGCGGGACGGTGGATGGGGATGGCATCACGTTCGAGTCCCCTGGAAATGCGGTACAAGCGCTGACCAATGCGGCGACCAAAACCGCGCTCGAGTTGCCCCTCGCTCAGTTGGTGCAGTGCCGCAACATTGGTCAGTCCCAACAACTCGAGCCGTTTGATGGTGGCGGGTTCAATCTCGAGCTGGCTCAAACGGCTGATCGGGATCGTCTCGAGAAAGGCGTGTTCATCCAGAGCAATCCGCGCTTGACCAGGCTTGGCGCTGCCCGCCGCCAGCCACGCCGAAGAATGCGAAACCGCCAAGCCAACCCGAGCGAAGAGACGCTGCGCGAGTTCTTGGGCTTCATGGATTCGCACATCACCCAGCAGCGCCCGTCCTGGCAGGGTTGAAACAAAACGTGGCGAGGTCAACTCGAGTTGATGGAACGCCGTCTCCCAAGCCTGTGAGACAATGTTGGCATCATGGCGGTACGACTTTCCCGCGATACCAACCAAAGCCCGTGCGCGATGGAGGTCATCGTTGTCCCGCACCCCGCAACCACGCGCCAAAGCGTTCGCGCCAACGATTCGTCCACGCTGGGCGACGATCACCGGCACTTGACGCAGTTCAGGCTGGCGACGCTCGAGCGTCCAGGTGGGCAAATCATCAATCAAGAGTGCTGCAAAACCGACAGGCAGCACGGAGGGTGATTGATTTTGAGTTTGAATCTTCAGCATTGGCACCAAATCGGGATACGAAACCGTGGCGCTCTGCTAGAATTCACAGGGCGCCGCAGGGCGCAAAGGTCGGGGTGCGTCGAATCTCGCCAGATGGTGCGCACCCCACTTGTTTTATTTGCTCACATCTCAAGAACCTCCCATTCGGTATTAGCAGAATATTCTCATGAATTCTGTTGAAAACCAATATAGCATAAGTCCATCCAGCTTGGCGTTGAGAACAAGCTCGAGTGGTTGGGGGGAATGCGATGTGTGGACGTTATTCATTGTTGGTCAAACCCAAGCGCTTGCTCGAGGTTTTTGATGTGCCGCTGTTTGATTTTGAGATGAACGCCAACATCAAACCAAGCGATGCGGCGCCGATCATCTTTGGTGCAGACCAGCCTCGAGTCACCCTGGCAAGCTGGTGGTTTCGTCGGGCGGGGATGACCGAAAGGCAAGCCAAATCCTTCACAGCGTTCAACGCAGCTTCAGAGCGGATCACCAGCTCGAGGTTGTACACCCATGCCTTTCAACGACAGCGTTGCCTTGTGCCTTGCAGCCAGATCATCGAATGGCATCACCACGACGATGGGACGAAAGAACCGTATTCGATTGAGATTGGCGATCAAGACATCTGTTCGCTGGCGGGTATCTACGAGGAATACGAACCTGGAAAGTTTGCCTTTGCGATTTTGACCACGGCTGCCAATCCCCTCATGGCAGAGATTCACAACAGCAAAGCCCGTCAACCCGTTGTGGTCTTGCCAGAAGACCGCGCTGCATGGCTGGCGGATGAAACACCAAACTCGAGACTTACCGAGATTTGTGCGACCTTGCCTGAAACGTTCTTTCGAGCGAAGAAAATGGAAATCGCCCCACGTTCAGAAACGAAGGTCAGCGATCAGGCGAGTCTGTTCGGATAACTTCTCGTGCTCGAGAATCGGAAATGGCGTATTTCGTGCAGTAAGCCAGCCTTCAAAACAGTGGCACGCCCTTCACCCCAGGAATCGGATAACCTTCAGGGACACTCAACCACTGCGTGTCCACCCTCGAGACGGCATGAACCATCGGCATTGGCACAGGGATCGGAATTGGAATAGGCGGGAAACTTTCGGTGAAACACATCCGCCAGAAGATCGGCACTCGAGGGCTGAACTCGAGGATGAATTTCGATTGTGCCGCGAAAAAGACAGCATGACCAACACCCGCGTACTCGTATTGCGTGGCAGCCCCACTGCTCCCTTTGGGTTCTGGTCCATCCGAGCTGAACAACCAAGGGTAGGTTGCCCATTGGTTTGATCGCGTGAAAATCCCTTCCCGTCTCGAGAGTCCAGCTTTAAGCGGCTCGAGGTTCTGCAAGCCTGGCTGACCATCCTGTTCGGATTCGATTGGATAACGCCGCACCAATTCTTGCACTTGATTGGTGATGGCATTGCCCAGCAAATTCAGAAACGGGTATCGTGCCAGCACATAGGCAAAACCACGAAGATCACGGCTCTGGGCATCTCGAGCCAACTCGAGGTACTGCTGTGGGTTGGGCAATCCAATGATCGGTTGCAACACCAAGCCACTCGTTTGACCTGGTAGCACGGGGTACACACCATCCCACCACAAGGCGAGCGGCATGTTCTTGATGATCACCTCGAGCACATCTTTCCAGTAATCCAGGTAATAGTGCGTCATGGCGTGGGCATAGGCTTGAGCGAAGATCGTCGCAATCCGATCCCACCGCGTTAACGCATCCATGCTCGAGCAAAACGTTGGAATCCACAACGCGTACTCTGGATTGAGGTCATCGCAGAATTCAGAAGCTGGCAGGTAGACGGAAGTATTCCGATCCCAGATGCCTAGAATCCCATCGTAGTTGTAGCTGGCGTTGACGCAATTCCACCAGTACGCGCCATCGCCATTGATCGCCGTGTTGATGCGCCAATAGGTGCGGGAATCAAAGCGATTCCAAGCTTCGGACAGACCGCGTTCAACCTTTTGCGCGATGCTTTCAGGCATGAATGGCACGCTCCACTCGTAAGTCGAACAACGCTCGTAATTCTGACGTTTGCACTGCTCGAGCCTTGCATCGTGAAGCAGTTCAACAAATCCCGTCGGCAAGCGCCGAAGATCACCTCGGGTCACGATTTCTGGGGCAGACTCGGGTTCGATATACGACAACCGTCCGACCACTTGAGCGCTGACGCTCGAGATCAGCAAAACCAGCAACACAACAAAGCGTTTCATTTCAGTTCTGCCTCGAGCCTGAAGGTTTTGGTCGAACCCGCCACGTGCAAATTCCACTGGAATTTCAGAGTGCCAGGAGGCGCATTGATGCGGATGATGCCGTTGAAGACCTCGCCAGGGTCAAGCTTGATCTCGCCCGTGTTCTCGAGCCTGAACTTGAGCGCTTGACCGTCGCGCAAAATTTGCAGGTCTTTTTGAGGAGCAATTACACTTTGCTTACCAGTGTTCTCGAGGGTGTACGCGACCCGAATTTCATTGCTCGAGCTGAAAATTGGGTTGAGATTCCAGCGTATCCAATCGGGCGCAAGCAGCGACGCACTCGAGGGTGAGGCGGGTTTGGGCGTGGGGATAACCGCGTTGTTATCCGATGTTGGGATGGTTGTTGAAACCGTCTCGCGCTTTTTGATTTCGTAATAGTGCAAACCCACACCCTTGCGAACGCTAACGCTGAAAAAATGCCATTTGCCATCCACCAGCACGGACAAATCGGTTTCGGCTTTCTCGGTCATGGCGTACAGCACAACATCACTGCCTTTGGGCAGGGCTTTGAGAATGTCAGAACGTCTCGAGAAGGCGAATTTAACCTCATCGTAGAACCGCACAATGGCGTGAGAGGCAGGGTCAATCTCGAGTTTTCCTGGCTTGGCTTGTACATCATCGGCGTAAAAGATAGTGGTGATATTGCCGCCAAGACTTTGAGAGAAGCTCGAGGTGGACAGGAAAAAGACTGCAATCACAACGGCGATCAGGGGTTTGAGCATGGGTGATCCTCCGACTCGAGTATCAACACCAACCAAACTCAGTTTCCGAATTACAGTTGAGTGTAGAAGGCTCACTTTTTCTGAGTCAATTTTAAAGGGGTAAGAAAATCGATGTTTTATCGACGTTCATATGACAAACTCTTAAAAATTGTATTTGCAAATCCCAAAATACGTTTTATTGCTTTAACGCCAGTATTTTGACGCCAGTCGAACTCTCGTAACCTCAACTGCTCTCCAAGGAGGAAAGATGCCGCTCAATCATTATGGTCTGGTCAAAGGAAGAATTCTCGAGCATCAACTTGCCATGAAAAACTCGAATCACTTTCAATTGCTGCTCGAGACTGGCGATGTGCGGTTTCGAGTGCCGATCAACGTCCAAAGTGCCGATGGCAGTGAGGTTGAATACCTGATCGTCGATGGTTTTGATCACCATTTGCTCGAGACACTGCCAACCCTGAGCGATGCTTTTCATGCCCTGCCTTCCAAAGCGGGTGGTGTGGCGCTGGATTTCATTCGTGGCAACCTGTTTGAACCCAGCCAGATGAAGCCGCTGCCCTTCACCAAACCGGGAGCCGACAACGATCTGAACGACAAAATCGAATTCTGGGTGCAACGCGCCAGCGGCGACCCGCAGGCTCGGGTTTATGCGTTTGGTGAACGCTGGCAAGACGCGCCTGGAAAACCGCCGCAAAAAAGTTATTTTCATCCCGAACCCAGCACGGGTGTGCATGACATTCACATGAACCAAGGCAATCCTCGAGGGCAATTCAGCAAGGACAATGGCGTCTGGCAGGATGGTGGACTGATCTTTGAGTTTCCCAGCCAGAACCACTGGGTGGCGGTGTTCTTAAAATTCCAAACCCAAGCCTGGCACACCGATGACCAGACGGGTCAAGCCTTGAAAGGTGTGCGTCCGGTCACCGAACCGCAACCAGGACGGCAACGCAACATTCCTGATGGTGTTGTGCTGATTGTCGCGGCTGTTCCCAACCCAGTTCAGAGTGAGGCAGAAACAGTTTCATTGCTGAACACCTCAACCAAAGCGGTGGACCTCGAGGGATGGTCGCTCTTGAACCGTCAACAATCGCCGCAACTGCTGACGGGAATGCTCGAGGCAGGTGAAACGGCGCTGATTGAACTGCCAGAACCGATGCTCTCGAACAAAGGAGACAGCATCACGCTGCTTGACCCCAACGGCATCAAGATTCATGGGGTTTCGTACAGCAAAACCCAAGCCCGACATCGTGGTTGGACGATCACCTTCTAAACACGAATTTTTCAATGCTTTGATCTTGATCTTTGAACCAATTTGGAAACGTGATTTTACTTTGTCAAGGCGGTCTTTGAAAAGCGCTTACGAAGCCGAGTTTATCACAGCACCAAATTAACCGCGATCAATTGTGATCCCGAAAGGACACCCATATGGATATGGACTTGCGTGCCTATCAAACCAGCTTAAACGACTACGATCAACTTTCACTCAAAGACCTCCTTGATGCCCAAGACCTGTATCACATTCACCTGATGCGCCACCCCAACGTGGTTGCCACCGCGATAGGACGCTACCGAATCCGCATTGACGACAGTTGGCCTGACCATCAGGGCGCAGGGAAAGTACATGGAACAGACGAACGCACCCTCGAGAATTCTGAAGTACGTCCGTATTCGTGGCCCGCAATTCTGGTGTTTGTCAACCAATGGATACCGCCCAGCGCTTTTTACGATGGTGGTGGGTACAATCCTGACCAGATCGTACCCAAAACCCTATACCTTCCTGATGGGCGACGCATTCCCGTTTGTGTGATCAAAGCACCCCGAGAGGCAGTTGCGCCTCCTGCCGCCCCCATCAACTTTCCACTCAACAACATTGGTGGGGGTCGTCCAATTCTGGCATCCGTACAAGGACAGCGGCATGTGGCAACGATTGCCTGCCTGGTGCGCGATGGTCACAAAACGTATGCCCTTACTAACAGGCATGTGACTGGCGAAACAGGCGAGGTCGTGTACACCCAACGCCAAGGACGCATTGAACGGGTTGGGGTAACTGCCGCCAAACAACTTACCCGAATGAAATTCATGGAATTGTACCCTGGTTTTGTCGGCAACGATGTGTTCGTCAATCTCGATGTGGGTTTGATTGATGTGGATCGGCTCGAGGATTGGACCGCACAAATCGAGGGCATTGGCGCAATGGGACCAATGTTTGACGTTTCAGTTTACAGCCTCAGTCTGGCATTGATTGGTTGTTGGGTTCAAGGGCATGGTGCTGCCAGCGGCATCATGAAAGGCGAAATTCAGGCACTGTTTTACCGTTACAAATCTCAGGGCGGCTTCGATTACATTGCCGATCTTTTTATCGGTCCTCGTTCTGTTAATCATCACAATGATTCTGAACATTCCGATAGCCAACCAACATTCAGCACCCACCCAGGAGACTCAGGAACGCTGTTTTTGCTCGAGCCTCAGCCATTAGCCTCAGAGACGAGAGACCAAATTCAAGCCTCTGCCAAGCCAGCATCGTATCTCCCCATTGGCATGCAGTGGGGCGCAAACCTGCTTGGTAGTGCAGGAAATTCGCAGTCTTACGCTTTGGCAACTTGCCTCAGCACTGTTTGCAACCTGCTTGATGTTGACCTGGTGCGCGATTGGAACCTTGACCAACCGAACACTTGGGGAGCCGTAGGACACTTTTCCATCGCCACCAGCGTGATTGGGGCACTATCGAGTCAAGATTCCAAACTCGCGGCATTGATGAAAAACAATGCGACCTTGATTGCACCCGATGACGGCACCATCCGCAACGGCGAATTCAAAGGGCTTGGTGATGAGGCAAACGTGCCATTGGCGGATGTACCAGATTTCTATTGGAAACCAAGGCTCAGTCATCAAGGTCATACAAGACCCTTTGAAGGACCAAACCATTTTGCTGACATGGATCAAAAAAACGAGGTTGGTGAAGACTTACTGACCCTATGCGAAAACCCAAAAAACATTGATCCAAATTTTTGGAATGACTTCTACGAATCTGTGACCGATATCCTCACTGGGGAAAAGATTTCAAAAGTCCACCGTGGATTGCTACCGTTTCGGGTCTGGCAAATTTTTGATGAGATGGTGCGTTTTGCCCGAGAAGGCAAAGCCCCAGAATTTGTGTGTGCTGCGGGAGTCTTAACGCATTACCTGGGTGATTCGTGCCAACCCTTGCACGTTTCGTACCTGCACGATGGCGACCCATTCAGACACGTCACCCGCACCGTACATCACCGCAATGGTGTAGATGAAGACGTGACAGAGCCACTGGGCAAGGGGGTACATGCGGCTTATGAAGATGATATGGTTAACGCCCATCGGGGTGAAATTCTTGATGCGCTTCAACGCACACTAAAAGTCAACGCCGACGAATTGATTGCCGACGGATTCAGCGCCGCACAAAAAACCATCGAACTGATGCGATCCACCTTCAGCTTGCTGTCACCAACAGACATTGTTCAAGCCTTCATCGATTTTGATGGCAAACCAAAAGCTCGAGCGGAATTCTTCTGGACAAAATTTGGGACAAACACGATTAAAGTCATGCAAAACGGAACGCACTTACTGGCGGTCTTATGGGAGAGCGCTTGGGCGGCAGGTCAGGGTGAGGTCAATGTGCTTGATCCAATGATAGATGTTGATGCAATGGGCATTTGTGGGCAAGCCGATTTCCTCGAGTCATACACTATTGATCAGATTGGCGCACATCTCACTCGTAGTGGAGAAAATGAATGACAGCGCCTAAAAAGCAATTTCCAAATCAATTCAAAGAATGGATGTATTCAAATGTGGTAAATGGATATGAGTTCCGAGTTCAGGTCATGTATTTAATTGAACGATTCAGATTTGATCGAGATTTTCGGCGACGATATGGCATCTGGCTTTTGCTAGGATTTTTGCTTTGTAGTGCGATGGTGTTGTTTGTAATTCATAGCGTTTACATTGCGATTAATTGGTCACAGATCTGGGAAAATACACTTAAGTTTTTGAACAAGCAAAACCCTTATGTTGAAGTTGGATTACTTTTAAGCATCATAATTCCATATGTCTTCTTCTATTGGTCAACATTTCATTTTCGTTTTCTGCGGTTGCGTCGAGCCATACTGAATGGGTTGCCGCTGATCCGCCCTACGCTGCTATTGGTTGCCTTCGTATGTTCAATTGCATTGGGCTTGGGTTCTTTGAACGTCACCAAAAAGTCAACCCCAAGCCCAAGTTCACCCGCGTTGAGCAAAACCACTGAACAAACAAATAACAAAAGTACATCACCCCCCTCAAACACAACCAATGGGACAACAGGCGTAGCCTCAGATTCAAACTCGAGAATCGCAGAAGTCTTGGAAACCTTGCGAAAGTCAGTCGAAGCACAACTTGGACTTGTGGTGGTGTTTATTGCGCTGGGGACTGTGTTTATCCTGCTGACATGGGTTACGGTACAAGATGCTGGGGTATTTGTTTTACCCTTTTCGATGGATGGCAACAAAGACCAAACATTAAGCCGAAGTATTTCAGATTCGCTGGTGGCAGAGCTTCATCGTATAAAACGTCTACACGAGCATCCAGCTTTGTTGGGGGATTTCTCCCGACGTTCGGGTTGGTTTCTTGATTTGCGACCTGCAACGGCGGATTTGACTGATCGCTTGGTCGGAATTGGAACAGTCACGGCTGCCAGCACAAGTTTGCAGATTGGTACGTTGTTTGTCGTCTTGAAACGGTTGTGGCCTTTTGGAAAACCAGCACGGTCAATTATTGGTTCGGTACGAATTGAAGAAAAAGAACTGCATATCGTGGTTCGGGTCGAAGGGACTGATGTTCAAGCTTTTCAAGGCACCCGTGACCAGCATAACAATGCAAGTACCCTCGATTTGGTTAAGGAACTGGGCGGTCAGATTGCCGCCAGTTTCAGTGGAGAATGGCGTTGGGCTTCTTTGGCGCTGCCTGGAAGTCACATAGACCCAACTTTACTTTTGGATCGCAAATATTCCGCCTTCGAGGTTTATTCCTTGGCACTCGAGGGTTATTTACGTCATGCTACCGATCTGAATCCCGATCAAGTGCGGTTTCTGGAAGAGAACGATGTGCTTGCCTCGGAAAGCTATGCCGCACTGGTTGAAGGTCTTGAATCAGCCATGAAATATTGTTTGTGGTTGGCAAAACATGTACCTGAATACAACGCACCCCAACATTTACTTTGCCGCATTGGCTTGGCTTACCTCAGTATGGGGGCGATCTCTAGCGATAAAAAAGATCAGAATATGTGTTATCAAAAAAGCTCCGAATGCTTTGAAGCCGTGTTGCTCGATGAGGTTCAGCCGCTTGCATTTTTGTGCCTCGGAATCTGGCATTCTAAAATGGCAGAACTCGAGCGCCAAAAGACTGGTTTGCCAATCGAACAAATGAAATCAGATTATTGGAGTCATTTGGAAAATGCACAACAAGCGTTCCGTCAGGCGATATCATTTAATCCGTACTTGATCCACGCTAGATTTAATTTAGCTGCCACAAGTGAACTCCTGAGTAAGAGAACTATGGAACCGCAGACTGATAATTTTGATAGTGTTGCGAAAGCATACCAAGATGTCATCACAAAACTTCGTTTGATGTCACCGCACCAGCGATCCAAACTTTCGCCTGGAGAACGCGACATTTTCTTCAATTGGATGGGTTGGCATCAACTTGGAAGAATTGCTTCCAAAGACACATCTCTCAAAAAAAACCATGTGTTTCAAGCAATGACTTGCTTCATGTCCGCCAACACGGAAAATCCCGCAGATTACCACGCAATGTCAAATTTAGGGCTTGCTTTTCTCGGCTATGGTAGAACTTCAAGTGCAGTGAGATGCTGGAAGTTAGCCAGTTTGCGGTGTTTGCAAAAAATTGATTCTTCTATTGTTCAACTTGATCGACTTATGATTAAATTCTTAATCAGTTTATTTGACCCCGAAAAAACGCAATACGTGCAAAGCCGAAGCGAATCGCTCGGAATTGCAATCAAAAAAATCCCAGTACCACGATGGGTGCTGGACGACCTTGAAGAATTTCTCAACAGATTGATCGAGCACTTAAATTCGATCAAAGGGGAAAATGAAAACGACGCAAAAAATAAATCCGAAAAATTAGAACAAATTCGCACCAAACTTCGCCTTCGGGTAAAACCAACTTGAATTTCAAATCCTTTTGTGCCTTAAAACACCCAGAAATGTCATCTTGGTTTTTCTCTCTTATTTTGATGAAGTTGGTTAGTACCTTGCTAACAAAATTTCATGATTTTGTAGCACACTTAAGTATGAGCCAACACCTCCCAGTTCGCCTGACCCCCGAAGAACGCAGTCAACTCCTCAACTACACTCGTAGAGGCAAACACCACTCTCGAGTCATCGCTCGAGCACAAATGTTGCTCTACGCAGATCGCAACCAACCAAAACATAAAACCCAGAGTGAGATTGCTCAACTCCTCGATTGCAGTAAAGACCGCGTGGTTCGCATATGTCGTGCCTTTACGCTGAACGGACTTCATGATGCCCTTCATGACCGACCACGGACTGGAGCACCACCCAAAATCACGGGTGATCTTGAAGCCAAACTGGTCCTCCTCGCGTGCAGTGAACCACCCGAAGGTCGTAAACGTTGGACACTCCGATTGCTGGCTGAACAAATGGTCACGCTCGGCTACGTGGATGCGTTGAGCAATGTCGCAGTGTATAAACGCCTAAAAAAAACGAGCTTAAACCGTGGCAGGTGAAAAGCTGGTGTATTGCTCGTCCAAGCGCGAACTTTGTTGCAAAAATGGAGGATGTACTCGATGTTTATGCTCGCCCTTATGATCCGGCACATCCTGTGGTGTGCCTTGATGAAGCCTTAAAAGAATTGCATGGAACACCAGACGGAAGTCTTCCAATGAAACCGGGTCAACCAAGTCGTCAGGATTACGTGTACGAACGCAACGGGGTTGGTCATGTTTTCCTGGCCGTCGAGCCGCTTGTAGGAAAGCGTCGCGTCTGGGTCAAAGAGAATCATACGCAACTCGAGTTGGCAGAGATTCTCAAAGGATTGGTGTTTGAGGATTACCCTGAGGCTGACAAGATTGTGTTGGTGACGGATAACCTTGCCACACATGGTCTTGGAGCATTGTACAAGGCATTTGAGCCAGAATTGGCGCGGACTATCGCTCGTAAGTTCGAGTGGCATTACACGCCTGAGCATGCGAGTTGGTTGGATATGGCAGAGATTGAGTTGTCTGCGTTGTCGTCGCAATGTTTGCATCGTCGGATTGAGAATTTGGTCTGTTTGGAACGTGAGGCACAAGCATGGTCGGTGAAGCGGAATGCTGCACAGGTACGAATTAATTGGCAGTTTCGGACTTCGGATGCGCGGATCAAGTTGAGGCGTTTGTATCCTGAAATAAAGTCTCAAAACTTCGTTAGCTAGGTATTAGTATCGTTGAGCTTTGAATCTTTAGAGTGATTTTGCTGCCGCAAGAAGCGAAACCCCACCCGCTTCTCGAGCTTCTCCAACCTCGGCGCACTGGCACTCGAGAGGCGAATCAATTCATCCACCGCGTTCCACAAAGTTTCAAATTCTTCTTCAGCAGATCGCAGTCGAGCCTCCCAAGCGTCGTAGTAAACATCTTCGGCTTTCAGTCGTGCCACCAACGCTTTTTGGTCGCGTCTCGAGGCATCATTCACTTGTTTTAATGCCCGCAATTCTCGAGCCATCGCACTCAGATTGGCAATGTCCATTGGTTGGTTTTCAACTGCGCGTGACGGATTTTTGGTGCGCTCGAGGGCTTCCACCAAAGACCGATTGCGTTTCCGCACAAATTCCATCGCCCGCTCGAGGTGCGTGAGTTCTTCTGGCTCGAGCCAATCCCGCTCGAGTTTTGCCCAATCGCGGTAGGCTTCAAAGTTGCGTCGCCCCACCACATCCCCAGCGTTCAGGGCGGTGATCGCGGCTGACAAATCAAATCGTTCGGTCATGAAAGCCCCAATTCCCGCTCGAGATTTTCAAGCGATTGTTTGACTTTTGGATTCTCGAGGTGCTTGGGCAGGATGCGGCGAATTTGATTGAACCGATGTGATGGTCTTCGTGTCACGCCCAGCAGTTTGTCCAACTCGAGTTTCAGCGCCGTGCCTCTAAGTTGCCCTGTTTTGACTCGAGCGACCACAGTACGGCGTTGTGCTGGCTCGAGTTTGCCGATGCGCCTTGCCAGGGCATAACTGGTGCAACGACAGTGAACCAAGGGTTTTACGTCATCAGGTAAGTTTAGAAGCGGAACGCGGTGGGTGTAAAAGGCTTGCCACCCAATCAGATTGAGCAATTTAAAGACGTCGAGAATTCGGTCATCGTCCTCGCACATGCAAAGCGGTTGACGGTGTTTTCTGGCGCGGTGGTGCAATGCTGCCAATCTCTCAACTACAAAAGTTGGTTGCTCCCCGAGGTGCAAGCAGACCAAGTTGAGGATGGCTTCGGATTCCTCAAGTTTAGAGAGGTTTTCGCGTACCAAATTCTCGATCAGTGCATCCTCGAGCGCAAAGACATCGCCTGGTAAGTCTGATTCTTTGATCGGGTCTGGATACTCGCGTACCCGACACTCGAGTTCGGTCAAGCCTGCCCGTTGCGCGGCAAGAAACCGACGTTCTCCCGCCACCACCTCAAATTCGTTTTTTCCAACATTCCGCACAAGGATCGGTTGCAACAAACCACGCCGCCGAATCCAGTGCGCCAAACGCTCGAGGGCTGCCTCATCGTGGTGCTCTCGAGGGGTGCTGATCGAACGGTGAATGTGTTCCATCGGGATCAAACGGGTTTCGTTTTTGGGCATCATTGCACCCCGTCACAAATACGCTCGAGGGCACTCTGACCAAGTGCGGTGATGGTAAACACTCGAGGTTGTTCTTTGGTGTAGGTGGCATTGGCTGTCACCCAGTTTTTCCCTCGGAAGGTTTTCATGGCGCGACGCACCACGTCCACGTGAACCTCGAGCATCTTGCTGATGGTTTCAGCAGTCATGGATTCACCATTTGCCAAGAGTTTTAGCGAACGCCACGGTACATTCACCGGACTCGAGCCTGCCGCACGTCGGTGGATGTTGATATTGATTCGAGCGGCGAGATGATTCGCAGTGTCCAAACAGGTTCGCCATTGCTCGAAACTCCGCAACCCACCGAGGAGTGCCATCTCAACCGAACGCACCTCTTCGGGCAAACCCCTCGAGAAACGCTGCCAAGCCATCGCTGCGGGGTTCAGGGCGGTCATGACGTGCCCTCGCGCCGATCTGTGCCACTGACTTCGATCACACGCCCCGCAATCATCCTCGAGAGGATCGCATCGGCGGCTTCACTGTCCAAACTGGCTGGTGTCAGACGATCCGCAACGATGCCAGGTTTGTGATTGGCAGTGAATACCGTGGTTTTGCCATTCGACCAACGCGCCTCGAGACAGGCGTACAGGGTTTCGTAAACGAATTCGCTGGTCTTGACTTTGCCCAGGTCATCCAAAATCAACGTTCCTGATGCGATCAAATTTGGGCGTGGTACATCTCGAGCCACACAATCCCGCAACACCGCATACAAGTTCGCCATGTTCCAAAACGTTACCGTTGTGCGCTCGAGTAAGGCAAAGCCAATGGCGCAAGCGAGGTGGGTTTTACCATTGCCAGGATTGCCCCACAAGTACAAGGTTTGACCAAGCTCGAGCGTCAATCCGGCATCGAAACCTTCAGCATTTCCAGTCGTGCGCTCGAGAAAATCGTAGGTGTAATTTTGATACCGTGTGGGTAGTGATTCGAGGTAATTCAGACAGCGTTTTCGCTTGTCCCACAAGCGTTGAACTCCAACTTCATAGGCACTGGCTCGCTCGAGGATGCAATTGCATTGGTGTTGCAGGTCAAAAGCACTTTTCCAACGACCCTCGAGTGCGGTTGCGCCACAACATGGACAAGTCGGCAACTCGTCTTTGGATCTGAAATTCATGGGCTTCTTGACGGCTTGAGACGGTTCCTGAACGTTCATCTGTACCTCCCATAACGTTCTCCACTAGAGACTGGTTTTGGCGTTGATAACGGATTGGTTTTGGTTCGTGGTGGATAGAAGTTTCCCCAGCCACCGGCGATGGCTCGAGCCACGATTGCGGCTTGTGGTTCACCAATCAAATGCAGTTCTTGGAGGCGTTTGAGTTGTTCCTCGAGTCGCCCAGACGTGATGCGACTTGTTCGTTCATCAAGGTCATGCAACCAACGCTGCCAAACCTCCAACTCGAGCCATTCAGGAATTTGATTGGTCTCGAGCCAGGTCATCCAAGCACGATTGGCGGCACGCGGCGCGGAACTTTGAGAATGCCCGTTGCGATTTCCCTGCTGCGTGTTCTGGACGCTCGAGGGTTGGTTCTCGCCTGTCGAATCTCGTGATGCTTCGATTTCCGAAGTATCTTCGCTAGAGGTGTTGGTTCTTGGTGATTCTTGATGGTTCTTGACGGTTCTGGGTGAAGTGGGCTTCACCTTTTCGGTCTCAGATTTCACCATTTGTGCGTTTGTTTTCACCTTTTCTGCACCGCTTTTCACCTTTTCCTCGAGCACCTGAAAAGGGTGAAAAGATTTCGCCGTTTTGCCCTCGAACCTCAAACGCGTGATGGTTTTTGGTGGCAACACCCAATAGGCGTTGACATGCCCTCGACCCATCCGTTGCAGTGTCACCAATTCTCCTCTAGCCTCGAGATCACGCAAGATGAACTGCACGTTGCGTTCGGTCAGCGCAGATTTCAAGGCGAGGCGTTCGACTCCTGGATGACAGTAACCCTCGTCATTGGCGTAATCGGCAAGTGCCAGCAAGACCAAACGCGCTCCGCCTTTGGTGCTCGAGCTTTCCCAAACTTCGGTCATGACTTTGATGCTCATAGCCCACCCAACAATGCAAAGCCTGCACTGTCCCTGTTGACGAGAGGCAATGGGTTTCACGAATCCTCGAGATTCGCGTGTTGGGTTGACTGTAAGCGATCTATCTGCTTGTACACGAACTTTTGACGAAAAGAAGTTTGAACTTACTGGAATTTGTGCCGAAAAGATCAGGAATTTTTTCAAACGGATGATTCAACGAGAGCGAATCGAAAACATTGGCAGGTACGCCACATTGAGGCTGTAAGCAACAGCGCTTTCGATGTTGCAAGTATAGTTTCGCAATCGTTGTGGTAGAGTTTTTGCATGACCCTCGAGCGCCTGAAAAAACCCAATGTGGTTGTTCAGCGCGAGCCTGAGAATAGGAAATTGGCAACAACTGTTGGTGGTGTGGCTCGAGTTCAACCCGCCACACCCGCGCAATTGCAACGGGCGAAAGCCCAACTCGAGCAAAGTCAAGCTCGAATTCAGCGTGATGCCGAACAAGCCAGCCTTCAACGTCAAGCTCGAGCGGTTATTCAAGAGCAAGCTCGAGTTCAACGATTGCAAGATCAAGCTGTTGCTCGAGAACAACAAGCGCGAGTTCAACGTGCTCAAGAACTTCATGCCAAACAACAAAACTTTTTCTCGAGTTTTATCAAATCCCCAGTGCAACGCAAGAATCTCGAGGGTCTGAAAAACTCGAGCATCCAAGCCGCAAATGCTCGAGCCTCGTATCAGGCGACGCTCGTTCCTGAGTTGGTGCAACGCCTGGTAGATGACCGTATGAGCTTGCAATCGCAGGCGTCTCAAGCCGCCCAGCCTAAAAATGCCTTGACTGTTCGAGCTGAATGGTTTAACACTGAACTGCCAGTGCTCCGAGCACAACACAACCACCCGAGTACCCCATTTCTCGATGGTCCAAGTGTCATCAAACCAACCGATCAGCAAGCCTTCGCCCTTGGGAAAACATATACCGCGCAGCGTCTCTCGAGTGGTTTAACCCCCAAAGACGCGGCGAGTGCGATTCTGAACATTCAACGTAAAGCAGACCGAGATTTTGCCTTGGGCGGTTTACTGGCAGGCATCAATCCAAGGCAAAGCGATTACTCGAGCATTCAACGGCTGGTTGCTGAGGGTGAGCAGAATCTCGAGATGCAACGGCAAGCTTTATTTACTGATGATGGAATTCAAGCTCAAGCATTACAATTGGCGACAACTGAAGCGAATCCAACAACGCCGAACTCTGGCATAAGCGAGAAGATCAAAGCCAAGCTCGGTGCTGGCAGTCCATTACCTGAAAACGTGCGTCATCAACTTGAGGCAGGATTGAATACCAACCTCGAGAGTGTTCGGGTGCATACAGATACAGAGGCTGACCAACTCGCCAAGAGTGTGAATGCGATTGCCTTCACAACGGGCAAGGATATTTTCTTCCAAACAGGAACTTACGAACCGAACACAAATTCTGGTTACGAATTGCTCGCGCACGAAGTCACGCACACGGTTCAACAAGCTTCAGGTCAAGTCAGTCCTGGGATTGATGCCAGCCCACAGCTTGAGACCGAAGCTCGAGCCAAAGGCACTGAACTCGCGGCAAGGTTCGATCCGAATGCGAAACCTAAACCAGGCTCGAGCTTCAAAAACCTTGAAAACCGAGCGCAGCCGAATTCACCATTGCTCTCGAGCCAACCCGTCATTCACCGCATGAGACTCGAGGCAATGCAACGCTCGAACCTTGAGGTACAACTCCAACGCGAACCGAGTCAAACCAAGACCACTCCAACCGCAGAGACCAACAGCAAAGAACCCAAAGGTACGCCTTTGAATCTTCGTGGTGCAGCGTTCAGTAAAGATGCAAACGTCAAACTTCGCAACAGCATGGACACCTCGAGCAAAGCAAACATTGTTCAAGAACTGAAATTTGGCACGACATTTTTGATCACCGAGCAGATCACAAGCTGGTACCGCATCAAACTCGACTCGGGTGAAACGGGCTTTGTCGCGGCGCAGAACATCTCGGTTGCACCCGATGCGAAAGCCACGTTTTACGAGATCAAACCAGGCGATAACGCGATTGATATCGCCAGCCATTACTTTAAAGCCAAAATCGGGCTTGACCTGCGTTTTTACGTCGGTGTGCTGGCAAAGCTCAATCCGAAAAGCATCAAGATGCCCTCAGATCAACTGGCTTGGGGCGATGAATCCAGCGTGGTTGCCTGGAAGAACGCCAACCCGATGGTTGGGTTTTACATTTGGATTCCAAGCCAAGCCTATGCCGAAGCTTTAAAAGGCACGGTCAACAACGGACGCTTGCTTGACCATCCGCTCGAGGCAGCCGCCGAGATTGGCAAGAGCATCGTCAAGAAAACCATCAAAGAACTTGGTGGTGAAGAGGTGATTGAAACCCTCGAGGCGATTGGAAGTAACGTCAGACTGGTTTGGGATGATCCTGGCGCGTTCATGGACAATTTGCAAAAGTCTTTCAGTCAAGGTTTTCATAATTTTCAAGATCACTTTGAATCACACCTCGAGCATGGCGTGATGGATTGGTTGCACGGTGCGCTGGGTGCTGGTTTTGACATTCCCAAGAAAGCCGATACCGCCGGTTTGTTGAGCGTGGGTTTGCAAGTGGTGGGACTCGATTACAAGAACAACTTGCGTCCAATGCTCGAGAGCAGCCTGCCCAATGGTGGTTTGGCACAACTCGAGGCTTCGGGCGGGGTCTTGCAGGACGTGGCGAAGACGGGCAGTTTAAGCCCTGTGATCAGCCTTGTTGAGAGCAAAGGTTCTGAGTTGATGCAAATGGCGGCGGAGTTGCCGACGACCATCATGAGCAGCTTAAAAGACTTCGCGATCAAATCCATCATCACGGCTGGAATCAAAAAGCTCTTGACGATGCTTGTACCTGGTGGTGGTTTGGTTCAAGCGGCGATCAACATTTATAACGCGGTGATGTTCTTTATTGAACGCGCCAAGCAAATCGGCAAGTTCCTGAAAAGCCTGACCTCGAGCTTTGCCAGCATCGCCAAAGGTGATATTAAGGGCGCGGTACAAAAAATTGAGGATACGCTGGGAAATGGATTCTCGCTTGCCTTGGGCTTCCTCGCTTCAGCGGCAGGTTTAACCAAGATTGCCTCGAGCATCAAGGCGGCATTGGCAAAGATTCAAGCACCCATCAAAAAAGTCCTCGAGCGGATTGCGGCATGGTTTTCAAAGATGTTCTCGAGTTTGGTCAAGAAAGTCACACCAGGCAGCAAACCAAGCACGGCGGTTACACCAACCTCGAGCGGCAAAACAACAACTGATCCACAAAAGCCCGTTGCACCTTCAAGTACCGTGGTTTCAGATCATGTGTTGATGAAACCAATTGAAATCAACGGTGATGTTACCGCTGATGGCAAAGCCGCAGTGCACAACGTTTGGGCAGAAATCAAGGCAGGGCAACCCATCATGATGATGGCAAGCACACCCAAAGAAATCATTGCTCACCTGCAAGATTTTAAAGCCGATGCCCGACAGAAATTGGCTGTGGGCAGTCCAGAATTTAAGACCGTCAGCGATCAAATCAGTGCGTCAGGCAAAGAGGTTGGTAAAGGCATCGCTCAAATGCGCAATGTCCTCAAAACCAATCCTCGAGCCAGGAATACCTCGAGTGACAAGGTGAAATCCTTACCTGAGAGCAAAGTCTCGAGCGATGCTGATTTGAGTAAGATCGCGGTGAACACCTTGCAGTCGGTGAAGCAACACATGGAAATTGCATTTCCAATTTTGAACCATGCGGGTATGACGGTTGAGAATTTGAAGCAAGCGGTTGATCTGGCAGGTGGGATTGTTCAATTTATGAAGGGTATTGCGGCGGGGAAGACCTTGAGTGGGATTGATCGCAAGAAGTTGGGCGAATTGTGGAATCAAAAAACCAACGGGAAGCTTGACCATCGTGCCGAGTTGAAAAATATGTTTCGTCGAGTCCTCAGCGGCAATCACGAATGGATACCCACCGATTTGATGTTGGAAGTGATTGATCGGGATATGGAAGCAAGCAAGGTAGGCGAAATACCAGAGTGGATTGATTTGCAAAATGTGTTGAGGACCGAAAATAAGAAGGTTATTTTTTCTGCGAGTAGAGCCGAAAATCACACTTTCAACAACACACGATACGCTGTATTCCAAGGACATGTGGGTTCAAATATTTATTTGGGAGACCAAGACCCCATCACACAAAAGATTACCTATGTTCAACAATTTGTTCCACAAAGTAAATTTCATAACGAATTGCGAGTCGCATTCAGAAATTCACTTTCAAGCATTAGAACGTGTAAAGATACACTTAAAAATGTGGCGACTGATTGGATTTGGGACGGCGCATCCATGCCTTTGTCTCCATTGCATCCTTTGTTGGCTTGGGATGATGGAGGGGGTACGAAGATTGACATTCACCAAGATCCAGGATTTTCCCAGTTTAAAACACACGGGAAAGAGAACCACAAAGAAATTTTTGAAATTTTCAAATAAGGAAATCTGAAGATGAACAATGATTTTATAACGACACTAGATCACGATGAAGCGATTCAATCTGTTGAAAACGCGAACATTCTACCAACAGAAAAGAATTTCTATAAATCTTTCATTGATAAATTTAGCTCAATCTCGACCTATAAAAATACAAAAAATGCAATTCAAGCCCTTGAAGCTAAATTTGAGATTACGCTTCCCGAACATTTAACCCAGTTCCTGACCACACTTTCTGGGTTTTTAGCCGCTCAAGACAGCGATTTTAAATTCTCTTCATTTGTCAATACAACACCAATAGATGACAGGCTTGACGTGTCTTGGTATTCGATTTCGTTTAGTTCTTTTTCGTTTCGCGGAGATAACCGAAAAATTATGCTTGAAAGCAGTGAAGATTTTGCATTATTTCCAATTGCGACAGTGAAAGGATTTCCTGATGCAAGTAGCTATTTTCTTGGGATTAACCTCAAGAGCAACGATAAAAAAATCTACCAGTTCAACATATTGGATATTTATGATAATTACAGTTCTGGAGAACCAATAGAGCAATCCTCTTATCCGATTTTTAATTCTTACCCTGAAATGCTGGCGCACATCTCAGAGATCAAATACATGGATGGCAAAAAGGAAGTCATTGTAAAAGCTCGAGTTTAAATGCCTCGAACTTTGAGTTTATCTTGCAGTGTGCTGGTCGCGTGGCTCACGGCGTACCGCGAACCTCAGCCCGAAATCCGACTGGACTCACTTCTCCACCCAGCAGTTTTTCAAGCCAGGAGTTGATGTGACTGACTTCACGCGAATGGTAATTTTGGGTTTGTGGAACAGGAATTAGACCATGCGAGCGAGACAACTCGAGTGCCGAACGTCGCCATACAGAATCTGGTGCGTCATCTGCTCGAATCAAGTTGTAAACCAGCAAAGCCGGCGAGATAATCGGACGCACGTGCATTGGCTCGCCCACTCGAGCAGGGGGTCGGCGCAGCACGGTCAGCAGTTTGGTTTCTTCAGTGCCGCCCTCACGGTCTTCGGTGCGATAGCCAAAATCACTCAAGGCTTTGGCAACAAAAGGTGTGCGGGTGGTGACACCTTTGCCGTACACTGTAATGGGTCGCGCATCGCGCCAAACCGAGGTTGAGGCACTTTGAATAAACTCGGGCAGTGAATTTGGTGAATATGCCAGAAATGCCGCCGCCAACGGATGCCACAAGGTCAAGGTTCTTGCCAGACAAACTCGAGTTGATGGATTCAAGATTTGCGTGAACAAGGAATTGAGTTCAGAGGTCAATCTGGTGAGCAGCGCCAAATCTTCACTGCCATAATGCAATCCAATCTCGAGCCACAACATGATCGCCCGACCTCGAGCGGCATGGTAGTGCTTTGGAAGCTCTTGCCAAGGCATGGTTCGGGCATGAATTGCGGCAGCAACGGCATGTCCTTGGCGAAGCTGGGCAAGACTGATAAACCAATCCCGCATCATGGTGGCATATGGAATGAGTGGTCGGAAATCCTGAGCCACCTGCGCGATCTTGTTTAAATCATCAGGGCTTGGCTGCCCTTCGTTTGCCAGCAGCAAACGGTAACATTTGGTGTGAAAGACAAACTCGAGCGGCATTCCCTCAAGACCACCCAAGACCTCACCCGCTAGACCACCGCGACCCGTTGAGCAGAGGATGTACTGCCTACAGGCTTGGACTCGAACTTCATCGCCTGAATCCTCGAGTGAGTGCATGGCGGCATCATCGTCTCCGAGTGCCAGCAGGAGTAAGGCACGATTCGCCCAGGCAACGTCCAAGACTGGTTTACTGATGCCTGGTGTTTGGATCAATGCGTCGTATTCGGCAAGGGCGCGTTCGGTGTCACCTGCCACAACATAAGTGGCTGCAAGCATCTGTAGGGCGGCTTGCAAACCACCTTTCAGACCCAGGGCTTTGGCGTATTTGATGGCTTCAGAAGCCGTCCCAATGGCTTTTTGATGTTCTCCACCTTGCTTGTATGCCTCAGTTAAACCCTGGTACAAACGAAACATTGCCTCCAAGACAAGCGGTGTCCTTTCAGTCACGTTCTCTACTTCGCTCAAAGCTCGCTCGAGAATAGGAATGGCTACCGCTCCACCACTGACCGAACCCTTACCAAACGTGTATGACGCGTTGATGATCTCGTGAAAGCCAAGCCTTGCCGTTGCCAGACACCGCACCGCAACATCGGACGAAAGCAAGCCTTGTCCAGCCGCAAAGACCCACTGCTCAGGGTCTCTCAGGTCGGCATACACATTGCTGGCACGAACGCTGGCGAGCGGACCATCAATCTCGAGAATGGCAGCCAATCGTTGTTCGTGACTCCAACCAAGCTGCCTGGTGGCTTCCCACCATTGCTCAAAACCTCGAGGATCAGCCAGTGTTTGCGCGTCCAAAAGCGGCGCTGTTAAATTGAGGTATGCCACTGTCATTAGTGTCCTTTCTGGTTTCCAGATGATGAGGCGCACTGTGAAGAGCAATTTGATCTCGAGACTACTTCATTACTTTAATGACCGACTGAGAAGATTTTTGGATAATTCCCTGGAAATTTCCAGAATCTTTTCAGAACTGGCGTACAGTGATTTTGCCTGGGCAAAAACCAAATTCGAGAGGAGCAAGTCATGAAAAGAAAACTGTTGCAAGCATTGGTGATACTTGGTTTGTTGGGTTTGTTTTTTTCGTCCTCAACCTTGGCTGGTGAACACCCAAGCAAAGCCAGAGGCGGTTCCATTATGTGGGAATGTCCATTTTTTCCTTGTATTTGATCAAAACTCCCTTGGACAAGGTGAACCTGCCATCAGCGTTCACTCGAGACTTTCATCATGAGCAACGCAACCAATCAAACTGAACTTAGCATTCAAATCGCCAAACGCCGTATCGAGACACTCGAGCGTTTGATCGCCGAGCAACCCTCCGAAATGGATCGGATTCACTATGAAATGAGGCTGGCAGAAACACGACAGATTCTCTCGAGGTTGACTGCCAGCCTCGAGCAACCAGGTCAAGGTCTGCCAATGACCCCCGATGCCATCAGGCAGCAACTCGAGCGTTTGCACCTCCGTTTGCAATTCGCCGAACAAACCTTGGCTGACCCAGAGACTGATGATCACTTGCGAAATTTTGTTGAGCAAGAAAAAAAGCGCTTGCTCGAGATCAGCAACAACATGCAGCAAGAATTACGGCGTCTTGAGCCTGGGGCGGTTTGGCAGCCAACGGTTGCAAACGACAATGAAAAATTCGACCTCGAGTTGAATCAAGCCACTGAAGAGGTTCGTCGTCTTTCACAACTCCGTGAAACGTTATCTTCTTGGATTTCTCGTTTGCCATCTGACAGCGACCAATTCGAGCCAGCCCAAGCTCGAATTCGGGAACTCGAGCGATCAATCGAAGCAGAAAATGCCTTGGTGGACGTCTTGCAGCACCGCAACAAAGATGCAACCAAAATCCCTGAAACTCGAGGAGCGCCATGAGCGAAATCTTGACTTTGACTGATGACACCTTTGATTCGGGTGTGGCGCATGGCTTGACTTTGGTGGATTTTTGGGCACCGTGGTGTGGACCTTGCCAAGTCACCGACAGCATCGTGCGCGAACTCGCTCGAGAACACGAGGGTTGTTTGAGCGTGGCGAAACTGAACATTGATGACCAGCCCAGTACCGCGTTGAAATTGCACATCTCGAGTTTGCCAGTGGTGATGTTGTTTCAGGATGGAATGCCCGTTGAAGTGGTGCTTGGTGCATTGCCAAAGAGAGAATATGTTCGCAGGCTCGAGCCGTTTCTAACTGCCCAAACAAGCTGAAAACACAAACCATACTCTGAAATCTTGTGCCATCGTTGCAACGATGGCACAAGATTTTTATCGGTCACTTGAGGTGCTTGCGTCGGAATTAATATGCAAACAACGAAAATCAAATTGGAAAAATTGCTCAGCTCTCAGAGCAATTCATGCGAGGGACACATGGTATAAATAATGTGAGGAATGAAGCATCGTGTCGCACACACAGTCTTCTGGGCAAGTCCGATTGTGTTTTCTTGGTCCTGTTGAAATCCGACGGGACGGCAAACTGTTGGACTTGGGACCGAAACGGGCAGCGTTGCTGGCATACCTGGCACTCGAGGGACGTTCTCGCCGTAAAACGCTTGCACAACTGTTGTGGTCTGGTTCAGACGACCCCTTGAACAACCTTGCCGTGTCTCTGGCAGGGATGAAACGGGTCTTGGGTGCGGATGCGCTCGAGATTGATGCACAGTTTATTGCCTTGCAAGACGTGCAATCGGATGTTCAAAACTGGCGCGACGGCATCGCAAAACGCGACCCCAGCATTTGGGATTTGCATCGCGGGGTACTGCTCGAGGGACTCGAGGTTCGGGATTGGGCTGCCGGTTTGGGCGAGGAATTCGAGGAGTGGCTGTACTCTCGCCGTGAAGAGTTTGAAACCCAGTGGCGCACGCTTGCCTCGATGATTGCTGCAACACACCTGCAAGCGACACAGTACGAGAAGGCATTGCCATTTTTAAACCTCGCCTGTGGTGACGTGGGTCCACAGGAAGATGCCTCGAGACGACTGATCCTAACTTTGGGTGCGCTCGAGCGCAGTGATGAAGCCATACAGGTCTACACCGTCTTGGCACAACAACAACGCGAAGAGTTGGGGGTTGAACCCACCGCCCGAACTCGAGCGGCATTGGCGGCGGCTCGGAATGGCGCGTTTGAAAGCGAGACGATGTTGGCACGCGAATGGCTGCACCTCGAGCCTGGGACGAACGTGGTTCTTGCGCCGTTGGTTGGCAGGCAAACCGAACTGACCATGTTGGACACCCTGCTCGAGCCAAGCGGCACGGTTCGCGTTCCTGCGGTGGTGCTGCGCGGTGAGCCTGGCGTCGGCAAAACGCGCTTGGCTCAGGCATTGCGTGAACGATGGCTGTCAAACCGACACGGCGGCATCCTGTTTGGCGGCAGTGTGGTTCGGGCTGCCCTGCCCTTGCAGACCTTTGACAGTGCCATCCGACAATTGGTGCAGCAACACCCAGCCATACTTGACCAGATGCCCACCGCCTGGCGAGACGCGCTGGCAAGGTGGATGCCAGATGCCCTGAATCCCACTGGGCGACCGAATGCACCAGACTTGGAACGCCTTGGGGTGTTCGAGGCAATTCGCGCCCTGCTCGATCAGGAACAACCCGTGCTGATCTGGCTCGATGACCTGCAATGGGCGGACGCGTTGACCCTCGAGTTGGTGCAACACCTGATTACCAAACCGCCTCGAGCGGGACTGGCGTTTGTAGCCACCACGCGAGAACAGCCCCACGACTCCAGCCATGTCGGAGAATTCCTGAGATTTGTTGCCCAAGTGCAAGGGCGAGTCCATGAGGTCAAACCGCTTGACCAGATCGCCATCATGGAACTGGCGACAGCCTTGAACCAACCAGACATTGATGCCGCGCAACTGAGGGCGGTTTCGGGCGGCAATCCATTGCACGTGCTCGAACTCTTGCGAGCCGACCCCGACACCCAAGCGCGTCAGATGCAAGACCTGATTGATGCCAGACTCGACGTGCAACCCGAGGTGTCACAGCAGACGCTCGAGGCATTGGGCGTGTTGGGAGATCAAAGCAAAGTGGGTTTGCTGCAACGCGTTTCTGGACGTTCCGCCGAAGAGACCGCCACGGTGCTCGAGCAACTTTCACGGGTTGGGTTGGTGCAAGTTGGAGGTGCAGGCGTGCAATTCGAGCATGATTTGATACGGCAAGCGGTGCTGAACCGCACGCACCTTGCACGGGCGGGCATTCTGCATTTGCGGGCGGCACGGGCGCAACGTCAGGAGGCTTTGGCATCGGCGGGGCATTTCTGGGTGGCTCGAGACTTGTGGGAAGAAGCTGACGAAAGTGTTGCGCTTCGGGCATTCCTAGAGGCAGGAGAAACACACGTGCTTCGTGGCAACTTGACCGATGGTTTGATGTGGTTTGATCGGGCGTTGGCACTTACCCGCAGCACCATTGATCGCATCCAGGTGCTCACCAAGCGCTCGAGGATGCTGGAAAGGCATGGGCGGTATGACGAGGCGTTACAAGATTTGGAGGCGGCTGAAGCGTTATCTTTCGAGACAGATGTCGTTACAGTCGCAGGGGTGTTGAACGCCAAAAGTGGCTTGCTCCTCAATGGTCTTGGAGATACGGTACGAGGTCACGAAACTGCCAAACACACGTTGGCAGTGCTCGAGGGTGTGATTGGTCAAAATACACAGGCAGAACGCGCACGAGCCTTGACCATGCTGGGCTGGTGTTGTTTCTTAAATCGTGAATTTGCTGAAGCAGAAACCTGGTATCGGGAAGCCATACATATTCAACGAACCTTACAACAAAACCATGATTTGGCGGGAAGTTTGACAGAATTGGGGAGCATTTTAATTTTTACAAACCGTAAAGCTGCATTGTCCACATTACAGGAAGCCATTGTATTGGCTGAGGACACCTCGAACATCAGTGTTCTTGGAGCAGCACATGACAAACTGGGGATAGCATATACACGTGAGGGCAAACTTGATGAAGCCATCTTTCACGCTCAAAAAGCGATTGAAACCCGCAGTGTCTATGGTCTCGAGTATGTGGCTGGCATCTGGTTCAATAATCTTGGAAACGTGCATTTTGAACGAGTAGATTACCAAGCTGCACACGAGGCGTACCAACATGCGTTGAAAGCCAAAGACACACAACATAATTCGTATTTTCAAGTAACTATTCTTAGCAATGTGGCAGAGGTTGGTTTACGATTGGGACTGTATGTTGAAGTTGAAAATGCGTTAAATCAAGCTTTTAAGTTGCTGGCAGAACAGCCCATGATCGCGCTCGAGGCTGACTTACGATGGTTTGAAGGTGAATTGGCAGTGGTGCTAAACCAGACTTCAAAAGCCATAACGTGCTACCAAAAATCAGTTGCATTCGCAAGGCAAGCCAAAGCCACTGAACGACTACAAGCTGCGTTGATTCGTTTAGCAAGGATGGAAATGAGTTCCGACCAAGCAGAACAGGCGCATAAGCTGGATTCAACACCAGCAACCATTGCTACCCAATTGTTCGTGGCAAACCAGTTTGAGGCTGCTCGAGGTGCATTAGCTTCAATCGCCGATGGCTACGAGCTGATGCGGCTTGAACTTGATATTGGTATTGTGCTTAAAGATTTTGACCTGCAAAGTATGGCTCGTGAACGTCTGGTACAACAATTCATGCTCAATTAAACCCAATCCCGACACAATCATAATCGGAGGTAACACCCAATGAAAAAGATGTTGAAGTGGTGGTTTGGTGTCTTAAGCTTGGTATTGACGGTGGCATGGGTCGCTCATGCTCAACAATCGAATCATGTTTCTCTTAAGGGCTTTCAACCAGGATCGGATTTTGTCCCAAATGAAATTTTGATTTTGGTAAACCCTGGTGGCAAAACACTAGATCGACCTAACGGCACGAGTATCGAAGAGTGGATTCGTGAAATTAAGAACCGAATAAACTTACTAGGATTGAAATTAAAGGTGAAAATCACAATAGATGAGCGCTATACGTATGATCTATCCACAGGATTTGTAGATACAGGCATGAGGCTTTTGAATCACCCGCGCGTTTGTGGTGGAACACTGTTGACACTTCGGACGGACGGCGCACCAGATGATGTGTATGCCCTCGATAGAATTATCCGTGCTGTTGAAGACGAAATGGTTCTTTTGACGAATTCGTTTGGATATCAATCGGGCGAAGACATTCTGAAGGTTGGACCAAATCCTGGCTTTACCAAACCAGATTCCATGATGCAGGCAACAGATGAATCTGACCCAGTTGATCTAACTGGTTTGAGTCAAAGTGCTAGAGGCGTGAAAGTCGCAATACTTGATTCGGGATTTGATACTAATCCTCTTGATTCTTTAATTGCTCTTAACTCTTATATTTTGAACCGTTTCAATATCAAGACTGACTTCAAACGACCTATTGGCATAGACACGACTGCCAACCCGCCAAACTTCACAAGCTGGAATCGGGATGATTTTGTTAGCCCAGACCCAGGAGAAAATGGAATTGTAGGGCATAAGCATGGAACACCAATTGCGCAACTCATTAGTGGAATTGCAGTCGGCTCTGAAATGATTCCTGCTAAGGTCTGTGACCAAGATGGTCTGTGTACTGGCAGGAACGTTACGATTGGACTCTGTTATGCCGCCTACCGACACGCTCAGGTGGTCAATATGAGCTTCGGTGGTTTTTACGACTCCAAATTGGTTTATGAAGCAATACAAGACGTTTTATCCGAAGGAGCACTTGTGGTTGCGGGATCGGGCAATAGCCGTAATCTGCTATGGAATCGTTCACCAACCGAAAGAAGTCGTGAGACATCTGAAATGCGTAGGGCTGGAAACTTTACCGAAGACGCACTGCGTCCAGAGTCTGACCAACTTCGCGGCTGGAATCAACCCGTTTATCCTGCTGCATGGTCTAGTGGGAGTATCGCTGTCGCAGCAGGAAATGTAGATGGGATTATTTCAGTCGGGTCAATCAATAGTAGAAAAGATATCTCGAGATTCAGCACCATGAACCGATCAGTGGATGTCGTTACATATGGCGAGAAAATCAAAATTTTATACGGAACAAATCTTGGCGGATCATTCAGTTTTGTAAGCGAATTACGGAGTGGAACATCGTTCTCAGCACCAATCATCACAGGTATCGCTGCTGTCTTGAGGTCTCAAAATCCAAATTGGACAGCATCACAAGTCGAAAGCTTCATTGTCCGAGCTGGCACTCAGCAAGATTATTATTGCTTCCTTAACCCGCCAACTGGTACTCCGCCAGATCAAAACTTTCGGAATAATTGCGTCTTTGCAGGCGCAACAACCCCAGAAAAATATAAGATTCCCGTGTTCCGACATAATATCGACGCAATACGCTCGTTGTTGGGTCGCTAACTTTCTCTCATAATCCCGTATTAAACCCCCTTCTGGCAATCTCCTTTCAAGGCTCGAGCAACACCTCGAGTCCAAAGAAAGGAGGTTTTTTGATTTCACTTAAGCACCCCAACAAATTTCGCAGAAAGGAGGTGAACCCATGCGAAACCACACCGTATTCCGACCAGGCGACATCGAACTTCGCGCCGACCCAACCGCGATCTTTCAGACCAAACACTTGCGTTGGACGGTCTCGGTCAACCTGATCGTGCGGGGTGTGCTGCTCGAGTGTGAAGCACAAACATTCTTTCAAGCGCTCAAACCCGAAGGCTCGAGCATCAACCTGAGCAAAACTTTTGTGCTGCTCAACACCAGCGAAGCCCATGCTGGGCAACGCATCAAGAGCATCGAATCCCAGACTTTTGATGCTCGAAGCGGAGATGAAAGCAACCTCGAGCCAACGCTGGTGGGCACGGGAATTGTGGATTGTTATCAGGTGACGGGCATCTCGAGGATGGTTGAGGGCGTGATCGCGGTAAAAGTTCCTGTGGTGACGGTTGTGTTTCGCACGGTGTCGTTAACGATGGTCGAAACCTAAGTATTTTTACCTCAGAACATGCTCATTTGGTTCGTCAGTGACGACTTGAAAATGAAGGAGATTCCAAATTATGGCAAAGACACTCGAGCTTCAAATCACCAAGGTTAAGTGTGTTCGCAGAACAACAAATCGGCAGAATATTTTTGGTATTCCACTCGAAACCGACCCAGATTCCTTGGACTTCGCGGCGGTGATTACTGCCATGCCAACAGCGACATTGCAGCCATTTGAAAAAGTTTTCTTGGGTAACCAGTACGAATCTGGTCGAGAACAACTTTTTAATCCTGCAACAGTCGTTATGCAAACATTGGTTCAAGAAGGTACTGGTTCTGTTAACTTCGCAGTCAATCTCTTGTTGGCTGAAAAAGATGACGGAGGTGGCTTTGAAAATACCATCAGTTCTGTCGTTGAAAAGGTGGTTCGTGATCTTGGCACGACCCTAAGCTTCGTGATCTTGGCACGACCCTAAGCCATGAAGGAATTGATTTGACACCTACTATCCCAGCGTCTGTTTGGAATGATATTTCACGTGAGATAGGAAAACTGGCGAACACTTTTGTTGGTCAATGGCTAGGGTTAGCAGATGATCCTTATGTACCTGGAATGCTTAACTTGACCCTCAACAATTTCTCGAGTCCATTTAATGGTCAAAATACGAGTGACCCAGAAGTGATTCAGTTTCAAGAACCTGGTGGACAAGGACTCATCGAGATCACTTTTATCTGGCATTTACGAGATGGCTTGCCTGTCACCTCAGATGGGCGATCCGTTGGACTTGCCACACGTGCTCTTGTGGGAATTGCCCCAGTCGCTGCAAGCAAACTTTGGCACACCATTCGGCATCCAACAAACTGGACTCCGTTTGGGGACGTGGCAGCACAAGTTGGTGGATTGAGTCCGTTTGCTGACATCTCTTGTGCCAGTGTGAGTGGTGAAATGCACATCAGCGGTTCATCCTTTGACGGCAACTTGTGGCACGCTATTCGGAGACAAGACGGGCATTGGACTGCATTTGGCAATGTCAAGAACGTTGTAGGAGATCCAGGTCATGTCGTCAAGGTTTCTGTGGCTGGTACTGGTTCTGACCTTCACATGTGTGTTGTCACGACAGATGGGCACTTGTGGCATTCACTGGCTCAATTTCAAACTGGCAGGTGGTCGCCATTTGCTGATGTTGAAGGTCAAACAGGGGATCGAGGAACGTTTGTAGATGTGAACTGTGCCGTCGTGAATAGCGAATTGCACGTGAGTGGTATCACCAACGATGGTCGTTTGTGGCACAGCATTCGCAGAAGCGACGGACGCTGGACACCCTTTGGTGATGTGAAAGGACAAGCTGGTGATCGGGGTCGGGCAATGGCAGTTGCCTCCGATGGTACTGGTAGTGAGTTAAACCTATGTATTGTCACATCCGACGGGCATTTGTGGCACAGCATTCGCAGAGCCGATGGACGTTGGACACCCTTTGGTGATGTTGAAGGTCAATCAGGCGATCGGGGTTTATTTGTCGAAGTTGATTGTGCGTCCCTAGACTCTGGGCTTCACGTCGGCGGTGTGACGACAGACGGTCACTTATGGCACACCATTGGACAGCGTACTGGGTGGACTGCGTTCGGTGATGTTGAAGGTCAGACAGGTGATCGTGGCACAGTCACCGCTGTGACCTGTGCTGGTGTGGCTGGAGAATTGCATCTTTGCGCCCTCGCTGCATCTTGAGGTTATATCACTTGAATGATTGCGCGGATTTAATTCTTGCTCAAAGCGGATTCTTTGAAACTAGGTGTTGACGCACCTGTACTCGAGAAACTTGAGAACTTATGTCAGAAGAATCACAGGTCGAAGTGTGCATTCGATTTGAAAGTTGATCACGCCAATATTGCGTGGCATTTTTCAAAATCAACTCAAAGAAAAGGAATGGTGGAATGATGTTCAATTGGATTATTCAAACAAGTATTTACCAAATGAAGCAATACTATGCGTGTCT